>DATNNX010000105.1:0-46026 GCA_035601615.1 Xanthobacteraceae bacterium
AAAAGCAAAACCCGGGCGCAAAAACGCGCTGCGGGAACGAGATGGGCTGTTTGACAAGTGAATAGGACTGGCAAATGCGGTTCAGCGCCGAGCCGTGACGTCGCGCGAGCCCGTGCGTGTTGAAGAATCAGCGACTGTGGCAGACTCGGTCCGCTCCCTCTCCCCGTTTGCGCGGGGGGAGGGTTGTGACCGAGCGGGCGGCACTAACGTGCGGCCCCATTGTGGAATGTGTTAGTGGATCATCGTCAACGAGCCGTAACTGAGGTGCTCCGCATGAGCAACTTACCTTTAACCGGCGTGCAGGCTTGCGTCTTCGATGCTTACGGGACCCTGTTCGATTTTTCGTCAGCGGCCAGAGGCTGCCGTGATGTGCTCGGGGAGACCGTCGATAAGCTGACCGCGCTCTGGCGTGACAAGCAGCTGCAATACACCTGGCTGCGGAGTCTTCAAGGTCGGCACGCGGATTTCTGGCAGGTGACCTCAGACGCTCTCGACTTCGCGTTGGAGACATTGGCGCTGGACAAACGTGGCCTGCGCGATCGGCTGATGAATCTTTACCTGACGCTCGATGCATTTCCCGAAATCCCCGACGTCCTCACACGCCTGAAACAGACGGGCCTGCGGACGGCGATCCTGTCGAACGGCTCACCCAAGATGCTCGATGCGGCGGTCAAGGCCGCCGGACTGGAGTCGCTGCTTGATGCCGTGCTCTCGGTCGAGGCGGTCGGCGTCTACAAGCCGCACCCCAAGGTCTATCAACTCGCCGTCGACCGTCTCGAGGTGCCGGCTGCCGCGATTGCGTTCCAATCATCGAACGCGTGGGATGCCTATGCGGCCTCGGCGTTCGGCATGCAGGTCGTATGGTGCAATCGCTATGGCCAACGACCGGAGCGGCTCCCGGGCAAGCCCGATCGTACGGTGCAATCGCTGGCCGAACTGCCAGCGTTGGTCGGAGCGCCGTCGACCTGAATGGCCAGCGTAGGGCCTATGCCTCGATGACGATCTTGGGGGCCGCGCGGCTGAGGCTGCCACTCTTGATTTGGTCCTGCACCTTGGCGGCGATGTCGCGATAGATTTTCGCGTGCGAGCTGTCCGGCTCGGTCGCGACCACGGGAAGACCGGCATCCGACTTCTCGCGGATTGCCATATGCAGTGGGACTTCGCCGAGAAACGGCACGCCGAGCCGCTCCGCCTCCCGCCGCGCTCCGCCATGGCCGAAAATATCGGCGCGCGTGCCACAACTCGGACAGAGAAAATAGCTCATGTTCTCGACGATCCCGAGTACCGGCACGTTAACTCGCTTGAACATGGAGACGCCGCGCCGGGCGTCGATCAGCGCGAGGTCCTGTGGCGTAGATACAATAACCGCTCCCTTGAGCGGCACCTGCTGTGCCATGGTGAGTTGGGCATCGCCGGTGCCGGGCGGCATGTCGACCACCATCACGTCGAGCTTTCCCCACTCGACCTCGCGCAGCATCTGCGTGAGCGCCGAAATCACCATCGGGCCGCGCCAGATCATTGCCGTGTCCTCATCGATGAGGAAGCCGATCGACATGACAGTGAGGCCATAGCGGGTGATCGGTTTAAGCCGTGTCCCACCGATCGTCTGTGGCCGCTCGCGAATCGCGAGGAGCTTCGGCAACGAGGGACCGTAAATGTCGGCATCGAGGATGCCGACCTTGAGACCGAGTGCGCTTAAGCCGAGCGCGAGATTGACCGCCGTGGTTGATTTTCCGACCCCGCCCTTGCCCGACGCAACCGCGATGATCGCCTCCACGCCGGGCACGCCTTGGATCGACTCGCCGCGGGCCGTTCCGCGCGCGGGAGGAGCCCGCGTACCCTGCGGCGACCGAGCGGATGCCGCGCCGCCTTTGCGCTCCGCCGTCAACGCGACCAGGGCGGATTGCACGCCCGGCAGCGCGCGCACGACCTCTTCGGCATGCTTACGCACTGGCTCCCACGCTTTGACATCGGTGGCATCCACGGTGATGGAAAAGAACACCTTGCCGTCGCCTGCGACCACGTCCGATAGCGCGCCGGTTCTTGGCAGCGGAGTTCCCTCCGGGCTCACGACGCTTTCGAGAGCCGCGAGCACTTGTTCCTTATTCGCCATCGCACTTTCTCCGGCAACACCATAGAAGGGGCGCCGGTCTGGTCAACGCGATGACGGTTGACGCCAGTGCCGCGCCGTCGCAATCACTCTCGGATATAGGTATTCGCGTGCCCGCACGGCAGTGCTCGATGGAGGACAGGATGGCGAAGGTGGCTTTTCTCGGTCTCGGGGTCATGGGGTATCCCATGGCAGGGCATCTTAAGAACAAGGGCGGCCACGACGTCACCGTGTACAACCGCACCGCCGCAAAAGCCCAGAAATGGGTGGGACAATACAGCGGGCACAGCGCGGCGACACCGAAGGCCGCGGCCGAGGGCCAAGACTTCGTCATGTGCTGTGTCGGCAACGATAACGACCTGCGCGAGGTGACGCTCGGGCCGAACGGCGCATTCCACGGCATCAAAAATGGGGCCGTGTTCGTGGACCACACCACCGCTTCGGCTGAGATCGCACGCGAGCTTGAGGCGCAGGCCAAAGAGCGCGGTTTCAGCTTCATCGACGCGCCCGTCTCGGGCGGCCAGGCAGGCGCCGAAAACGGGGCACTGACCGTCATGTGCGGCGGCGATGCAGAGCCCTATGCCCGCGCCGAGAAGGTGATTGGAGCCTACGCCCGCATGTGCAAGCTCATCGGCCCCGCTGGGGCGGGCCAACTCACCAAGATGGTCAACCAAATCTGTATCGCCGGACTGGTGCAGGGCCTATCTGAAGGTATTCATTTTGCCAAAAAGGCGGGGCTCGATATCGAAGCCGTGATCGCAACCATCGCCAAGGGCGCGGCCCAGTCGTGGCAGATGGAGAACCGATACAAGACGATGACGGCAGGCAAGTTCGATTTCGGCTTTGCGGTTGATTGGATGCGCAAGGATCTTGCCATTTGCCTGGGCGAAGCGCGCAAGAACGGCGCGAGCCTGCCGGTGAGTGCCCTCGTGGACCAGTTCTACGCAGAGGTGCAGAAAATGGGCGGACGCCGGTGGGATACGTCGAGCCTCATTGCCCGGCTGGAGCGGTGACCGACCGAACGTTCGCACGCGGCGAGTGTCACCTCTGTCATATCTGAATCACCGCGCCGTCCTCTGCGGTGAGCAAGCCGGCGGCTTTGACCTCCTCGAGGTGGGCAAGCATGGTCGGGTTCATGTGCGTAAGCATGATGCGCCGCGCGCGCAGATCGGGCAGATGCTTCTTTAGTACATCCCAGCTGATGTGGCCCGGTAATTTGCCGCAATACGCGAAGCACTCGATGATCAAGAGATCGGCGCCGTCGGCGACGGATAGGAGCGCTTCCACCCATTCGGTGTCACCGGAATAGGCGAAGCGCTTCTCCCCGTCGTAGACCACGATAGCGGTTGAGGGCGCACCGGAGTAATGCAGCACCTCGGTCGTGGTGACGGAGTGTCCCAGCACTTCTGTCGGGCGGCCGACCTCGATCTCCATCACACTCCAGGAAAAACGCCAATTGTTGGTCGTTGATTTCGGAAAGAATACTTCGAGGAGTTGATCGACCCGTGCCCGCGTGCCTGGCGGGCCTGCAATCAGCAACGGCCGCTCGCGGCGTGCAAGAAACTGAGCGTCGAGCAGGAGGAACGGAAGCGCACCGAAATGGTCCCCGTGCAAATGCGAAAGCAAGATGCCGTCGACACGGTCGGGGTCGAGGCCGTGCGCCTTGAGCGCGACCAGCGACGAGGCGCCGAAGTCGACCAGAAGCGTCCCTTTGGCGGTTTCGAGAAAGAAGCAGGTATTGAACCGGCCACCGGAGCCGAAGGCATCACCCGATCCCACGATGGTCAGGCGCATGGTCAGGCCGATGCACTCGGCCGGACAGCGATATCGGCGTGCCAGCGCGTGAGATGCTTGTACTCATCCGGTACCGCCAGCTTTGCCGGCTTCATGAAGTCGATGGCAACGAGGCCGGTAATGTCAGCCACCGTGAATGCGTCCCCCGCAATGAACGGCCGGTCCTTCAACTCCTCATTCAGCAAGGCGACGAATTCCTGAATACGCGGCTTGTTGGCCTCGGCCCACGCCGGCACCTGCGGCACTTCCATGTCTTTCATTGCCGGATGCGAGTTGCGAAACACGTGCGACACCGGAAACAACAAATGCAGCTCCAGGCGCCGATTCCACATCTCGATTCGTGCAAGCTCCAAGGCGCCGCGCCCGAACAGTGGCGGATCGGGCTTGAACGCCTCGAAATACCGGCAGATTGCAATCGATTCCGTGATCACCGTGCCGTCATCGAGCACCAGGGCCGGCACCCGTTTGAGCGGATTGATCGCGGCATAGGCCGGCGACATCTGCGCCATGGCGCCGAGATCCACTTGCTCGGTGGGCAAGGTAATGCCCTTCTCGGCGAGAAATATCCGCGTGCGACGCGGATTGGGCGCCCGACCTCCATCGTAAAGCTTCATGTCGCTCCGCTAGGCTAACGATGCGCGCGCTAGTTATTCAACCTCCACACCCCATCACGCCAATCGGGCCCTGGTCAAGCCATCGCTGGTCGGCCGAAGACCTCCCTCTCTCGGCAATTTAGAAGAAAACGTGTTTCCGCAACGGGCCATCGCATCGCGTGCCCCTCGCGAGGACGAGCAGACCTTGACAAGCCCAGAGCGCCCGCGTGTGGTTCCAGCGAACGCAACAGAGTCTAGCGTCGGCTGAGGACAGCATCGTGCGCCGCCTGCTCTGGATCCTGCTCGCCGCTCTGACAGTCGCACTGCTCGTCCTCGTCCTGCAGCAGAATGAAACGGCACTGGCAGAACTTTCCCGGCTCGATACCTCTTCGTTCGAAACAAAAGTCATGGCCGTGGCGCTCATCGGCCTGATTGCATTGACGCTCTTTCGCCAGCGTTTTTCCCGCGTGCTCGAATCCGCCCTCATCTGGGCCATGCTGGCAGCGCTGTTGGGGCTCGGATATACCTATCGGTTCGAGTTGCGCGAGGTCGCCGACCGGGTGCTGGCCGAGCTCATCCCGGGTCGTGCCGCAACAAGGGGGCGCACAGTCGAGATCGCGCGCGGAAGCGGCGGCGGCTTCTCCGTGGCGACGCAAGTCAACGGCGCCCGCATACCGATGGTCCTCGATACCGGCGCGAGTGCCGTCGTGCTCACGCAGGACGCCGCCAAAGCCGCAGGTCTTCCGCTCGAAGTGCTCAACTACTCCGTGAACGTCGACACGGCCAATGGTCGCGCGCGCGCCGCGCCGGTCACGCTCGATCGGCTGTCAATCGGCGATATCACGGAGCGCTCCGTACCAGCGCTCGTCGCGCAAGGTGGTCAACTTCGCACCAGCCTGCTCGGCATGACCTTCCTCAATCGGCTGGAGAGCTGGGAGGTACGCGGGGATAAGCTGATGATGCGCGGGTACCCGTAACGATCATTCGACTAAGCTTGCCGAAAAGCGTATGGACACGGCGAGCAGGAAACAACCGAAGGCGATTTCGAGTCGGCGCTTCGATAGCGCATGGGCCAACCGCGCACCGTATGGCGCAGTGAAACTCGAGACCGGCGCCATCAGGACAAAGCCGATCAGCGACACGAACCCAAGCGAGAGCGGCGGCAGCAGCGACTGCTGGGGAAGACCGGCCAGGATATAGCCGATTACACCTGCGACCGTGATCGGCACGCCGAGACCCGCAGAGGTCGCGACCGCCTTATGGATCGGTTTGCCGTAGAGGCTCAGGATCATGTTGGAGATCGAGCCGCCGCTGATGCCCATCAACGAGGCGGCAAACCCGACGAATGCGCCGTAGACAGTCATGCCGACAGGGCCAGGCAAATCGCCGGCAATCTGCCAGCTGTCGCGTCCGAACAGGAGCTTGAAAGCGATCACCGTTGCGATGATCACGAAGGCGAGCTTGAGCACCGCGCTAGGTGCAAAAGCCGCGACGAGCGAGCCGGCCGCCACACCGATCACCGCCGGCGCCGCCCAAGCGCGCACCACATCCATCATCACCGCGCCTTGATCGCGATGGGTCAAATAGGAGAAGACGTTGGTCGGAACGATGATCGCGATCGAAGTGCCGACGCACAGCTGGAAGCGAACCTCCTCCGGCACGCCGAGTACGCCGAACACTTCGTAGAGAACCGGAACGATAAGCGCGCCGCCTCCGATTCCGAAAAGGCCCGCGAGGATACCGGTGACAGCGCCGGCCACCAGGATCAGGGCAGCAATCAGCATGAGCTCGCTCAGCGGGACGCCCGAGATCATGTCCTGCTCCGAAGGGAATCGTCTCGGATCAAGCCGCAGCGACGTGCGCGCTTTGCCCGGCAAGCTCCGCCACGAGCGCGAGCGCAGCACGGAACGTGGCTGCGCCCGCGCCCGGTTTCAATGCTTCAGTTGCCAAATGCCGGCGGAAAGCCCGAGCGCCGGGCACTCCGCGGAACAGGCCGAGCACATGCCGCGTTACGGCGTGGAGGTGGGTACCGCGCGCAAGCTCGCGCTCGATGTACGGAACCAGCGCCTCGGCCGCCGCCTTGGGCGACGCGAAGCGCGCGCTTTCCCCGAACAGCACCGGATCGACGGCTAAGAGCCGCCACGGCTCTTGATAGGCGGCCCGTCCCATCATCACGCCATCGACGTGGCCAAGGTGCGCGAGGGCTTGGTCGAGGCCAGTTATGCCGCCGTTGAGCACGACACAAAGCTCGGGATGTGCGGCTTTAATCCGATAGACGCAGGCATAATCGAGCGGCGGGATGTCGCGGTTCTCTCGCGGCGACAGACCATCGAGCCAGGCTTTGCGCGCGTGCACGATCAGCGCGGCAACGCCAGCGCGCTCAACCGCGCAGGCGAGGGCTTCGAGCGCCTCCTCTGGGTCTTGATCGTCGATCCCGATCCGGCATTTCACTGTGATGGGCAGCTTGACCACAGCCGCCATTGCCGCAACGCACTCGCCGACGAGAGCAGGTTCTGCCATCAAGCACGCGCCGAAGCGACCTTCCTGCACGCGGTCGGAGGGACAGCCGATATTGAGGTTGACCTCGGCGTACCCGAACTCCTCGGCGATGCGCGCACATTCGGCAAGTTGTCGCGGATCGCAGCCGCCGAGCTGGAGGGCAACCGGACGCTCGGCAGCGTCATATGCCATGAGCCGCGCGCGAGGTCCGCGAAGCACGGCACCTGTGCTGATCATCTCGGTATAGATGAGCGCACAGCGCGTGAGCAGGCGATGGAAGAACCGGCAATGCCGATCGGTCCATTCCATCATCGGGGCAATGCAGAATTTGCGCTCCAGATCGTTCAAATCCATACGTTTTTCCGGTCGCTGGAACAGCAGGCCCATTTCTACGATCATACCGGTCTAAATGGGAAGTCGCAGTACCAGTCTTGCATCCGATGACGACCGTTCATCTCTGCGCAGCGCGGTCGCGGAAGTAAGAATCGGCGATGGTACCGAACCTTGCTTGGCCCTCCTGCCGCGCCGCCCTCACATGCAACTCATTTGCATTCCGACGCTGCGGAAACCACAACTGGCAACCGCAACGGATCTGGTTCCGCTGCATTGACGGGCGCCACCCCGATCGTTACGTCGCAACGCACAGGCGAATGATGACGGACGTCAAGCAGAAGGTTGCACTGTCCTCGATCGCCGCCTCGGCGGGTTTGACGACGGCCAAGGGGATAGTCGGGGTCATGAGCGGGTCGCTCGCGCTTCTGTCGGAAGCGGCCCATTCTTTGATCGACCTCGGTGCCACTGTGATGACCTATTTCGCCGTGCGGACTTCGGGCAAGCCCGCCGACGCCGAGCACCATTACGGTCACGGGAAGATCGAGAGTGTCTCCGCGCTCGCCGAAACCGCGCTGCTATTCATTCTTGCGGGGATCGTGATTTGGGAGGCGGCGAAGCGTCTCCTCAGCGCGCAACCGCCGGAGGTAGTGGCGACGCCGTGGGCTTTCGCCGTGATCACGCTCTCGATCGTGGTCGATTTCCTCCGCGCGCGGGTACTCCGTCGAACGGCGGAAGAGACCTCGAGCCCTGCGCTCGAAGCGGACGCGCTGCACTACGATTCCGACATGTGGTCGTCGTTGGCGGTGTTGGTCGGACTCTTTGGAATCGCGCTCGGCTATGCGTCGGCCGATTCCGTCGCGGCCATAGCGGTATCGCTAGTGATCTGCATCGCCGGTTGGCGGCTCGGCCGACGTACTATCGATACGCTGACCGATACCGCGCCGCCCGGAGCCGCCGGGAAAATCACTGCCGCCGTGACCCGCATTCCAGGCGTCGTCGGAATCGAGAGGCTGCGTGTGCGGCAGGTGGGCAAGGTACTGTTCGTCGATCTGGAGGTTGCGGTCAGCCGCACGCTGCCGCTCGACCGTGTGGCGACGCTCAAACAGCGCATCCTCGAGGCAATACGCGCCGACAGTCCCGCCGCCGAAGTGACCGTAACCACGGACCCGCGCGCGCTCGACGACGAGACGGCGCTCGAGCGCGTCATGGTGATTGCGCGCAACCGCGCGCTCGCGGCTCACCACGTCATCGTGCACGCGATCGGCGGACGACTTGCGGTTTCTCTCGATCTCGAGGTCGACGGCGCCGTCTCCATCGGCGAGGCGCACGACATCGCGACTGGACTCGAAGAGGCCATCCGCGAGGAGTTGGGCCCAGGTGTCGAGGTCGAAACGCATATCGAGCCGTTGCAGCCATTCGATGAGCCCGGTCGCGACGCGCCAGCCGAGCGCGTCGCGGCGGTGCGCGACGCGCTGATCGAGATCGCGACCAAGGTCGAATTCGTCGGCGAGATCCATGACGTACGCGTGCGTGCAGCCGACGACGGAGAGATCGTCAATTTCCATTGCCTCGTCGAGCCCATGCTCAAAGTCGCGGACGTGCACGACAAGGTGGACGAGGTGGAACGGGCGCTGCGCCTGCGCTTTCCGTCGATCAAACGCGCGATCGGTCACGCGGAGCCGGAGCCGCCGCCGCGCTGACTCTGAACGCGAGCGGGCGCGTGATTAGGGTATCAGCACGGCCGCGCCATGCAGGCGGCCTGCGCGCAAATCAGCAAGCGCATCATTGGCGGCTGCAAGGGGATAACGCGTGACCTGACTTTTCACACCGGCCTGCGGGACCAGCGCCAGAAATTCGTGCGCGTCCGCCCGTGTGAGGTTGGCAACCGAGACGACGTGCCGCTCCTCCCAGAGCAGCCGATAAGGAAAGCTCGGAATATCCGACATGTGGATGCCGCCGCAGACTACGCGGCCACCTTTCTTCACCGCCTTGAGCGCCAGGGGGACAAGCGGGCCTATAGGGGCGAAGATAATCGCGGCATCGAGCGGTTCGGGGGGCATCTCATCCGAGCCGCCGGCCCAGACAGCGCCGAGAGATCGCGCAAATGCCTGCGCCGCTTCGTCGCCGACACGGGTGAACGCGTAGACACGGCGGCCCTGCCAGACAGCGACTTGGGCCAGAATATGCGCGGCAGCGCCAAACCCGTAAAGCCCGAGCGCCTCTAGGCCGGCCTCCGTTCCGGCTAGCTCCTCGCCTGCATTTGCCATTCGATAGCTGCGCCACCCGATCAGGCCCGCACATAAGAGGGGCGCGGCCTCGGCGTCATCCTGCCGTGCCGGTAATGGAAAACAGTAGCGCGCATCAGCGAGTGCGTGCGTGGCATAGCCACCATCGCGCGTATAGCCGGTAAATAGCGCTCGATCGCAGAGATTCTCCCGCCCGCTGCGGCAATAAACGCAAATACCGCACGTCGAGCCGAGCCAGGGAACACCGACGCGCTCGCCCAGGGCCAATCCTGCCGCCCCTGCCCCGATCGCCGCGACGCGCCCTACTATCTCGTGTCCCGGAACAATCGGAAGATTTGAATTTGGTAACTCGCCATCGACGACGTGCAGATCGGTGCGGCAGACGCCGCACGCCGCGACTTCGATCAGGATTTCGCCGCTCGCCGGCGTGGACGCCGGCCGCTCGCGCATGACGAGCGGCGTGCACGGCCTCTCCAGCACCATGGCGCGCATGAGCCATCTCCCATCAAGCCAAAAAAACCGTTGCCGGCGACCGTGCGCCGATGCGCGCTTAGCTCGGTGGAGCGCTATTGCGGCGCGATGCCGGCCTCCTTGAGGATCTTGCCGTAGCGCTCAGTGTCTGCCCTGTTGATGGCATCGAACTCGCTCGGCGTCGTCGGTGATGGGATCGACCCTTGGGCGAGCAACTTCTCCTTGACATCCGGCATCTCGAGGACCTTCGCGATGTCCTCGCTCACCTTGGTGAGGATCGGTTCTGGCGTTCCGGCAGGGGCGAACACGCCGAACCACGACTCGTACTTGTACTTCGGCAAGGTCTCCGCGACGGTCGGCACCTCCGGCAGTTGCGGAACGCGCTTGGCGGAATTGATGGCGAGCGCCCTCACCTTTCCGGCTGCGGTCAGCTCCTCCGTCGCGGGGATCGGCGCAAAGTACATCTGCGCGTCGTTACGAATGACGGCAGTCGTAGCCTCGGGGGCGCCCTTATAAGGAATATGCACGATGTTGATGTCGGCATCCTGCTTGAAGATTTCGGCAGACAGATAAGACGTGCTGGCAACGCCCGCAGAGGAGAAGTTGAGCTGACCGGGTCGCTCCTTAGCGAGCCCGATGAACTCGTTGAGCGTCTTGGCCGGAAGCTCGGGCGGGACGATCGCCACCAGCGGCACCGAGGCCACGCGGGAGACGCCGGCGAAGTCCTTCACCGGATCAAATTGAATGTTCTTGTTGATCGCGCCGGCGATCGTGTGCCCATTCGAGGTCAGCATCAATGTGTAGCCGTCTGGCGGGCTTTTGGCCACTCCCGTTGTGCCTGGTAGGCCGGGCCGATTCTCTACAATGACCTGCTGCTTCCATAGATCGGCGAGTTTGTCGGCGAGAATGCGAGCCAGCCCGTCGGTGATGCTGCCGGCGGAGAAAGGAACGACGATACGCACCACTTGGTTCGGATAGTTTTGTGCCGGGGCGGCAACAGGTGTCCCGATTATCGACCCCATCCCAGCCAAAACTAAGGAGATTACGCGCAGCATCCTCATCACATTCCTCCCATGTTCTTGGCGCACCCATACAACGGCTTGCGGCTTGGTGGAAAGCGATTAAAGCAAAGAGTGGACTGACGAGATATGAGCAAAAACCAACCTCATCCAGCATCACTACGGAGCCCTCGACGCAGAGGCTTCGTGGAGGCTCACGCAACGTGAACGGCCATGCGTACCGAAGAAGCCCGCCCCGTACGTCTTGAGGATTATCGGCCGCCCGACTGGCTGGTGGAGACGGCGGAACTCGATGTGTCGCTCCATCCCGCAGCGAGCCGGGTCCGGGCGGCGATCACGCTGCGTCCCAACGGGAACGGGGCGCCGGCGCCGCTCGTACTCGACGGCGAGGCTCTCAACCTGGTGAGCCTGAAGCTTGACGGCGTCGCGCTGCCGCCCGATCAATTCGTCGCAACGCCGAACCGGCTGACGATTACGCAGCCGCCACAGCGCCGGTTCCGGCTGGATATTGAGACTGTCATCGATCCCTCTGCTAACACCCAACTCTCGGGCCTCTACCGCTCGGGCGCGATCTATTGCACGCAATGCGAGGCCGAGGGCTTTCGTCGCATCACTTATTTCCCCGATCGTCCAGACGTGATGGCGGTCTACACCACCCGCATTGAGGCCGAAAAAGGCGAAGCCCCGGTGCTGCTCGCCAACGGCAATCTCGTCGCGTCGGGCAACGTACCGGGCACCACCCGGCACTTCGCGGTCTGGCACGACCCATTTCCGAAGCCGTCGTATCTCTTTGCCCTCGTCGGCGGGGAGCTTGCTTGTGTCGAGGATCGCTTGCGCACCATGTCAGGGTGCGAGGTGACGCTGCGCATCTATGTCGAGCCAGGCAAGGAACAGCGTTGCCTCTATGCAATGGACTCGCTCAAGCGCGCGATGCGCTGGGATGAAGCCGCGTTCGGCCGCGAATATGACCTCGACATTTTCATGATCGTTGCGGTCTCCAATTTCAACATGGGTGCGATGGAGAACAAAGGTCTCAACATTTTCAATGACAAGTACATACTGGCTTCGCCCGAGACCGCCACCGACAACGATTTTGAACGCATCGAGGCGATCGTCGCCCATGAATACTTTCACAATTGGACCGGAAACCGCATTACTTGCCGCGATTGGTTCCAGCTCTGCCTGAAAGAAGGACTCACGGTTTTTCGCGATGAGGAGTTTTCCGCCGATCAGCGTTCGCGCGCGGTCGAGCGTATTGGCGACGTGCGCGGCCTTCGCACCCATCAATTCGTTGAGGACGCAGGTCCGCTCGCGCATCCTGTCCGGCCCGCGGTCTATCGCGAGATCAACAATTTCTACACAGCGACGGTCTACGAAAAAGGCGCCGAGGTCGTGCGCATGCTGAAGGTGCTGCTCGGCCCGGAGAATTTCCGCAAGGGGATGGACCTCTATTTCATCCGCCACGACGGTCAGGCGGCGACGGTCGAGCAGTTCGTGCAGTGTTTTGCCGATGTTGCGAGCGCAGATCTCACGCAATTTATGCTCTGGTACTCGCAGGCGGGCACGCCCGAGGTCGTCGCCACCGGCAGCTACGATGCCGCTGCCAAAACCTATCGGCTCGATCTTGCGCAGACCATTCCGGCGACGCCCGGACAGCCCAGCAAGGCTCCGATGGTCATCCCGCTCGCCGTCGGTCTCGTTGGGCGCGATGGGCGCGACCTGCCGCTCAAGCTTGTCAACGGCCGGACGATCGAGCACGGCGTAGTCACCTTGACCAAGCCCGCCGAGAGCCTTCTGTTCGCAGATGTTCACGAGCCGCCTGTCGCCTCGCTCAATCGTGGATTTTCAGCCCCGATCAAGCTTTCGACCAATCTGAGCTCGGACGATCTGCGGTTCCTTGCCGCGCACGATGCCGATGCATTCAACCGATGGGAGGCGCTGCAGACCCTGGCCACGCGGCTGCTGGTCGACAACACGGCCGCCTTACGCGCCAACGGCGCGGCGCGCGAAGATCGGGGATTACTCGACGCGCTCGGCGCGACACTTAACGACGGGCAGCTTGAACCGGCCTTTGTCGCGCTCGCGTTGACCATTCCGGGCGAGGCGGACATTGCGCGCGAGATTGGTCGCGACGTCGATCCCGATGCCGTGTTCGCGGCCCGCACCGCTTTGCGCGCGGCGCTCGGCAAGCACCTCGCCGCGCCACTGTTCGACCACTATCATCGACTCACTGAAAGCGGACCTTACCGGCCCGATGCCGCGAGCGCCGGCCGGCGCGCACTGCGCAATACTTGTCTCGATCTGCTCGCGGCAGCGGGCCGACCCGAGGCCGTTTCGATCGCCGCCCGCCAATACCAGGCAGCCGACAACATGACCGACCGCATGGCGGCGCTCTCGACGCTGTCGCTCTGCGATGTGCCGCAGCGCGCAGCCGCGCTGGAAGATTTTTACAGCAGGTACGCCGACGATCCGCTGATCGTCGACAAATGGCTCACCCTCCAGGCAACCATTCCCGAACCGGCCACGCTCGACCGCGTCAAGGCCCTGACCGAGCATAGGGCCTTCTCGTTCGCCAATCCCAACCGCGTGCGCTCGTTGATCCACGCCTTTGCTTTAGCGAACCAGAAGGAGTTCAATCGCGCGGACGGTAGAGGTTACGACTTCATCGTTGATACAGTGCTGGCCCTCGATCCAAAGAACCCCCAACTCGCGGCCCGACTGGTCTCGGCCCTCAGGAATTGGCGCATGCTGGAGCCGATGCGGCGTGGGCGGGCGGAGGCCGCCCTGCAACGCGTCGCGGCGGCGCCTTCACTCTCGCCCGACGTAGATGACATCGTGCAACGCGCGCTCACCCAGGACTGATCGGCCTGAGGCACGAAACAGGAACGCGGATTTTTGAGCTCCGCGGCCCAAACGCTTTGCCAATCAAGGACAAAGCTTGGATTCATCATTCTTGCAAATTCGTTAACGAGCCTCTCGACAAATCGCCATCTTTCGATTCCAATGAAAAGTGATTCGGAGAGATGCGGCACATCCTTCCGATGAAGGTGATGGGGACCCGAACGGAGGCGAGGCATGGCGCGCGCCGAAGTCGCGAGCGCGTCTGTTAGTTCTGATTCCATCAAAGGACTAGCTCAGTCGATAGCCAAGCCGGCTTATCGGCGGTTGCTCACCGCCGAGCCGGCGCTGCGACGCGCGGTGCCGGCGCTGATCATCGCCTTTCTCTTGACAATCTGCGTCGGCGCGATCGTGCAGGTGCTCGATCATCGTCGCGAGGCAATCGGCGAGCTTATCAATCAGATCGAAAGCACCGCTGATTTCCTCGTCGGTCGACTCGAACGGCTGGAGCAGCCGAAGGGCGACAAGCCGGACCGCCGGCTGCAAGGCGAGCTCGAGCGCATCATGCCGTCATGGGCGCGTGCGCCCGGACGTCAGGTGCTTCTCGCCAACGGCGACGGCGTGATCATCGCCGGTATCCGTCATGAGCTTGTCAGGAACGCGGATGGCAGCGCCAGCGCCACAGCGCCGCTCGAGGCTGGGATGGTCGGGCGTCGATTGATCGACGTTCTTGGTCCCACACAGCCGCTGACCACCTTTGGCGCTGCCGCCGGTGTTTTGGAAATTCCGCTCCCCGATGGCAGCTTGGCCTACGGGACCGTACGCAGCCTCTGGTCCAACGGCGAGCTTGCGATCGTGCATGGGCGCGCCGATGCGCTGGCAGCGTGGGCGTCCGATACCGCCTTGACCGTCACACTCTCCGCCACCACTGGGTTCGTGGTGCTTATTCTCGGCTTCGCCTTCCATTGGCAAGCGACCCGCGCGCGCGAAGCCGATCAGATTTACGAGACGGTCCGCTCGCGCATCGATACCGCGCTCAATCGCGGACGTTGCGGGCTGTGGGACTGGGATCTGGCACGCGGCCGCGTATTCTGGTCGCATTCCATGTTTGCGATTTTGGGTCTCAAGCCGCGCGATCCGTTGTTGAGCTTCGGTGAGGTCAACGCCCTCGTCCATCCGGACGACATCGATCTCTACGGGCTCGCTGCCCAGCTCGCCGATGCCACAGCCACCCTAGTCGATCATGCCTTCCGTATGCGTCATGCCAACGGCAATTGGGTATGGCTGCGTGCCCGTTGCGAGCTGGTCCAGCAATCCGGCGACAGCGGGCCGCATCTCATCGGCATCGCCGTAGACATCACCGAACAGAAGACCCTGGTGGAGCGCACAGTCGAAGCGGACCTGCGGCTGCGCGATGCCATTGAGACGATTCCCGAAGCGTTCGTGGTCTGGGACGCACAGAATCGTCTGGTGTTGTGCAATTCGAATTTCCAAGAACTCCACAACCTGCCGGACGAGTCCATCAAGGCTGGCGCGTCCTACGAATCGGTTGTGGCGGCGGGACGCAAGCCAGTGGTCCGCTCAAAAGTCACGAGCGAGGGTCAAAGCCCCGGCGCACGTACGTTCGAGGCTCAGCTGGACGACGGGCGCTGGCTCCACATCAGCGAACGGCGCACCAAGGACGGCGGCTATGTCTCGGTCGGGACCGACATCACGAACATCAAACGGCACGAAGAAAAGCTCATGGAGAGCGAGAGGCGCCTGATGGCAACGGTGGCGGACCTGCGCCACTCGCAACAAAAACTGGAGCGGCAAGCCGAGGAAGTCGCCGATCTTGCTGAGAAATATGCCGAGGAGAAGACCCGCGCCGAGGAAGCCAACCAAGCAAAGTCGAAGTTCCTCGCCAATATGAGCCATGAATTGCGAACTCCGCTTAATGCCGTCATCGGATTCTCCGAGATCATGGAATCTGGGATGTTCGGTCCCCTGGGCTCCGATAAGTATCGAGAGTATTGCGGCGACATCCATCAAAGCGGGCAATACCTACTCGACGTGATTAATGACATTCTCGACATGTCCAAGATTGAGGCCGGGCGCATCCGGCTCGATGCCGAGCCGGTCGACCTCGAGCCCTTCCTCAATGACGCGATGCGCGTTGTGTCGGCACGCGCGAACGACAAGCGCCTGAAGCTCACCGCCCGGATCGGGCGCGGTATCAGCTTGACGGCAGACCACCGCCTGCTCAAGCAGATCATACTGAACCTCTTGTCGAATTCGGTGAAGTTCACGCCGGAAGGCGGCCGCATCACGATACGGGCGCGGGCAACGGCTGGCGGCTGGGTCAGTGTCTCAATCGCCGATACTGGCATCGGCATTCCCGAAGATGCGCTCGCGAGACTCGGGCGGCCGTTCGAGCAAGTCGAGAGCCAGCTCACCAAGAGCCATCAGGGCTCGGGTTTGGGGCTCGCAATCGCGAAATCCCTCACCGAACTTCATCAGGGGACGATGCGCATCCGCTCGACACCGGGGCGCGGCACGATGGTGCTGCTGCGGCTGCCAATAAACCGGATGATCGTGCAGAAGGAGGAGATGGCCGAAGCCGCGGCTTAGTCAATCGAGACAGGGCGGTCGAGGCGCACCAGGTATAACCCTTCGCGCCTATCCTGGGCACAGCTTCCGATCATAGCGAGGCGCCGAGGATCCGATTAAAGCTTGCCCGCACCTTGGCTTGCATCTCGGCCACGAATGCATCGAGTGTGGCAAAATCAGGCACGTCCGCGGCGCGCGCCAAAAGCCTGACAAGGCCCGGTGCCGCCGTCGTCGGATTGAAGGGGCCCGACAAGCACAGGCGAAGAACCTGCGTGAGGTCGTGATAAAGCCGCACGGCCCGGCGCAGTACCTCTGCGTCCTCAGGCTTGAGCACGCCAAGATGCCATGCCTTGTCGAGTACTTGAGTAGTCGATGGGTCGAGAATATCGGGCCTTTGCGCCGCATGAATGAGTTGCAAATATTGCGCGATGAACTCGATATCGATCAACCCTCCCGCGACGTATTTGAGATTCCAACGGTCACTATCGCCTTTCTCCGCCGCGATGGCCTTGCGCATTTCCACGACGTCGCCTGTGGTCACATCCGAATCCCGCGCGCGGCATAGCACGCCGCGGATCACTCTTTCGACGCGCGCCGCAAATTGCGGCGCGGCCGATACGACTCGCGCCCGGGTGAGCGCCATGTGCTCCCAGGTCCAGGCTTCGTTCTCCTGGTAGTCCGCGAAACCGTCGATTTGCGTCGCAAGCGGACCAGAGCGGCCAGAGGGACGCAGGCGCATGTCGACATGGTAGAGCAAGCCGTGATTGGTCTGTGCGGTGAGACCGCTGATCAAACGTTGCGTCAGGCGCGAAAAATATTGCGCGCCATGGAGCCGGCGAGGGCCGTCCGATTCCGGACGCTCCGCCTCAAACTCGTAAACGACCATGAGATCGAGGTCCGAGCTTGCCGTCATCTCGCGTCCACCGAGCTTTCCGAGCGCCAAGATGGCGGTCTGCTGACCCGCGACGCGGCCGTGCAGGCGCGTGAAGTGATCTTCGATGGCGCGGTGGAGCGAGCGGATGAGCGTATCCGCGAGCCTTGCAAAGGCTTCGCCCGCCTGCTCAGCCGATAGTGTCCCCGATAGAATACGAGTTCCGATGAGGAACATCTGCTCCTGCGCGAAGATGCGGATGCGATCGAGAAAATCCTCGTACGATTCCGCTTGGCGCAACGAGCGCTCGAGGGCTGCCGCAAGCTCGGATTGTTCTGGCAGCGCGCCGAAAAAGCTCGGATCGATTACCGCGTCCATGACTTCCGGAAACTGCGCAAGACTGTCTGCAAGTCGTGGCGCGGTGCCGAGCACGAGCGCCATCAGCGCGATCAGATCGGGATTCTGCCGCAGCAGTGAAAAAAGGCGACCACCGCCGTGCAGCCCGGCCAGAAAACGGTCGAAGCCAATGACTGCCTTGTCCGGATCTGCCGAGCGGGCAAAATGTTCAAGCAGTACCGGCACGACTTCCGCGAACTGGCCCCGCGCGAATGGGCTCTTGAGCGAGCCGTAGCTTCCCATCTGCCAGCCGCGGACGAGGGCGGATATTTCGGGCGGGCGGCGGAACCCCATTTCGGCGAGACCGTCGAGCGTTTCACGATCGTCCGACTCGGATGGGAAGAGTAAACGCCGACGGCCGGCCTCGATTGCCGGCGCGTTCTCGAACAGCGTCGCATAATGGCGCTGCACGTTGCGCAAATGAACAAGCATCGCCTGGCCGAACGCATCTCGATCGTGAGAGCCGGCAAAACGCGCAAAGCGCTCCAGAGCATCCCGATCGGACGGCAAGGTGTGGGTCTGCTCATCGGCCACCATTTGCAGACGGTTTTCCAGCGCACGCAGGAAACGGTAAGCCGCGCCGAGATCGTCCCGGACGCCTTGGCCGATCCAGCCGCCGTCGGTCAGCGCGTCGAGCGTTTGCAGGGTTGCTCTGATGCGCAGCTCCGGATGGCGCCCAGCCGCGATGAGTTGCTGCGTCTGGACGAAAAACTCGATCTCGCGAATGCCCCCGCGGCCGAGCTTGATGTTGTGCCCCTCGACCGCAATTGCATCGTGGCCCCGATATGCGTGGATCTGACGCTTCATCGCATGCACGTCGGCAACTGCCGCGAAGTCGAGATATTTGCGCCAGATGAAAGGCGAGAGGTCGCCAAGTAAAGCCTCGCCGGCCACGAGATCGCCGGCACAGGGCCGCGCTTTGATAAGCGCGGCGCGTTCCCAATTCTGTCCGCGGCTTTCGTAATAGTCGAGCGCGGCCGCCGTGGAGATGGCGATCTGAGTTGAGGCAGGATCGGGACGCAGTCGTAGATCGACGCGAAACACATAGCCCTCGGCGGTGCGCTCCTGCAACAGCCTTACCAGCGAGCGCGTCAGCCGCACGTAAAATGTCGCGGGCTCCGTTCCGCCGACGCGTGCGGCGAGGTCATAAAAGATGATGAGATCGACGTCGCTCGAATAGTTGAGCTCGCGCGCCCCCATCTTGCCCATGGCGAGCACGATATAGCCAGAGGCCTTCCCAGGATGCGCGGGATCGACGTTGAGGCGGCCGCGGCGCTGCGCATCCAACAGCAGGTAATCCACCGCGGCGACGATCGCCGCGTCGGCGAACACAGTCTGCAGCTCGATCACCCGCGTTATCGGCCAAACGCCGCCGATATCAGCGAGCCCAAGCAACAGCGCCGCCTCCGCCTTCATCTGCCTAAGGATGCGCATTACTTCGGTTTCGTCATGTGTGGCGATAATCGCCCGCTTTGCCCGCGCGAGAATGTCCGCGAAGCGGCGCTCGGGTTCGTGCTCAAGTAAGGTAAGAAGCCGCTGCGGAGAGGCGCGCACGAGATCCCAGAGGTGGGGCGAACCGGCCGCTAGGCCCGCCAGCAGCGATTCAAGTGGTGCGCTCGTAGCACACAGGCGCGCCAGCGCTTGTCCAGCGGGCAGATCGGCGATTTCGGCGAGCCAGTCTGCGACGCGGGTCCGCGCCTCGGCGTCCGCGTGCAGGCATGGCGCCGCTGCGATCCGTCGCACAAGCGAATGGTCGGACAAGCCGTGCACCGAGTTCATATGTCTACGCTCGGATTGGCGCGTCAGGTCTCGGACGGCTCAACGGATTGCCGCGGCAACACAATGACACCCTGAAGCCGTGAACGACGTTGGCACCCGATGCCGAAGAGCCGATCAATTGAAATCCGCAGTCCACAGCGCAACTATGGCGTTATCCTAACGCCTCAGGCGGGCGGGGGGATCGATCCTGCGCGCGGCAGCGAAATCACAGTCTTGAGGCCCGGCTGGTTGTCCTCAAGCTTGAGCTCACCGCCATGGAGGCGGGCCACGGCCGAGGCCAGGCTCAGTCCCAGCCCCGAACCCGGTTGCGAGCGACTCTGTTCGAGGCGGACGAAGCGCTCGACCGCACGACCGCGTTCCGCTGCAGGAATACCGCAACCGCTATCGGCGACGGCCAGCAGGATGCGATCGCCCTCGCCCCGTGCCGTCACGATGATCTCTGCGTCGGCGCCATTTATCCCGCCCCCGTATTTGATGGCGTTGTCGACCAGATTGGCAAGCGCCTGGCTGATCAGCTCCCGGTTGCCGTGCACCGGGGCCGCCACCGGCGCTTCGACCTTGAGATGGATACCCTTATCATCGGCGAGCGGCTCGTAGAGTTCTCCCACCCCCCGCGCGATTTCGGCCGCATCGATTTCAGTCATGTCGTCACGCGCTTGGCCTGATTCCGCACGTGCAATCATAAGCAGCGCATTGAAAGTGCGGATTAGCGCCTCCGACTCCTCGATCGTGCTCTCGAGCGCCGCCCGATACTGGGATTCGTCCTCGGCCAGGCGCAATGCCTCTTCGCAGCGATTGCGTAGCCTCGTCAGCGGTGTTTTGAGATCGTGCGCGATGTTGTCCGATACTTCCTTGAGGCCGCGCATGAGTGCCTCGATGCGCTCGAGCATGGCATTGAGATTAGAGGCGAGCCGATCGAGTTCATCGCCCGTGCCGGCAATCGGCAGGCGCCCCGCCAGGTCGCCGTCCATGATTTTGCGGGTCGTCTCCGTCATCGCGTCCACGCGCTTGAGAACCCGCCGCGTCACAAAAAATCCACCAGCGACACCGAGCACGATGACGATCGCCAACGACCATCGGCCCGCAGCGAGCACGATGTCGTGTAACCGCTCCCGCTCTTCGAGATCGCGCCCAACCAGGAGACGGAATCCGGCCGGCAATTGAAACACACGCACGAGAGCGTGGTGCTCTGCGCCATCGGGATCGTCCAAACGCCTATAGGCGGTTTCCGTCCAGCCGGAGGTTTCAAGAATCCCGGTCGCAAGCGACCCGACGTTGCCCGCCAATCCTTCGCCCGCGCGCGTGGTCACGAGATACAGGCTCGAGCCTGGCCGACGCGATCTCGCATCGACGACGAAAACGAGGCGGCGGATACCACCCTGGCGGTATTGCTCAGCCAAGCCAGTGATCTCGGCATCGACCGTCTGCGTGATTTGCTCGGTGATCAGCCGCCGCGTGTTCCAAGCGAAATACGCGAGTAGGAAAGCGGCAAACAGCGCGAATACTGTGAGATAAACCAGCGTCAGCTTGAATGCGGTCGTGCGCAACAGCTTGCCAAGCGCTGTCATCCGTCACCCCCGCATGTCATCCCGCGCGAGGCGGGGAATGACAGCGTCATTTGCTGTCGCGGATCATGTATCCCGCGCCGCGGACCGTTTGCAGCAGAGCCTGCGCAAAACCTTTATCAATCTTCGAGCGTAGCCGCGAGATGTGCACGTCAATGACATTGGTCTGAGGATCGAAATGGTAATCCCACACGTTCTCAAGCAACATCGTGCGAGTGACGACTTGACCGGCGTGTTTCATAAGATATTCGAGCAGGCGGAACTCGCGGGGCTGCAACACGATCTCGTCGCCTGCGCGTGTAACCTGGTGCGATAGCCGGTCGAGTTCGAGATCGCCAACACGATAGACCGTTTCCTCCCGGCTGCCACGCCGACGTGCGAGAGCCTCCGTGCGCGCGAGCAGCTCCGAGAACGAATAGGGCTTGGGCAGGTAATCGTCGCCGCCGGCCCGCAACCCCTTGACCCGATCATCGACTTGGCCCAGCGCCGAAAGAATGAGTGCAGGCGTCTCCACGCCTTTGCTGCGCAGCGTGCCGATGACCGCCAGCCCGTCAAGCTTGGGCAACATGCGATCGACAATCAGCACGTCGTATTGACCGTCGAGTGCATGGGCAAGCCCCTCCTCGCCGTCTACTGCCAAATCGGCAACATGACCGACCTCGCGGAATGCCTTTACCAGGTAGTCGGCGGCATCGCGGTCATCTTCGATGATCAGGAGACGCATGATGAATCCACCGTCTCTCGGATAAGGGACGTTCCTTGAGGTAGAACCGTACTGGACTGCATCAATCATAGCGGCACTATTTCACACTGTCCTGGCATCTGGCCCGATAGAGGACGCGACGCGAGAAAATGTGAGAGCGGCGCGGCCTAGCCCGCCACCTCTCGACCAGCTCCGCGCCGGAGGCGACGGACCGGCGCTGAGCTGGAAGGGATGGGGACGGGCATGAGGCCCGTCCCCCTGGTTCGAACCGCCGGCGGGGGCGACGGATGCCGGCGGTGCGCCCCATTCTCGCTCAGGCTTTGCCGAGGCGCAGCGCGACGAACCTCGTCGCATCACCCGACTTCACCCGCATGAGGATCGTGCGCTTGCCTTCTTTCTGCGCTTCTCTCAGCGCGCTGCGCACATCGGAGGGATTGGCAACCTTCTTGCCGCCCACTTCGAGAATGACGTCGCCAGTCTTGACGCCCTGGTCGGATGCAATCCCATTGGGATCGACCTCGGTAACGACTACCCCTTCCGAGCCGCTACCGGCGACTTGGCCGGCCGGCACGACCGTGAGCCCGAGCCGCGGCACATCGGTCCCTTCTGGGCCGGAGGAGTCCGGCGTCGCCGCTCCCCGCGCTTCACGTTGATTTGGCAATTCGCCAAGGGCAACCGAGAATGTCTTCTCCTCACCCTTGCGCCACACCGTCAGCTTCACCGTCGAGCCCGGCGCCAAGTTGCCGATCTGCTTCGCGAGATCCCTGGCATCCTTGACTGGGCTGCCATTCACGGCCGTTATGACGTCACCGGCCATGATGCCTGCCGTGGCGGCCGGGCTATTCGCCTGCGGTTCAGCGACGAGCGCGCCCTGCGGGGTTTTCAGACCAAGGTTGTCCGCGATCTCCGCGGTGACGGGCTGGATCTGCACGCCGATCCACCCACGCGTAACTTTGCCGCTCTCCTTGAGCTGGGCCACAACCGTCTTCACGGTCGGAGCAGGGATCGCAAAAGCGATGCCAACCGAACCACCCGAAGGCGAGAAGATGGCTGTGTTGACGCCAATCACGTTGCCGTCGACGTCGAAAGTCGGGCCGCCGGAATTGCCTTTGTTGACCGGAGCGTCGATCTGAATGAAGTCGTCGTACGGTCCCGCCCCGATATCGCGGCCCCGCGCCGAAACGATGCCGGCCGTCACGGTGCCCCCGAGGCCAAACGGATTACCCACAGCCAGTACCCAATCGCCGATGCGGGGCGCCTTTTCGGCAAGCTGCACATACGGGAAATCGCTGCGGCCCTCGACTTTGATAACCGCAATGTCGGTGCGCGGATCGGTACCGATTACTTTGGCGGTGTAGGTTTTCCCATCATCGGCCGTAACTTCCACTGTATCGGCCTTATCGACGACGTGGTTGTTGGTCACGGCGTAACCGTCGGCGCTAATAAAGAAGCCGGAGCCTTGGCCGGTCACGAGGCGCTCGCGCGGGCTGCGCCGTTCCTCGGGATTGACTCCCTCCGGCAAGCCGAAGCGCCGAAAGAAGCGCTCGACGTTCGGTGGCAAGGGCGAATCGCCCTCGAAACCCATCAACTTGGCGCCGCCTGCAACTTTTACGCGGACGGAGATGACGGCGGGCTTCACCTTATCGACGATGTCGGCAAATCCCATCGGGCGCTGCACGCCTTGAGCGTAAGCGACCGCGCTCAGACTTGGGTTGGTCGGCTGCGGGAGAAATCCCGGGCCGCCGAGCAGCACGGTCGCGCCAAGGCCGGCGACGCCGGCGAGCAGTACGAGACGACGTGCGGAGAGGATGCGCGATTTCGGAGCGGGAACGCTCGCAGTCATAACGGTCACTCCATAGGGTTCTGTGCGGTGGGCGCCGAGCGGCGCCCCGGTTGCCACAGCAAGATGGGGAGCGCTTCCTTACCGGGCGCTGTCGGAGAAATTAAAACTTCGTAACGTTGACCTGGCTAAAAAACTATGCAGCTGCAGGCATTTATCTTACATCGCAACCGACTCAGTGTTCGCCGTCGCGCAAAATTTGCGATAGTCGATCCGCTTCTGCCGCCGTAAGTCTTTCTTGGTTCGCGACCGTACGATCAAAATTTTCTCGGTAGCGGCGGGCCAACACGAGGACCCCGTATGCTCCGATGATGAGGATCGTTGCCGGACCGAACCACAACAGGGCTGTGTGCCATGAAAAGCGCGGCCGCAGCAGCACGAACTCGCCGTAGCGTGCGACCAGAAAATGGATCACCTGCTGGTCGCTCTCACCCGCCTGCAATCGTTCACGCACGAGCACACGCAGATCGCGCGCTAGCGGTGCCTCCGATTCATCGATGGACTGATTCTGGCACACCATGCAGCGGAGTTCCTTGGACAGCGCGCGGGCGCGTGCTTCCAACGCAGGGTCCGAAATGATTTCGTCTGGCTCGACCGCAATCGCAGTCGACATAGCCAAAAGCGCGAGCAGTGCGACGACGAGAAGACGCCTCAAGGACCCTACTCCGCTGGCGAGAGGGCGGCCTTGCTCCGCGCCGGGTGGGGCGCCCCGACTCGCAGACGCCGATCCGAGAGCGACAGCACGCCGCCGATGGCCATAACCACGGCGCCGAACCAGATGAGCAGCACCAACGGCTTATAATAAAGCCGCACCGCGACCGAACCGTCCGGATTTGTGTCCCCGAGCGACAGGTAGAGTTGGGAAACGCCTCGCGTCATGAGCGCAGTTTGGCTTGTGGCGGTGGCTCGCGAAGGAAAATTGCGCTTTGCCGGCTCCATCACACCGACGATATCGCCGTGGCGCCGCACCGTGAAATGGGCGGCAAGGTCGCGGTAATTCGGGCCCTGGCGCGTGGCCATGCCGTCGAACTGAAGATCATAGCGTCGGATCGAGATCGATTGCCCGGGTCTGAGCTCCGCAATGCGCTCGAGGCTCCACTGCGTCTCACCGATAACGCCGAGCAGGGTGATGCCCAGGCCGAAATGCGCGAAGACCGCGCCCCAGGCAGATCGCGGCAAACCCTTTGCACGCGCGAACGCGGTCGCGAGCGGCACCTTGAGCAAACCGGTGCGCTCCACGATGTCGGTCAAAGCCCCGGCCATTACGTATAGCGCCAGACCGACCGCGAACGGCACCAGAATCGGTCCACCGCCCTCCATGGCGAAGACCACAGCGACGGCGATTACGGCGACAGCAGCAGCGCCGACAAGCCGCTGAGCAACGCCTAATAGGTCCCCGCGTTTCCATGCCAGCAGCGGACCAAAAGGCACAGCAATGAGGAGAGGAACAAAAAGGGGCACGAAGGTCGCGTTGAAAAATGGCGCACCAACCGAAATTTTTTCCCCTGTGAGCGCCTCCAGAGCGAGCGGATAGAGGGTGCCGATGAAGACGGTGGCACAGGCACTCACCAAGAAGAGGTTGTTGAGCACCAGTGCGCCTTCTCGCGAAACAGGCGCGAACAGGCCTCCCTGTTTGAGCACGGGGGCGCGCAAGGCGAACAGCGCGAGGCTGCCACCGATGAACAACACCAGGATAACGAGGATAAAGACGCCGCGCGTCGGATCGTTGGCAAACGCGTGCACTGACGTGAGCACGCCCGAGCGCACGAGAAAGGTGCCGATCAGCGAGAGTGAGAAGGCCAATAGTGCGAGCAGGATCGTCCATACCTTGAGCGCATCCCGTTTCTCCATCACGAGGGCGGAGTGAAGCAGCGCCGTGGCCGCGAGCCAAGGCATGAAGGATGCATTCTCGACCGGGTCCCAGAACCACCACCCGCCCCACCCGAGCGTGTAATACGCCCAATAGGAGCCCATCGCGATCCCGAGCGTCAGAAATATCCAGGCGAGCAGAGTCCATGGCCGTACCCAGCGCGCCCAGGCGGCATCGATGCGCCCGTCGATGAGCGCGGCAATCGCGAAGGAAAACGAGATCGAGAGCCCGACATAGCCGACATAGAGCAGCGGCGGATGAATGGCTAGTCCTGGATCCTGAAGGATGGGATTGAGGTCGCGACCCTCGAACGGCGCCTCGGGGATGCGCAGGAACGGATTCGACGTGATCAGGATGAACAGAAGGAACGCAGCCGCGATCGAGGACTGCACCGCGAGCACGTTAGCCTTGAGGCGGGCCGGCAGGTTGGCACCGAATAGGGCGACCAGCGCGCCAAAGACGCTCAGAATGAAAACCCACAGCAGCATCGAGCCTTCGTGATTCCCCCACACACCGGTGAGTTTGTAGACGAGCGGCTTTGCCGAATGCGAGTTCTCGAACACGTTGAGGACGGAAAAATCCGACCGCAGGTAGCAAATCATGAGCGCGACAAAGGCGAGCGCGACGAAGCAGAATTGCGCGACTGCCGTCGGACCCGCCACAGCCATCAGCACGGGGTCGTTCTTGCGCGCTCCAGCCAGCGGGACGCTCGCCTGCACGAGTGCCAAAGCAAACGCGAGCACAAGGGCGTAGTGGCCGAATTCGGCGATCATCGTCTGCCTCTTTAATCATGCCGCGCGACGCGTGAAATGCGTCATTCCGCCCTGCGCGCGGGCGCGGCACCGAGCTTCCTTTCGTAATCGTCCTTCCAATGTCCCTGCTTCTTCAATGCGTCAGCGACCTCTTTCGGCATATATCTTTCGTCGTGCTTGGCGAGCACGTTATCGGCGCGGAACATCCCATCCGGATCGAGAGCGCCTTCGGCGACCACGCCCTGACCTTCGCGGAACAGGTCAGGCAAGAGGCCCTGATAGGCGACTGGAACGCTACGCTTGCCGTCGGTCACCTCGAAACGGACTGCAAGGCCCTCACCACGCGAAATGCTGCCTTCCTTCACTAGTCCGCCGATGCGCATGCGCGTCCCCGGCTTGATGTGCTTTTCGACTAACTCGGTCGGTGAATTGAAGAACACGATGGATTGCTTGAGCGCGCTGAGCACCAAACCAACCGCGAGTGCAAGTATGCCGAGCGCGGCGCCGATAAGGGAGAAGCGTCGTTGTCTGCGGGTCATCTGCGTGTCATCACGCGCACGTTCGTAGCGCTAGCCCTCCACGCCAAGTCCTTTGAGGAGTTCATCCAATCGCCGCAACTTGGTCGCGTCGCCAGCGAGCGCGCGCCGGGCATCCGCGACGGCGGCGCGGGCCTTGTCGGGTTGGCCCAGCACCATATAGGAGCGAACGAGCCGCAGCCATCCCTCGACATCGGCGCCGTCCCGATGCAGCCGCTCCGAGAGGCGCTCGACCATGCCTTCAATCATAGCGTTGCGCTGGTCAGGGCTTAGCTCGGGCGCCGCTGCGATCTTTTCGCCGCTTGGACCAACACCCGGACCGCCAGCTTGTCGGCCTGGCGCGGCGATCGCCTCGACACGGGCGAGCGCGCCTCGTAGCAAATCGATCCACGGCGCATCCGGCGGAGCGGACTCAATCAGGGCGCGCCAGGTCGCGGCAGCTTGCGCGCGATCACCCTCCTGCTCGGCTGCAAGTCCGAGAAAGTAGCGCGCCTGAATAACGTTTGCGTCGAGTGCGACCGCCCTCTCGAATGCCGCTTTCGCCTCGGCGGTCACGAGACCGTTGGCGGCGAACACCAGCGCCTCGCCCAAGGCAGTCTCGCGCTCAGCGCTGGCGCCGTTGAGCCTCAGTGCGGTGCGCCGAGCTTTCACTGCGTCGTCGAAACGTCCAACGCGCAGATAAACCGGCGCGATGATCTCCCAACCCCGGCCATCATCCGGGTGACGAGAAAGATGCTCTTCTACGCGCGCCACCAAGGTGTCGACGGACGGACTCTCACGCGAAGCGGCCAGCCGCGACGCAAGCGGCTGATCCGGCAATGACGGCGAGCCGAGTGCGAGATAAAGTGCTGCCGCGCCAAATGGCACCAGGACAAGCGCCACAATAGCGACCACTCGGCGTCGCCATATCACCGGGGGCGCCCTGTCCGCAGATTCGGTTTGCGCATCGGCCGCGGCGATGAGGCGGCGCGATACCTCGACGTGCGCAGCTGCCGCCTCATTGTCCCCTATCAAGCCGGCTTCACGATCGCGTTCGAGCTCCGCGAGTTGGTCGCGATAGACCGCGAGGTCGCTCCCCGAGCGAAATTCGCCTCGCCGTCCTGCCAGTGGCCAAAGCACGGCCCAAACGGCCGCCGCGCTCATTAATGCGAGTCCAAACCACAACGCCATCGATGATTCCGTCGGGTTAACCGGCTTCGCCGGGGCGACGCGGCGAAAAGCGGGAGTGGCGCTGATCGGGCGCGCTGTGCGCGGTTACATCACGCCGAACGGCCCCACTGCAACGGCGAAACACCCATCAAAGCCGCGACACGGGGAAGCGGGAAGTCGTAAATTTGCCGTAACCAGATCGCTTTCGCGCAAGGGGGGCAGAGGCCAAGCTTCTGAAATGCAGTTCCAGCCTCGGGCCACAACCAACTGCTCGGAGATTTCAGCCTTGCGCCGCTCCTCGCGCACGCCTTAGCCGAGAGATCGGTCAGCGGGAGGCCGCACGGCCGCCCAGCAGAATTCCCCGTGACTTTCGCTAGACAATCCCTATGTCGCCAAAGCTACGGAACAGCCCGCGATCAGCCCACCGCAGTCCAGGTACCATCCGGATTGCGGCAAGCGTTGCCGCGCGCGACCTGCGGCCGTCCGTCGATATAAATCGTGTGGGTGTAAGGGCGGCACTGCAATCCGTTGGACTGATAGGCAGGACCCGGAACAACTGATCCGTAGCGGCCGGAATCGGGATTCTTCCAGGCCACCGCCACGCCCGATTTCCCGGATTCAAGCGCCTGCATCTGTGCCGCATAGGCGCGCCGCTTATCATCATCGTCCATGCCGGCGCCGATGCGGTTGCCGATGAGGCCGCCGATCGCGGCGCCCGCGAGACCAGCCGCGATGCGCTCGCCGGTCCCGCCGCCGAACTGCGATCCGATCAGACCGCCGGCCACAGCGCCGACGAGCGTGCCGGTGTTTTCCTTCGGTCCTTGGCCCGTTTCGGGAGTACCAGCGCACGCCGCCAGCCACAGCGCGACCAACGCGGCAGCACTCAGGCGAACGAAAGACATGTCACAAGCCCCCAGATCATCCGATCAGCGATTTGAACGGACCGGCTTTCCCCAGTAGCCAATGCCGAGCCTCCAGCTAATGGCCAAAATTGGGGCAAAACTCTGTTCCCGCAGGATTAATTGTCTGTTACGGGCGAGCGTGGGTCACGCCCCCGGCAGCGTCAGCTCCGCGCGCAGGCCGCCAATCGGCGCGGTGCCCAGAGTGAGGCCACCTCCATAAAGGTTTGCGAGTTCTACCACGATTGAGAGCCCCAGACCGGACCCCGGCTTCGTCTCGTCAAGACGGCGCCCGCGGCGGGCCACCTGCTCGCGTTGCTGCGGCGAAAGGCCGGGTCCGTCGTCGTCGACCACGATTCGTATGGTGCGGCGATCATCTTTTGGATCGGGTGTTTCCAAAAACGCTTCGATCGCGACCCGCGACTGCGCCCACTTGCAGGCATTGTCGACGAGGTTACCGACCATCTCCTCGAGATCCTGCTGCTCGCCACGAAAGCGGGCGCTCTCGGGCGCATCGACGTCGATGGCAATCCCGCGATTGCGGTGGATCTTTTCCATCGTGCGGGCAAGCGCCGTTAGTACGGGGCGGACCTCGGTCACAGTACCAATCGCCGCAACGCGCGCCGCGAGCCGGGCACGCTCGAGATGCCGCGTGACCTGATCGCGCATGATCTCCGTCTGCTCCCGCACTTTCAGAGCAAGCGCATCACCGCCGTGGCTCGTAGCCTCGTTCATCATGACCGAGATCGGCGTCTTCAATGCGTGTGCAAGGTTGCCAACATGCGTGCGCGCGCGTGCGACAATCTCTCGATTGGCGTCGATAAGTGCATTCGTTTCGCGCGCGAGAGGCGCGATCTCGACCGGGAATGTACCTTCGAGCCGCTCCGCCGTGCCCGAGCGGATGGCGGCAAGACTTTCGGAAATGCGTTTGAGGGGCGCCAGGCCGAAGCGCACCTGGAACGTCGTGGTCAGCAGCAATACGATCGCCAGAACGCCAAATGTGACGGCAAGCGCATTGTCGAAGTTGCGTATCTCCTCGTCGATCTCCGAAGCATCGCCCGCGACGGCAACGAGATAACGTCCCTCATCCCCAAGATCGATGGTGCGCTCAACGATGCGCAACTGCTGGCCTTCGGGCCCTTCTGCATAACCCTGCCGCGCGCCGCCCGGCGTCGACGAGGCGCCAGCATCGGCGAGGTGCGGCAAGCTGGCATCCCACAACGAACGGGACGAACGTACGTCGCGGGCGGGCCCGTCAAGCCGCGTCACTTGCCAGTACCATCCGGAGAGCGGCAGATCGAACAGGGGCTCGCCAATCGATTGCGGAAATTTGCCGGCATTCTCTTCCGGCGTAGCCACATCGGCAACGAGACTGCGCAGGTAGACTCCCAGCCTACGATCAAATGCACGCTCCACGGCGGCGCGATAGGTCGACGAGAGCACGACTCCGGTGACGACCAGAATCACCACGGTCCAAGTGCTTGCCGAGAAGAACAGCCGCAGCGCAAGAGAATTAAGCCGCATTGCTCGGTGGAGCGAGCAGATAGCCGAGCCCGCGCACAGTCTGGATGACGTCGACGCCGAGTTTTTTGCGGACACGGCCGACAAATACCTCGATCGTATTTGAATCACGATCGAAGTCCTGATCGTATAGGTGTTCGACCAGCTCGCTGCGAGAGACCACCCGGCCGGCATGATGCATGAGGTAGGCGAGCAGGCGATATTCGTGCGACGTCAGCCTGACCGGATTGCCGTTGACCGCTACACGACCTGTGCGGGTATCGAGTCGCACGGCGCCGCAATTGAGCTCACTCTTGGCGTGCCCAGCCGAACGTCGCAACAGTGCGCGGATGCGCGCCAGAACCTCCTCAAGATGAAACGGCTTTGCGACGTAATCGTCAGCGCCCGCATCGAAGCCCTGAACCTTGTCGCTCCAGCGGTCGCGGGCGGTAAGGATGAGAACCGGCATGGCCCGGCCCGCCCGCCGCCAAGCTTCAAGCACTGAGATGCCGTCCATCTTAGGCAGGCCGATGTCCAAGATTACCGCGTCATAGGGCTCGCTTTCGCCTAGAAAGTGGCCCTCTTCGCCGTCGAAGGCACGGTCGACCACGTAGCCCGCGTCGGTAAGCGCGGTCGCAAGCTGCCGGTTGAGATCGGGATCATCCTCGACGACGAGGAGACGCAAGGCCAATCCTCCCACCGATGCGCCACGCCGGCCGACGAAGCGGAATCGGCGTCGCAGCCGTTACTTTGCCACTAGATAGTGGTGCCGGGAAGATCAAGGAAGGCCAACTCCCAGCGCGCAGCCGCAGCGGGTTTTGGGCTTACTGGCCATCCATGCATTCAGCGCGCATCGAGGTTGGTCTTGTTGCCTAAGCTTATGAGGCGCGAGATTCTGCGGCCACTAAAGTCAATCGCTTTTGCTGACTCCGTTCCGAACGTGCTAGCACTACGGTCGACTAGCAGGGACATTTGCCGTGAGCGATGATTTCATCCTGGAAACTGAGAACCTCACGAAGGAATTTGCCGGCTTCATCGCGGTCAATAGCGTCAATCTGCGCGTTGCGCGCGGCACGATTCACGCGCTGATCGGACCCAATGGAGCGGGCAAGACGACTTGCTTTAACCTTTTGACCAAATTCATGAGCCCGAGCCGGGGACGCATTCTCTACAAGGGGCGCGACATCACGTCGCTTCCTCCGGCCGGAGTGGCGCGGCTTGGGCTCGTTCGGTCGTTCCAAATCTCAGCTGTTTTCCCGCACCTGACGGTGCTCGAAAATGTGCGGGTGGCGCTGCAGCGACGACGCGGATCGTCGTTCGATTTCTGGCGGTCAAAGCGCTTGCTCGATGTATTCAACGAACGAGCGATGGCCCTCATTGCCGACGTCGGCCTGTCGTCATTCGCCCATTGGATGGCGGTAGAATTGCCATACGGCCGCAAGCGTGCCCTGGAGATCGCTACCACCTTGGCGCTGGAGCCGGAAATGCTGCTGCTGGACGAACCGATGGCTGGGATGGGCCACGAAGACATCGATCGTATCAGCGCACTCATCAAGTCTGTCGCCGCCGACCGCACGGTCCTGATGGTCGAACACAACCTCAGTGTGGTCGCCAACCTTTCGAACCAGATCACCGTGTTGACGCGCGGCCGAGTGCTGGCGGAAGGCGACTACAAGACGGTTTCCGCCAACCCGCTCGTACGCGAGGCATATCTTGGAGTTGGCCATGCTTAGTCCAAGCGGCGCGCCTTTGCTGGCGGTGGAAGGGCTGCAGGCCTGGTACGGCGAATCCCATGTGCTCCATGGTGCCACGTTCGATGTGTTCACCGGCGAGGTAGTGACGCTGCTCGGTCGCAACGGTGCCGGCAAAACCACCACGCTGAAATCCGTCATGGGGATCGTCGGTCAGCGCACAGGATCAGTGCGCTACGAAGGCAGAGAACTGATCGGCTTGACCAGCGACCGGATTGCGCGGCTCGGAATTGCGCTGTGCCCCGAAGAACGCGGAATTTTTGCCGGCCTGAGCGTCGAGGAAAACCTTTTGCTTCCTCCGAAGGTGCGCCCTGGCGGGCTCGAACTCCGCCGGATTTTCGAGCTGTTTCCCAATCTTGAGGAGCGCCTGTCGAGCCAAGGTACAAAATTGTCGGGCGGTGAGCAGCAGATGCTCGCCATCGGCCGTATCTTACGCACCGGCGCCCGGCTTCTGCTGCTCGACGAGCCGACCGAGGGCCTTGCCCCAGTCATCATCGAGCAGATCGGCAAGACCATCGGCCTGCTCAAGCAGCAGGGTTTCACAATTCTGCTCGTCGAGCAGAATTTTCGCTTCGCCTCGACGGTTGCGGATCGTTACTACGTCATGGAGAATGGCCGTATCATTGACCGGTTCGCCAATGCCGAGCTCGAAGCCAATCTCGGTAAACTGCACGAGTATCTGGGCGTGTGAACTGGAATGCCGGGAGCCAAGTCACCAACAGGAGGGAGCCATATGAAACGGCTGATCACTCTGGCGGCGCTCGCCATCACATTCGGGTGCGGCTCTGCGCAGGCGCAATATACGGACGGAGCAATCAAGATCGGCGTGATGAACGACATGTCCGGGACCTATTCCGATCTGAGCGGGCAGGGCTCGGTCATCGCAGCACGGATGGCGGTTGAGGATTTTGGCGCCGCCGCCAAAGGCATGAAGGTGGAAATCCTCGGCGCCGACCATCAGAACAAGCCGGACGTTGGCTCGAATGTCGTGCGGACCTGGATTGACGTCGATAAGGTCGACGTGATCGTCGACGTGCCGACCTCGTCGGTGGCACTCGCAGTGAACGAAATCGTGCGCGACAAGAACAAAGTATTTCTCGTCTCGGGCGCAGCGGCCTCGGACCTGACCGGCCCCAAATGCACCCCCAATACGATCCACTGGACCTACGACACCTGGGCGCTCGCGAATGGGACCGGAAAAGCGATCGTAAAGACCGGCGGGGACACCTGGTTCTTCCTTACCGCCGACTATGCCTTCGGCCACGCGCTCGAACACGACACCGCAGCCGTGGTTGAGAAGAATGGCGGAAAGGTGCTCGGAAAAGTGCGCCACCCCTTCCCCGGTACCGACTTCTCTTCGTTCCTGCTGCAGGCGCAGGCCTCGAAGGCCAAGATTATCGGGCTCGCCAATGCCGGGGCCGACACGATCAATTCGATCAAGCAGGCATCGGAGTTCGGTATCACCCAGAGCGGCCAGAATCTCGCGGCCTTGCTGGCGTTCATTACTGACGTGCACGCGCTGGGATTGCAGACCGCCCAGGGCCTGATCATGACCGAAGCGTGGTATTGGGATCTCAACGACGCCAACCGCGAATTCGCGAAGAAATTCGCCCCTCAGGACAAGGGCGTACACCCGACCATGGTCCACGCGGGAGTGTACTCGGCAGTCACGCACTATCTCAAAGCAGTCGAGGCGCTCAAGAGCGACGCCGACGGCAAGGCGGTTGTGGCAAAAATGAAGGAGATGCCGACCGACGATAAGCTCTTCGGCACGGGCGTCGTGCGGGCCGACGGCCGAAAGATCCATCCGATGTATCTCTTCGAGGTCAAGAAGCCGGCGGAATCGAAGGCCCCCTGGGACTACTACAAACTGCGGGCCACGATCCCGGCGGATGAGGCCTTTCGTCCCCTGGCCGAGGGCGGCTGCCCATTGGTGAAGAGCTGACGGGCCGATGCGGCGAGCTCGGGGGATGGCATGCTTCCGCCCCCCCCGCCCGCCGGCGATGTGATCAGCCATGTTCGAACTGCTCGGCATCAGCTCGCAGGCCCTGTTCGGCCAGCTGCTAATCGGCTTAATCAACGGCTCGTTCTATGCGTTGCTCAGCCTCGGGCTTGCCGTCATCTTCGGTATGCTCAACATCATCAACTTCACGCATGGCGCCCAATACATGCTGGGCGCCTTCACCGCGTACTTTCTTCTGCAATACGCCGGACTGGCCTACTGGTGGGCGATCGTCCTTGCGCCGTTCGTCGTCGGACTAAGCGGGATCATCGTCGAGCGGCTGTTTCTGCAATGGCTCTACAAGCTCGACCATCTCTACGGGCTTCTGCTCACCTTCGGTCTCGCGCTCATCTTCGAAGGCACTTTTCGTAATTTTTTTGGTTCTTCGGGCCTACCCTACTCCGTGCCGCCGGCGCTGCAAGGCGGGCAGAATCTGGGGTTCATGTTCTTACCCAACTACCGCGCCTGGGTGGTGGTGTTTTCACTCGCCGTATGCCTGACGACTTGGTTCGTCGTCGAGCGCACGAAGCTCGGTTCGTATCTGCGTGCAGCGACCGAAAATCCGACCCTCATGCGCGCCTTCGGCATTAACGTGCCGCGCATGATCACGCTCACCTACGGCTTTGGCGTCGCCCTGGCGGCGCTCGCGGGCGTGATGGCGGCGCCCGTTTACAACGTCAGTCCGCAAATGGGCGCGAACCTCATCATCGTTGTGTTCGCGGTGGTGGTGATCGGCGGCATGGGTTCGATTATGGGTGCGATCCTGACCGGATTCGGCTTGGGGGTGATCGAGGGGCTCACGAAGGTGTTCTTTCCCGAAGCATCCAACACCGTGATCTTCATCATCATGGCAATCGTCCTGTTGATCCGGCCGGCGGGGTTGTTCGGAAGAGGCGCGTAGCATGCAGCGCGTTGCGGAGCTAAGCAAAGAACACGCGGTGCGCGCGCACAGCGAGGCCATCGCATTTGTCGCGATGGCGTGCGTGCTTGTCGTCGCGCCGGCCTTTGCCTATCCCGTGTTCCTGATGAAGGCGCTGTGCTTTGCGCTGTTCGCATGCGCCTTCAACCTGCTGATCGGCTATGTCGGGCTGCTTTCTTTCGGCCATGCGCTGTTCTTCGGCTGGGCGAGCTACATCAGCGCACATGCCGCCAAGGTTTGGGGCTTCTCGCCGGAGCTCGCGATCCTCTTGGGAGCCGGAGCCGCCGCCGGGCTCGGCGTAATTGTCGGCGCACTCGCGATCCGTCGCCAAGGCATCTATTTTGCCATGATCACGCTCGCCTTGGCGCAGATGATGTACTTCTTCGCCGTTCAGGCGCCGTTCACGCATGGCGAGGACGGCATCCAGGCGGTGCCGCGCGGAAAGCTGTTCGGGATCATCGATCTTGCCGACCAAACCAACATGTATGTCACCGTGCTGGTCATCTTCCTCGGCTGCTTCCTGTTGATCTATCGCATCATCAACTCGCCCTTCGGTGAAGTGCTCAAGGCGATACGCGAGAACGAGCCGCGCGCGATCTCGCTGGGCTACAGGAGCGAGCGGTATAAGCTGGTCGCGTTCGTGCTGTCGGCGGCGTTCGCGGGAGTGGCCGGGGCGACGAAGGCACTTGTCTTTCAGCTTGCATCCTTGACCGATGTCGACTGGCCGATGTCCGGCGAAGTCATCCTCATGACATTGGTCGGCGGATTGGGCACGCTCTTCGGGCCGGTCGCGGGCGCCTTCTTCATGGTCGCACTGGAGAACTACCTGACCACGATCGGCCAATGGGTGTTCGTCGTCCAAGGCGTGATCTTCGTCGTCTGCGTGCTGCTGTTCCGCCGCGGCATCATCGGCGAGCTCGCCCAACTTCTGCGCGTCAAGCTTTGATTCATCAGCACCGCTCTTTGCCATCGGCTCTAGACGCAATGTGGAATGCTGGTCCAGATTTGACCGTAGGAAGACTAGCGGTCCGAGCTGAACGCTGCCACGTCCGCTTCGCCGAACAGCAATTCGGCCGCTCATTGCCATTGGGCGCGGTGCTCCCGATTCTCCGACAATGCCAGCATGTACGTGCGGGCATCGAGAATGGCTCCCAAACCAGATAGCTTGCTGGCACGATCTGTCCCGTCTGTAATTCTGACGGCGGCGGTTTTTGCAGATGCAGTGGCTTGAGTTCCCGCTTCATAATTTTGCGACGAGGCGTTCCATCTTTTGCGCGGTCGCGGCATTTGAATGTGCTCCGGACTAAGGGCGGACTAAGGATCGGTGCTTAATTCCTCTGAACGATACTTAACTGCGCTGAATGCTAGAAACTCAAGCGTGGCGCGGGTTTTTGCACGACTAGCTTGTTTAACTCGGTGATTTCAACACCTCAAAAAACCCGGGCTTTTTAAGTCTTAATTAACCACGGAGCGCGCTAATCCGAAATTGCCCGCCGGCAAAGATCCTCGGAGAGCGCGGTGACCAACGCGATTGCCGTTCGACCGCAAGGCGCGATGCGACTTCATGGTCGCTCGATCATGGCTTTCGTGCTCGCCCCAACCGCCCCGATCACCGACTGGCTGAGGGAACTGGACAAACGCACCGGAACCTCACCTGCATTTTTCGTCGGCCGGCCGATCATTCTCGATCTGCAGGCGCTTACATTGGAGGAAACTCAAATCGGCGAGCTGATCACCCAATTGGGCGAACGCGGGGTTCGCGTCATGGCTCTCGAGGGCATCGACGCGGACCAGCTCGGCGCCTCTCTACCACCCGTGCTCAAACGCGGGCGCCCAAGCGCCGGCGACGCGCTGTTGTCGGCCTCCTCGAGCCACAACGGCGTCGCAACCGCTCGCCTGCCACGGCGTCAAGAGCCGAGCTCGTTATTGATCGACAGCCCGATCCGCTCGGGACAATCCGTGATTTTCCCAAACGGCGATGTCACGGTACTTGGGCCGGTGGCGTCTGGAGCGGAAGTAGTCGCGGGCGGATCGATCCACATTTACGGGGCGCTGCGCGGCCGAGCTATGGCCGGGTCAATGGGTAACGCCCGTGCGCGAATTTTTTGCAGCAAAAACGAGGCCGAACTGATCTCGATCGATGGGTATTACCGGACGGCCGAGGAAATGGACGCAAGCCTCCGCAGCCGGCCGACGCAGTGCTGGCTCGAAAACCGCGTCCTTGCGATAGCAGCATTGGATTGAACGATGGGAGAAACAGCAAGCATGGCCAAGGTTCTCGTGGTCACGTCCGGCAAGGGCGGAGTGGGCAAGACGACGACCACCGCCGCGCTCGGCGCCGCGCTGGCGCAAGCCGGGCAGAAGGTGGCGGTCGTCGATTTCGATGTCGGCCTACGCAATCTCGACTTGGTGATGGGAGCAGAGCGTCGCGTCGTATTCGACCTCGTCAATGTCATCCAAGGCACCGCTAAGCTATCGCAAGCGCTGATCCGCGACAAACGACTCGAGACGCTGTGGCTGCTGCCGGCATCGCAAACACGAGACAAAGATGCTTTGACCGAGGAAGGCGTGGCGAGCGTGATCCAGGAGCTGCGCGGGAAATTCGATTGGGTAATCTGCGATAGCCCTGCTGGGATTGAACGCGGCGCAACCCTCGCCATGCGCTTCGCCGACACAGCCGTCATCGTCACCAATCCAGAAGTCTCCTCAGTGCGCGATTCCGACCGCATAATCGGGCTGCTCGATTCCAAGACCGAAAAGGCAGAAAAGGGTCAGCGCATCGACAAGCACGTTCTCATCACGCGCTACGACGCCCAGCGCGCCGCGCGGGGCGAGATGCTCAATATTGAAGACGTGCTCGAGATCCTGTCCACGCCGCTACTGGGTATCATTCCCGAAAGTGAGGACGTGCTGCGCGCCTCCAACGTGGGGTCGCCCGTGACGATCAGCAATGCAACGAGCGCCCCGGCTCGGGCCTATCTCGACGCGGCTCGCAGGCTCAAGGGCGATGATGTGCCTATGAACATCCCCAGTGAGCGCAAGGGTTTGTTTGACAAGCTGTTCGGACGGAGAGCGGCATGAACGTGTTCAACCTGTTCCGGCGCCGGGGCTCTGCCCCGGTCGCGAAAGAACGGCTCCAGATCCTCCTGTCCTACGAACGGGCAACGCGCGGCCAGTCGGACCTGCTCGCCGTTCTGCGAGAAGACATTTTGGCCGCGCTCACCAAGCACATTACCGTCGAGCGGCAGAACGTTCAGGTGCGGATGGATCGGGGCGCGAGTGTTTCGACGCTCGAGATCGAGGTCGAAATCCCAAATTCGGCCGGTATGCTCCTGCCCGCAGGATCTTAGGCCGTCTCGTCGGGATCGATATTCGTGTTCGCCGGGCCGGATTTTCACCGGTCCTGCAGACTATGATGTTCCGACCAATCAGGAATGTTCCCACCCTGCGGCGCCCCTTTCGGTCGGCGACCGCTCCGCAAAAACTCGGCGAGACTGCGGCTTCGGGTCTGTAACGGCGATTCCGGCGGTCCGGTGTTCGACAACGACATCGGGCGCTGGTTGGGATGGTGAACTGGTCGGCACGAACGGACGGTGAACCAATTTGCGGATTCGTGAGCGGCGTCATACCACTCGTCCGCTACCGGTAGGATCGCGGAGACCGCCGCGAGATTGGGTTCGCCGTTGGAGCCATGATCCGGATTGCGATCGTTCTCATCTGCACCTGTACGCTCTCATCTTCGCTTGGCGCAATGGTCGGCGGCGCACCGCCTGCCAGCCAGGACGCAGGAGGTGCGGTCATCATGCTGACTGGCTCACACGGCACATTCTGGCTCGGGCGTCGCGCTGGCACGCGATCTCGTTCTCACGGCAGCGCATTGCGTTCAGCCGGGCGCCAATTACAAGCTGATTGAATTCGACCACGCGCGGCAACCCACGCTCAAGGACCTCGCAATCATCGCGCGCCATCCGGACTTTGACATCAATGCCGCGGTACGCCACCGGGTCACTGCTGACATTGCCCTTATCAAGCTGGCCGCACCGCTGAAAGTCATTCCCGCACCGCTGGTGCCGACAGGCGGGTCCGTCGCTACCGGTGACGCCTTCGTTGTTGCGGGCTACGGGGTTGCCATTCGTGGCGACGGCAAAACTGCCGGCACGGTGCGCGCTGCGACGCTTGTCGCGACCGGGCAGCCGGGGACATTGCAAATCAGGCTCGCCGATCCCGTTACCAAAGGCGAGCGCCCGGGCCTGGGCGCGTGCACCGGTGATTCCGGCGCGCCGGTCTATCGGGAGGTGGGCCACATGCTGGCCGTGATCGGCGTCGTGAGTTGGTCCACCGGTCCGGCGGCGAGCGAAGGCTGCGGCGGGCTGACCGGCGTCACACCGCTCGCGCGCTACCGCGCCTGGATCATCGACCAATCGGGGAGGATGGGGGCGCCCCTGCCTCCGTAGCCGAACCCCGGTGTTGCTGCATGAACTGCACCAACAGGTTGACGCGTGCTAATGTCCGACTGCTCCAATCTCATTGTGATCGCACCAATTTCGAGGCATAAGATCGTTTGCCCATTGGCCCCAGAGAGCGCAGCTCAGCATGGCCCGCACCATTCGACTCCAAAGCGACAGTAACGCCCACGACCGACCCTGGCGGGTTGCAGTGGAGCAAGGCTTCTTTGCCGAGGAAGGGCTCGACGTCGCCTACCATGAGGACAATCCCAAGGGTAATGAAGGCCGGGTCAAGGACTTCTCCCACCGTTGGAAGGAGACGCAGCTCCAGCAGGGTACGCTTGAAATCTATCCGGTGTGCGAGTGGGGCGCTATCGAGCGCGTGCAGCAGTTGGGCCGAGGCAAGATCATCGGGCTCGACGCCACCATACGCACTGGCGCGATCATGGTGCGAAGGGATTCGCGTGTGGAGACACTTGCCGATCTGCGCAACGTGCCAATCGCAGTGACCTGGCACGCCGGCACGTTCTATGCCGCCGTCGAGGCGATGGAGGCAGCCGGGGTCTTGTTCAGCGAGATCAAACTCGAACACGCGGCCGATCGATTGGGTGCCTTGCTCAGCGGCGGGATCGAAGCGGCGGCGCTCATGGAACCGCTGGTGAGCCGCGCCATCGAGGCGGGCTGCCGTAAGATCGCAGAGCTACGCTGGCGCGGCGGTATTGTCGCGGCGGACGAGATAGATGCAGAGACCGCGGAAAAGCTACGGCGGGCGCTCAACCGTGCGATCGAATGGCTGCGCGAGAACGAAGAGCGCTCCCGAGACGAACTCCTGCGCGATTTGACCCCGGAGTTGCGCAAAGATGGGCTTCTTCCCGAGTTAATCGGCGTTAAGACTTATCGATCGGGCGAGTTCAAGGAAAAAGTCCAATGGATGCTCAAGCGCGGCTTTTTGCGCGAGGCGCCAAGCTATGAAGACACCGTGCGTACCGCGTAGCGATCTAGATCGGTTACTGTTCCCAAAGCTGCGGCGAACACACACGCGCGCCGGACAATGTTAGTGCGCCTTTTGCCAAGCTGGGCTTGAACGGATTCTCCTTACCATCCGTCTCTGTTGTAGGCCTTGTCCTCGGAACCCGCGGCATACTGCTGTGAGCTGCCGCAAATCCAGTACCATTTTCTCGAGCCGAAGCGAGCAATCTACGCTCCTGATTCGCGTCCTGCGAAGAATCTGACCGAGTTACTCCGCCGGCGCGGGCGGCGTATCTGCCGAGACACGGGGCAGTCCGCTCGCGGGCCCCCGCAGGGGCCGCTCTTCCATGAGCAGCACCGCCGCAAGCGCCGCAATCAAGAAAGCATCGGCAGCAAAGAATACGAATCGGAACACGACTGCGATGTCGATACCGGCGGCCCTTGCGGTTTCGACCAGGAGTTCCACGCCGGTGCCGCGCTCGGGCGTGGCGCCCAGGGCAGCCAGAAGAATGGCGCCCATGATGGCGACGGCGAGCGTGCTTGCGAGTGCACGGAAGAAATTCATTGCACCGGTCGCCGTGCCCACCTGATGCGCTGGCACGGCATTCTGGATCGAAACTGTTGCGACCGGATAAACAGTGCCAGCACCGAATCCGATGAGCATCAGCGCAATGATCACGCCGTGGAGCGGCATAGCAGGCCACATAGCGAGCGCCGTTACGCTCGCGATCGCGATAATAGCACCTCCGACCGCCGAGACCTTGTAATGACGCAGATACATCATTGAGCGCCCTGATAACATCGATCCCGGCGTCGTCATCACCACGATTGGAATAAGCGCCAGACCGGCTTCGGTCGCGGAGAGCTCGTGCACGACCTGGAAATAGAACGGCATATAGATGGTGAGGCCCAATACCGCACCGAGCATCCATGAGGTGGCGGCCGTGCCGGCGCACATCACCGGATTGCCGAGCACAGTAAGGGGCAGAAACGGTTCCGGCGCCAGCCTGAGCCACCACACAAAGATAAGGCTGAGCGCCAGCGAAATGCCGGCGAGAGCCACGATGGTGGACGACGTCCACGGCATCCGGCTGCCGCCCGATGTGACCGCGATAAGCAGCATGGTCGCGGCCGCGACCATCAGGGCCGCACCCGTGAGGTCGAGTTGGTGCGGTAGTTCATGGCGCGGCAGCCGCTTCATCGCGTGGTAAGTGAGCAGCGCTGCGAAGAGCCCCAGGGGTACGTTGATCCAAAAGATGAGCGGCCAATACAGGTACTCGGCAATGGCGCCCCCAAGGACAGGCCCTGCGACACCGGCCACGATCCAAGAGGTGCCCATGTAGGCCTGGTATCGGCCGCGCTCACGCGGCGTGATCATGTCGGCGATGGTAGTCTGGGTCAGCGGCACGATGCCGCCGCCCCCGATGCCTTGCAATGTTCGGCCCGCGATGAGGATGGCCATGTTGGGCGCCGCCGCGCACAGGGCCGAACCCGCGACAAAGAGGCCAATCGCCAGCAGCATCATGCCGCGGCGCCCGTGAATGTCGGAGAGCTTGCCGTAGAGCGGCGAGACCACCGTCGACGACAGCAGATAGGCAATGATGACCCAGGACAGATTCTCGAAATCGCCGAACTCGCGTCCGATGGTGGGCAAGGCGGTGGCGACGATTGTTTGATTGAGCGCCGAGAGAAACATCCCCAGCATCAGGCCATAGAAGATATTGCGCACGTCGGCCTTGGACAGCTCCGGGCTTGGCGTGGCAAGCATAGGCTCGGGTTTGAACGGTTGCTTCGAGTTTCGGCTCGAGGGTGTCATTCGACTCGGAAATGAATCAATGGATCACGGCGTGCTGTTGCTTCGCTTCGTATGGCGCTCGAACATCGTCAAGGCAATGGGGCACTGGACAGAGCAGGTATGACGCCGGCCGCTCGACTTTATGGGCCCCCGCAACCAAACGGCGGCTCCGGCAACTGTCGATCGCGGCGCTCGCACAAAAGCTATTCGACGTGCTTTGTCACCCGCGCGGAGCCGCGCAACGGGCGCTCCTCGAGCGCGAGGATAGATGCCAGCGCCACCATTAAGCAGGCGATGGCGGCTGCGAAGACCCAGCGGAAGCTTTCGGACGCATCGGCTCCCGTCAGCACCATGCCGACGGAGATGCCGCGGACCATCGGCGCGCCCGCGAGCACGATGGCCGCGAAGCCGGACACGATGAAGGCCGAGCCCAGGGCACGAAAGAAGTTCATGGTGCCGGTTACGGTGCCGAGCTGATGTAATGCAACCGCATTCTGCACCACCACGACCGTGAACGGGAACACTGGCCCCAATCCGAGCCCCACAAGGGCGATCAGGCCAAGCGCAGCGGAGGAAGGAAGCTCGGTAGGTGCGATCGCGAGCGGAATAAGCGCAATGATTGAGAGCGAAAGACCCACGAGCGGGACTCGCTTGTAATGGGTGAAGCGGACGAGCAGCCGGCCGCCGATGATCGATGTGAGCGTGGCAGCACCTTGCAGAGCAATGATGGTCGAGCCCGATTCGCCCACTGAAAGGCCAAGGGCAAGCTGGGCATAGAGCGGCAGCACGATGGTCAAGGCAATGGCCATGCCGATCGCGAAGAAGGCGGCTGCAGTGCCGACCCGCGTGGCGCCGTCGCGTAGCACGGCCAGCGGAATGAATGGCTCCTCGGCGGTCATTACCCGCCATGCAAACGAAGCCCACAGGGCGATGGACACGAGAAACAGCGAGAGGATTTGGGGCGATGCCCATGTATAGCGCCGCCCGCCCCAGGTCAGCGCGAGCATCAGCGCGACGGCGGCTCCCACCATCAGCACGGCCCCCAATAGATCGAGCCTGTGCTGGCGTTCGTGGCGCGGCAGCCGCTGCAACACGTTGCTTGTTAGCAGAAACGCCAGCCCGCAGAGCGGCAGGTTAAACCAGAAGATCCACGACCAATGCAGGTGCTCGGCAATGAAACCGCCGAGGATGGGACCGCCAACGGTCGACACAATGAAGATTGAGGACGTGTAGGCCTGGTAACGCGGGCGATCGCGGGGCGAAGCAACATCCCCAATGATGGTCTGCACCAATGGCATCAGGCCCCCGCCCCCGAGGCCCTGAAGCGCGCGGCCCATGATTAGCGTCAGCATGGAGGACGCGAGCGCGCAGGCAAGCGAGCCGCCGGCATAGATGCCTATGGCGATCAGCATCATGGCGCGGCGGCCGTGGATGTCGGAGAGCTTTCCATAGAGCGGCGTCACAGCGGTGGCGCATAGAAGATTGGCAGTGACGACCCAGGAGATGTTCTCGATCTCGCCCAAGCTCGCGGCCATGCTCGGCAGCGCGGTTGCCACCATGACTTGGTCGAGCGCCGCGAGCAGCATAGTCAGAAGCACGCCCACGACGATCCGGCGTGCGACGGCGTGCTCGACGTAATCCGCTGGCGGCGGTGTGAGCGGATTGCGCATGATTTTGCCTAGGTGGGCCGGGCGGCGAGGCGCCGGGCATCTAGGCGGGGAACAACCCCAAGAACAAGGTGGTGCCCCGCGAGGGCGCCATGCGCAGATGCGCGGCTTATCGGCGGGATGGCGGTTTCCTCGCCGCCTTCGGTATGCGCACCGGCCAGCTCACGATGTGCCCCTCAAGGTCATCGTCGTCCACCTCGTCCTCGCTGGCAGCGACGCGCCGTCGCACTGAGATTCCGGCCTGGTGGACGGTCTCAGGATCTCCTGAAACGAGCGGATGCCACCAATAGAGATCCCTTCCGTCGGCCAGCAGACGATAAGCACAGCTCGGCGGCAACCAGACGATTCGGTTTATGTTTCTGTGCGTTAACCGAACGCAGTCGTTCACCTTCGCAGTTCGGTTGGAATAATCGCGGCAACGGCAGGCTTCGCTATCAAGCAGGCGGCAGCCGACATCGGTAAAATGAGTACGCGAGGAATCGTCGGCGTCCTCAAGCTTGACGAGACAGCAGCGCCCGCAGCCGTCGCAAAGGCTCTCCCACTCAGAATTTGTCATTTCCGCCAATGACTTACGGCGCCAAAATGGAATCTCTTGCTCGCTCATTTGTGAATTGTCCTTGAATCGACCGACATTGCCGGGATCGCCTGTTATTTGTCTTGTGACCGATGCCGCCATAGTTTGGAACCCCTGGATCAGTTAAAACTTTGCGCTAAATGGTTGGGTGCCCGCGGCCCGCGGGCGCGATGCGTCCGCTTTGAGGGAATCTGGAATCTTGAGCAACCTTTTCCAAGAGCGCGACAATCAGGTCAGCTGGAAGATCAGGCTGCGACGCTTCCTGCTCGATCTCGACGCTCGGATCGACTTTGGCCTGTACCAGGCCAAAACGTGGGGACGGGAGCTTTACGAGCGATTCACCGTCTTGATGGACCGGTTCCATGTCTCTGGCTGGCGGCGCTGGTATCTCGTCGAACCGGTCTCGGAGTGCCTGACCCTGGGCAATGCGGGCCTCTTGATCATGTTGGCCCTCGCGATCCCCGCTTTCCGTGAAACTGCGGACGACGACTGGCTCAAGAAGTCCGAACTCGCAGTGACCTTTCTCGACCGCTACGGCAACGAAGTCGGCTCCCGCGGCATCCGACACAATGACGCGATCCCGCTCGATCAGTTCCCTGACCACCTGATCAAGGCGACGCTCGCCACCGAAGATCGTCGCTTCTACGAGCATTTCGGCATCGACATTCCCGGCCTATTCCGCGCCATGCTCACCAACGCGCGCGCCGGCGGGGTAGTGCAGGGCGGTTCCTCGATCAGCCAACAACTAGCAAAGAACCTGTTCTTGTCGAACGAGCGCACAATCGAGCGCAAAGTCAAGGAAGCGTTCCTCGCGCTTTGGCTCGAGGTGCGGCTGCCCAAGAACGAGATTCTCAAACTTTACCTTGACCGCGCCTATCTTGGCGGGGGCACTTTCGGCGTCGATGCAGCGGCACAGTACTACTTCAACAAATCCGCGCGCGACGTGAACCTCGCCGAAGCGGCGATGCTGGCCGGCCTGTTCAAGGCGCCATCGAGATTCGCACCGCACATCAATCTCCCGGCGGCGCGCGCACGCGCCAACGTGGTCCTCGACAATTTGGTCGAGGCTGGATTCATGACCGAGGGGCAGGTCTTCGGCGCTCGGCGCAATCCGGCGATGGCAGTCGATCGGCGCGATGAGCGGGCACCCAACTATTACCTCGATTGGGCCTTCGACGAGATGAAGAAGCTCGTCGACACGCTGCCCAAGTCTGTGCACGAACGAGTGTTCGTGGTGCGCCTCGCGCTTGACGTCGATCTGCAGAAGCATGCGGAGAAAGCGCTCGAAGATTCGCTGCGGCAGTACGGCCACGAATACAAGGCCAAGCAAGGCGCCGCCGTGCTGATGGACATCGACGGCGCGGTGCGGGCCATGGTGGGCGGACGCGACTACAGCGAAAGTCAATTCAACCGCGCTACCGATGCCATGCGCCAGCCCGGTTCCTCGTTCAAGCCGTATGTGTATGCGACCGCGCTAATGAATGGATACAAGCCCACCTCGATCGTGGTCGATTCGCCGGTATGCATCGGCAACTGGTGCCCGAAAAATTAC
>DATNNX010000106.1:0-22038 GCA_035601615.1 Xanthobacteraceae bacterium
AGATGGTCGAGCACGTGAACGTGCGGGAAGGGCCGTTCGGCGAATTCACGGGATATTATGCGTCGAGCCCGAGCGAGCAGCCCGTCATTCATGTCAAGCGCGTCTATCACCGCACCGATCCGATTCTCAGCATCGCCTCGCCCATGCGCCCGCCGTCGGACTTCTCTTTCTCCAAATGCGTGATGAAGGCGGGCATGATCTGGGATGAGGTCGAGCGCGCCGGTCTCTCCGGGGTTGCCGGGGTATGGGTGCATGAATTCGGCGGCGCGCGCATGTTCAACGTCATCGCCATCAAGCAGGCCTATCCCGGCCATGCGCGCCAAGCGGGCCTGCTTGCGGCGGGGTGCCAGTCAGGCTCCTATCTCGGCCGTTTCGTGCTCGTGGTCGACGAGGACGTCGACCCGAGCGACCTGTTCGACGTGATGTGGGCCATCTGCACGCGCTGCGATCCCGCGACCGATATCGAGTTCGTTCGCCGCGCTTGGAGCGGACCGCTCGACCCGTTGCTCGATCCGGCAAGCTCAACCAATTCCCGCGCTATCATAGACGCCTGCCGGCCGCACGAGCGGCTTGCCGACTTTCCGATGGTCGCCCGCGCCAGCCCCGAGCTGCGACAGAAGGTCAAGGAAAAGTTTGCCGACCTCCTCGCCACCATCGGATGTGCTTGAACAGCGACTAGCGACCGGCGCATAGCGAACACACTGAGCAACCCCATTCGCTCGTCGTAGTGCTATTCGCTCTTCCTTTCCTTGTATCCCTGACAGAGAGACCAAAGCCATGCCCGACGCATTCGCCGAATTGCGCCACGAGCTCGCCGTTGCCAACCGCATTCTCGCCAACGAAGGCATCATAGATGCGTTTGGGCACATCAGCGTGCGCAATCCCAAGAATCCAGATCGCTATTTTATTTCGCGGCATCGTGCCTCGGAGCTCGTGGAACCATCCGACATTCTGGAAATGACACTCGATTCCAAGCCAGTCGTGTCGACAAACGTTCGTCTCTACAGCGAGATGGTGATCCACGGCGAGATCTACAAAGTCCGTCCCGACGTGAATTCCGTCTGTCACCATCACGCTCCTTCGGTGCTGCCCTTCTGCGCGACGGGCGTGGAGCTCATGCCGCTCTTTCATCTCGGCGGCACGTTGGGAGCCAAGGTGCCGTTATGGGACAGCCGGGACGAATTCGGCGATACGAATCTGCTGGTGAGCACGCCGGAGCAGGGCGCATCGCACGCCCGCGCGCTCGGCCCGCACTATATGCTGCTGCTGCGACGCCATGGCGCCTCGCTTGCCGGCAAATCGCTGCGCGAATGCGTGTTCCGTTCGATCTACAGCACCCGCAACGCCGAGCTGCAGCTGCACGCAATGGCGATCGGAACCCCGGGTCCGCTCTCACCCGGGGAGATGGAGAAATGCGGAGGCCATAACCTGGGTCCGCGCGGGGTCGAGCGCGCCTGGGAATACTGGGTGACTCGGCTGCAAAAAGCGGAGGCCATGTGGGCCGCCGCCGGCCTGCCGCGACTGCGGGACCTCGGCAAACTGGCGCGGCCGCAAACGGCCGGCGTCGTGCCGGCGCGATCCGCGACCCACCACGGCCGCCCGAGGAGCAAGAGCGGCGCAAAGCGAAGGCGATCCCTTCGATCACGTTAACGGACCGTAAAGAAGTACCGGGGCTAGAATCGCGCGGTCGACAGAGAGCCGCCGCGCCCTGCATGGCATGCATGCGAAAGCGGCAAGAGCGCCGCTTGAGAATTCATAATCCTTGCCGCGTGGCGCCCGATTGTCGCCAAAAACCATTTGTACCCGCCCCGCGCGAAACATCGGGGGACACGATGCAAACAAAGCGAACTTACCAGGTGCAACATTGGCCGAATGGCCAATGGAATCCCGAGCACAACTGGCGCAAGGTCGAAGCCGGTAGCGAAAAAGAGGCGGCGGAAAAGGTCTGCGGTCTGGCACTGCGCGACTGCGGGACGCTCGCGCAACTGCGCGCCCGGGTCCTTACATTCGGTAACCTGAAGCAGCGCACCGCCACGCCATTTTATGCGGCGGAATAGATCGCCGGCGCGCACCTGCGCGCCGCGGGCATGCACGGTAGCATTGTAACAATCTCCTCTTCATCCCTCTTTTGAGACAGGCGTTGGCCTGCGGCATCTCACGCCGCGAGCGCTCGCTCGGCTCATGCCCTGCCGCGTCGAGGGGGCACCGAGTTGATGCTTGCGGGGGCTTGTTCAGCGGAGGCAAACGCGGGCAACGCGATCGACGGCCCGAGCGTTGCACGCCTTCCCGTTATCTCGTAATGACAGCATTCCTTCACAAACGCACGCAACGACGGGCGGCGCACGCCTGCCCTCGTGGAACCAATAAGGAGGCGGCGGAATGACCGGAATGTACGACCAGGTGCGGCCGGGCATCGGGCACAACCAGCCCGACGAATATGCCGAGGAGAAGAAACACCAGAAGTGGGAGCGGTGGGCCAAAAAGCGCACCTTCGTACGCGCACTCGAAGGCACCTACAGCCATCTCTTCAAGGCGTTGCTCGAGGAGAAGCGGGTCTATTCGTCCCGGGACGTGCCGTGGAAAGGAGGTCCCGGCCAGTTCGGCAAGAGCGTGATCAGTCCCCAAGCCACCAGCATCATCCAGTCGATGGAATCCCATATCGAGGCTTATGCGCCGGGGGCGTACGGCCAGAAGCACGGCCACCTCAACAGCGCGGTGTTCTACGTGCTCAAAGGGCGCGGCCACGACGTGCACGACGGCCGACACATCCCCTGGAAGGCGGGCGATGTGATGATCGTCGAGAATGGTTGCGTCCACCAGCACTTCAACGACGATCCCGAAAACGAAGCCATTCTCCTGGTGTTCAAGGCAAAGCCGCTGTTCCTTTTCATGCATCTCCTGTTTCAGAAAATCGTCGAATGGCCGCCCGACAAACCGCCGCCCGGTCAAGAGTCCTACAAACCACCGGCTGACATTTGAGGAGGCGCGAGAATGTCTTTCCAAGATAAAGGCCCGGCATGGTCCGGCTCCGCTCGTTGTACGTTTCACGCCGATGACGTCGCGGCCTCGCAGGATTTCCGCAAGCAGTACGAAACGCGGGCGAACGTCGTCAAAGCCGAGGACATGCCCTGGGAGCGTTCCGCCGACGGCTTGATCAAGCATCTCGTCCACCATCGCCTGAACACGCGCGAGTGCTGCGTCGAGGCCTATATGCAGTTCCTCAAAGCCGGAGAGCGCTCCGGCAAGCACCGGCACATGTGGGAGGAGATCGTCTTCGTCGTCGAAGGGTCGGGCTACGACCTGCACTGGGATATGAGGTTCGACTGCCTCGATGCCTTCAAATGGGAGTGGGCCGAGGTGCCGAAGAAGTTCGAGTGGAAAGAGGGCGACTACATCTACATCCCGCCGTTCACCACGCATCAGCACTTCGCGACCGCGGAGGCGCGGCTCATCATGATGAGCAACCGCATGGTCAAAGAGATGGGCTACGACTGGTTCGACCAGGTGGAGAACGCTCCGGGATTCGACGCCAGCAATCAGTCGGCACGGTGACCCCGACGGAGTGGGCCGATGCAGGATGAGACCGGCCCACGCCAGGCCGCGAATTACCGCGGCTGGCAGTCCGACGTGATCGTCGACCTAATCAAGCGCTACGGCTTTCCGCATATCACCCTCAACCCCGGCGCAAGCTTTCGCGGCCTGCACGATTCGCTTGTGAACTACGGCGGCAACGAGCCGCCGATGATGCTGTGCCAACACGAAGAGATCGCGGTGCAAATCGCGCACGGCTATGCCAAGGCGACCGGAAGGCCGATGGCGGTGATCCTGCACGACCTCGTCGGGCTCCTGCACGCCTGCATGGCGATCTACTACGCCTACATCGACCGGGTGCCGATCTTCATCATCGGCGCGACCGGTCCAATGGACGAGGGCAAGCGCCGCCCGCACATCGACTGGACGCATTCGGCCCTCGTTCAGGGCAACGCGGTGCGCGACTACGTCAAATGGGATTACCAGCCGACCTCGATCGATGGCGTTCCGGAAAGTTTTGCGCGCGCCTATTCGATCATGACCACCGAGCCGCAGGGCCCAGTCTATATGTGCTACGACGCCGCGCTTCAGGAGGCGCCGCTGACTTCGAAAGTGCCGTTGCCCCCCGCCGAGGCAGCGGCGACGCCGGCGCCGATGGCGCCTGACCCGCAGGCGATCGAAGCGATCGCCGACAAGCTGATCGCGGCCGAGCATCCCATGCTGCTCGTCGAATATGCCGGCCGGCGCGCGGGCGGCTTCGAGAGCATCGTAGAGTTAGCCGAGACCACCGGCGCTGCAGTATGGGACGTCAACAACGCGCTCAATTTTCCCAACAAGCATCCGCTATGCCTGAGCATGGACCAGGCATCGCTTCGGCGCACGGATCTGGTTGTCGGGCTGGATGTGAAGGACTGGGAGAAGCAGCTCACCGAGCTCAATAGCGTCATGCGCACGCGCGAACAGCTCACCCCGCCCTCGTGCGACTTCGTCGAGATCGGCTTCGGCGAGATCAATATCAGCAAATGGGCATTCGACTATTGTCGCATGCAGCCCTGCTCCATCCGTGCGCTGGGCGATACCGCGCTGGGCATTCCGGCGCTCACCCGGCTATGCAAGCAGCGCCTCGCCGGCGACAGCAAACTGCGATCCCGCATCGCGGAGCGCAAAGCCGCGATCGGCAAACGCCACGATCAGGTCTGGGCAAAATGGCAGGAGGACGCCCGGCGCAATTGGGACGCCTCCCCGATCACTTTCGCGCGGCTGGCGCTCGAAACCTGGGAGGTGATCAAGGCCGAGGACTGGGTGCTCACGGCGAACACACTCAAGCAGCAGGTGCGCAAGCTCTGGGATTTCGACAAGCCTTATCGGCATCCTGGCGTTGAGCTCGGCACCTCAACCCAGATCGGCATCTCGCTCGGGGTGGCGCTGGCGCATAAGGGCACGGGCCGCATCGTGGTCGATATCCAGCCCGACGGCGATCTGATGTTCGACGCCAGCGCGCTCTGGATCGCCGCGAAATACGAAATTCCGATGCTGGTCGTCATGCACAATAACCGCGCCTATTACAACGACTGGGAGCACCAGATCCGCATGGCCAAGCTACGCGGGACGGATGAGGCCAAGGCCCATATCGGCATGGACCTGTTCGCTCCGGAGCCGGACTTCGGCGCGCTTGCCCGCGCCATGGGGTGCTACGGAGAGGGACCGATCGACAAGCCGCAGGACATCCGTCCGGCGCTTTTACGCGCGCTCGCCGAGGTGAAGAAGGGGCGGCTCGCGCTCGTCGACACAATCACGCAGCACAGGTGACGCGCGCTGCCTTTACCCTCATGCCGGCTCCAGGCCCTTCTGCTTGAGCAAGCGCGGGGATTCGGCGGCCACGAATTTCAGGAGCGCCTCGGCGAGGCTCGGCTCCTTCGCCGCCGCCAGCACGCCGCCCGAGAACGTCGTGATCTTCTGCAACGGCTCCGGCAGCGGCCCGACGATCTCAATGCCGGGGACCGGCAGAAGCTCGCTGATCTGCTGGATGCCGATCTCAGCGTCGCCCTTGGCGACCACCTCGCCGACGGGAGTCCCGGGATCGGGTGTCACGATCTTCGATTTGATCGCATCGGCGATGCCGAGACGCGCGAGCACGGTGGGAAAATAGAGGCCGCTCAGGCCGGTCTTGGAATGGGCAATCGAGCTTGCCGCAATGAGTGCCCGTTTGAGCGCCTCCGGCGAGGCGATGTCAGGTTGCTCGGCACCCTTGCGCACGGCAACGCCAATGCGCGAGCGAGCGAGATCGACGCGGCTGCCGGCAATCGCCTTGCCCTGCTCGATGAGCTCGTCGACAGCCTCGGCAGTCAGAACGGCGACGTCCCCGCCGACGCCGCCCTTGATGTCCTTCAGCAGCGCGTTCGTGGAGCCCCAGGTGACAGCAATCTTCGTGCTGCGGGCGCGCTCGAACACAGGCACAAGCTCGAGCATCACCGACTTCACGCCATTGGTGCAGAGGATATCCATGGCGGCAATCCCTTCCCGTTTCTCATCGTTGACGCCGGATGGGCGAAGATGCCACTTCTAGCGACATAGCGGGAGAGCCAAGCGCCGTATTTGGAACGCCACACGCGGGGACGCAAACATGGATAGCGAAAGCGCACGCATGAGCTCGGCCGCCGAGGCCCGGTTTCGGGTAGACTATCCCAACTCCAAGCCGCGTGTCGTCAAGGTGGTCGCGCTCGATGCGGCGAGTGAACGCGTGGTCAAGCGCCTGGCGCAGCAGAGCTGGCATCGTGCGACGTTTTTCACATCGATCAAGTTCGAGGGCGCACCCCGCAGCGGGGAGAGTTGGTCAGCTTGGCTGAGCGACCTCGCTGGGCGCACCAAGGCGCTGGTCGAAGAGGTATCGGGCGCCGACCTCGTGGTGATGGTGTCGAGCGCAGGGACCAGCGCGCAAGCTGCCGCCGTTATCGGCGAAGCGTGCGCCGCGCGAAAGGTGATGACGATGGCGCTGATAATCGGGAGCGAACAGCAGTCGAACCAAGAGCTCTCGAAAACACTCGCGACGCTGCGGCCCTATGCATCGATGCTCGTCATCGCCAGCAGCGACGAATACATCGACGAGATGTTGTCCGCGCTCAGGGCGTAGAAGCCGACCGATTCCGCGCGGACGGAGACAGGGATGAGCACCGGACGCAGAATCGTCATTGTCGGGGGCGGGCCGGCAGGTGTGGCCGCCGCCCTCGCGGCGAAACAGCAGAACGCCGCCGCAGAAGTACTCCTGCTCACCGACGAACGTCAGGAGCCGTACGAAAAGCCGCCGCTGTCGAAGGCCGTGCTCACCGGCAAGGCGATGCCTCATCACGCGCCGATCGCCGGGGCGAAGGGCGTGTCCGGACATGGTGTGCGCCTCGAGCTCGGCACGGCGGTCAAGGCGCTTGATCGTGGCGCGCACACATTGGTCACGGATATGGGCGAGCGCATCGGCTACGACGCGCTCGTGCTCGCGACGGGCTCGACAAATCGGGTCCTGCCGATGTTCACGTGCGGACGCAGAGGCATTCATTATCTGCGCACCGAGGCAGAGGCACGCGCGCTGACGGCGCGCCTCGAACACAGCCGCTCGCTCCTAGTAGTCGGGGGCGGGCTGATCGGGCTGGAAGTGGCCGCCTCCGCCGCAGAACTCGGTATTAAGACGACCGTGATCGAAATCGCGCCGCGCATCCTCGCGCGGGTCGCCAATATGGAACTCTCCGCGGTGATCCACGAGCGCCACCGCGCACGCGGGGTCGATATCCGCGTAGGCGCCGCGCCGTCGGCCTTGCGCGAACTGCCCGATGGCCGGCTCGCGGTAGACGCCGAGACCGGCACGATCGCCGCCGATCTGATCGTGGTAGGCGCCGGCGTCGTGCCCGATGATCGGCTCGCACGCGAGGCGGGCCTCGCCGTAAGCGACGGCATCCTTGTCGATCGGCATGGCCGAACCAGCGATCCCGCCATTTTCGCAGCCGGCGACTGCGCGCGCTTTCCTGGACCGCGCGGAGCGGTACGGCTGGAGAACTGGCGTCATGCCCAGGAGCATGGCGCGATCGCCGGACGCAACGCCGCTGGCGGCGATGTCGCTTATGACGTCGTACCCTCGTTTTGGTCGGAGCAACATGACATGTATATCCAAGGCGTGGGTTGGCCGGTGGCGCAACCGAGCACCCGCGTGCGCCGGCCCGTCGGTGCGGGTGGCTTGCTCTTGTTCGAGTTCGAGGGGCCGCACCTCGCTTACGTGTCTGGCATCAATGCCCAGCGCGAGATCGCGGTGGCGCGCCGGCTGATTGAACGCGGCATACCGGTTGACCCCAGCGACGTTGCAGACGCGGATAAACCGCTCGCGGCGCTGCTCAAAGCCAAGGTATGAGCCTTACCCAGCACGGAGGCGGAGTACTACAGAGGACAAAATGAACGGGGAGAAAACGCGAGTTGGCATCGTGGGTGTAGGGCGCATGGGCCTCGCGATGGTGAAGCATCTCATCAAACACGGTTATCAAGTGACCGCCTGCGATATCGACGACAAACAACTCGCTAAGGCGAGCGATATCGGCGCTGTCACGGTCAAGACGCCGGCCGAGGTGGCGCGCGGGGCCAATTTCGTGATCGTCGCCGTCGGGTATGACGAGGAGCTCCGTCAGGTCGTGCTCGAAGTGGACGGACTGCTCGCCAATCTCGCGCCCGGCTCGATCATCGCGGTCTCCTCGACTGCGAAGCCGGACACGGTCAAGGCGCTCGACGAGCAGGCCAGAGGGCATGGCATCGCCATCCTCGACGCGCCGATCTGCCGCGGCCGCTTCGCGGCCGATGATGGAACACTGCTGGCGCTCGTCGGCGGCAGGCCCGATGTCGTCGAGCGCGGGCGTCCGATCTATCGGTGCTTTTGCTCCGACTACGCCCATCTCGGCGAAGTCGGCCACGGCCAGGTCGGCAAGACCATGAATAACCTGCTGCTTTGGATCAATGCCGTGGGCCTGATCGAAGCGGGCCGGCTGGCGGAGACCACCGGAATCGATCTCGTCAAACTCCGCGCGGCGCTGCTGATAAGCTCGGGTGCCTCGAACGCGCTCAAGGAATGGGACGGTGTCTCCTTCACGTGGGCGCTCAAGGACATGCAGATCGCCGCCGACCTCGCTGATAAGGCCGGCCTCTCGCTCCCGATCACTGGCGCGATCAAAGAACTGGTCAAGGAGGCGCGGCGCAACAAGACTGCAGGCGCCACGCCGAAATGGACGGGAAACAGGGATCAGTAATCAGTCGTCGGTCATCAGAAAAGGCGCCTTCATCTGATGCCTGATTACTGAGCACTGATTCCCGGTCACGATAGATCCATGGCGGACACACCCCCGTCGACGAACAGATTGGCGCCGTAAACGAACGAGGACTCCTCGCTCGCCAGGAACAGCACCGCCTTGGCGGCTTCTTGCGGTTGGCCCGGACGCTTGGCCATGTTCGGTACCGGACGGGTCGGATCGAACTCGTCCTTGCCGACCGGAGAGCCGATCTTATTGGGCACGATCGCGTTCACCCTGATCTTGTGTGGGGCAAGTTGCGCCGCCATCGCGCGGGTCAAGTTCGCGACGCCACCCTTCGCGGCCGAATAGGCAACGGCGCGGCTTCTGCCCATAAAGCCGGACGTCGAACCGATATTGATAATCCGCCCTCCCGTGTCCTGCCTCGCCATTTGCAGGCCGATGTGCTTACCCATGAGGAATTGGCTCTTGAGTGTTACCGCCAATACTCGATCCCACTCCTCCTCCGTAATCTCGAAAATGTGCTTGTTGTCCGAGATCGCAACGTTGTTGACCAGAATATCGATGCGGCCGAAGCGATCGACGATCGCATCGACCATCTGGGCCACGTCGCTCCCTTTGGAGACGTCGCCGATAAACAGTTCGGCCACGCCGCCCGCCGCCCGGATCGCATGCATGACCCGCTCGCCGCGCGGCCTGTCCAAATCGACAACCGCGACTTTGGCGCCTTCGGCGGCGAACAGCTTCGCAACCTCCTCGCCGATGTTGCGGCCCGCGCCAGTAACGACCGCCACCTGATCCTTGAGCTTCATGCGCCGGCCCATCGTCCCCGCCCCGCTGTCATTACATTTGCGGCCGGCGGCCGCAACATGGGCGGCCTCGCGGGACTGCCACGAACATGATAGGAGAAGTGCTCGGGAAATAGATTTCGCCATGACCGCGCCGCTCAAGACCGTCGAAGCATCCACCGTCGTAGCGGTGATGCGCGAGACCGGACGGCGGGCAAAAAGTGCCGCGCGCGCGCTGGCCCTCGCGCCCACGGCGCAAAAGGATAAGGCCCTTGCGGGGATGGCCGAGGCAATCCGCGCGCATCAGGCACACATCCTTTCCGCCAATGCCGATGATATGGCCGAGGCCAAAGCGGCGGGCGCCACAGCCGCCTTTCTCGACCGGCTCGCGCTCGATGAGAGACGCATCGCCGCCATGGCCGATGGCCTGGACGTCGTGCGCGCGCTCGCCGATCCGGTCGGCGTGGTGACGGAGCGCTGGACGCGGCCGAACGGCATGACCATCGAGCGCGTGCGCGTGCCGATTGGCGTCGTCGGCATCATCTACGAGAGCCGCCCGAACGTGACCGCAGACGCGGCTTCGCTTTGCCTCAAGGCCGGCAATGCGGTGATCCTGCGCGGTGGATCGGAAAGCTACCGATCGAATCAGGCAATTCACGCCGCGCTGATCGAGGGAATGCGGGCAGCCTCGCTCCCCGAGACTGCGATCGCACTGGTGCCGACCCGCGACCGCACCGCGGTCGGGATGATGCTCTCAGGCCTCGACGGCACGATCGACGTGATCGTGCCGCGCGGCGGCAAGAGTTTGGTCGCACGCGTCCAGGCGGAGGCGCGTGTGCCGGTCTTTGCGCATCTCGAAGGCATCTGCCACGTGTATGTGGACAAGGCAGCAAGGCTGGATATGGCGCGCACCATCGTGCTCAATGCGAAGATGCGGCGCACCGGCGTCTGCGGCGCGGCCGAGACGCTGCTCGTGGACCGCGCGGTCGTGTCGACCCACCTCAAGCCGCTCGTCACCATGCTGCTCGATGCCGGCTGTGAGGTGCGCGGCGATGAGGCGACGCGCGCAGCCGACCCGCGCGTGAAACCGGCAAGCGAGCAGGACTGGTCGACCGAATATCTCGACTCTGTCATCTCCGCCAAGGTGGTCGATGGCGTGGATGGCGCGATGAAGCATATCGAGCGCTTCGGCTCGCATCACACCGACTCGATCGTCACGGAAGACGAGGCGGCAGCGGAGAAATTCCTCAGGGAGGTGGATTCAGCGATCGTTCTGCATAACGCCTCCACCCAATTCGCCGACGGCGGCGAGTTCGGCTTCGGCGCCGAGATCGGCATTGCCACTGGCCGGTTCCATGCGCGCGGGCCGGTCGGCGTCGAGCAGTTGACAAGCTTCAAGTATCGCGTGCGCGGCTCGGGGCAGATCAGGCCGTGAAAACTTCGCTTGCGCCGTCGCAACCCTCTCCCGCAAAAGCAGAGGGGAAACCGACCGCGCCGCGCATCGCGCTGCCTGCGCACGCCCCTGGGATGCGGATCGGTCTGTTCGGCGGCACGTTCGATCCGCCGCATGAGGCGCATCTCGGCGCCTGCTTGCTCGCCATGAAGCGGCTCCATCTCGACCAAGTCTGGTGGCTAGTGACACCCGGCAATCCGCTCAAGGACACGCGGGGGCTTGCCCCGCTCGCACAACGCATCGTCGCCGCCGGGGCGCTTGCACGCCATCCCCGCATCGAGATCAGCGACCTGGAAGCGCGAATCGGCACGCCGTACACCTACGAGACCATCGCCTATCTGCGCCGCCACTGTCCGGGCGTCCGCTTCGTTTGGATCATGGGCGCGGACAATCTACGCAGCTTCCATCGCTGGCAAAGATGGCGCGACATCGCCGCCATGGTGCCGATCGCGGTCGTCGATCGGCTCGGGCCCAGCCTCTACGCCAGCGCCAGTCCTGCAGGCCACGCGCTCGCGCGGGCGCGCATTGCCGAGTCGGCGGCAACGTCACTGCCCAACCGCAAGCCGCCCGCCTGGGTGTACTTGCATGGCCTGAAATCGCCGCTCTCGTCGACGGCTCTGCGCGCCGCCCGTCATAAAGGTGATGCGAAAGCGCCACAGTATGGAGATTGTGGGACGGCGGCAGGTTGAAACCGTTAACCGGCCGTGCCTATCTTAGGACTGCTTTGCTTTGCTTTGCTTTGCTTTGCTTTGCTTTGCTTCGCTTCGCTTGGGGCGATGAACGAAAGGAAGGGACCCTGCGGATACCTGCACTCTCTCGCGCTGGCGCCGTCGGCGCCGCCGAACCCATCTCCAAGGTGCGTCCAGACGCCGAGGAGATCCTTCGCCTGGTGCTCGCGCGCCTCGATGAGATGAAGGCCGAGGACACCGTCACCATCGACCTCGCCGGCAAATCCACCATCGCCGATACCATGGTTGTTACCTCCGGAAGGTCCAACCGCCATGTGGGCTCGCTCGCCAATCGCGTGCTCGAAGACCTCGCTGCAGCCGGCTTGCCTGACGCGCGGGTGGAAGGAATGCCGCACTGCGACTGGGTGCTCATCGACGCCGGTGACGTGATTGTTCACGTGTTCCGGCCTGAAGTCCGCGCCTTCTACAATCTCGAGAAAATGTGGGCGCCGGCGCGCCGGCACCGGCAGGCAAGCTAACGATCGCTAGCCACCTGACCGGCCGCATGAGCGGCTTGAGCCTGCGCGGGGTCCATGCGTATCGTTACGCATGCGCATCGTGATCGCTGCCGTCGGCCGTTTGAAGCAAGGTCCCGAGCGCGAACTTGCCGAACGCTATCGCAAGCGCGCGCTCGATGCCGGCCGCAGTGTCGGATTGAGCGCCGTCGATATCGTCGAAATCAAGGAGAGTCGCGCCCGCGACGCTGCCCGGCGCATGCTCGAAGAATCGATTGCGATTGCCAATATCATCCCCGATGGCGCAATCATTGCGATTTTAGATCAACGCGGAGAGAACATGAGCAGCGGCGTTCTTGCTGCGCGGCTGCAAGAATGGCGAGGGCAGCACAAACCTGCCGTGGTCTTCGTCATCGGCGCTGCCGACGGGCTTGCGCCCAGTCTGCGTGAAAAAGCAAACCTGGCCATTGGCTTTGGCGCGGCGACCTGGCCGCATCAGCTTATTCGCATCATGCTTTTGGAGCAGGTTTACCGCGCCGTCACGATTCTGACTGGGCATCCCTATCATCGCGGTTGAGCGGTGCGCTTGCCGCGCCCGATACAGAAAACAGAAAGAAAATCACCCATTTGTGCCCCTGCTCCGGAAAAGCCGTCCCTCGTCTTAATCCGGCACCATTCTTAATTAATCTATTGCGCCTGGAACCGTTTTCCACAGAACCTATTGATGCTGGTCGTGTCGGCCTTTCTCCTCATCCTCTGTTGCGTGACTCTGACCATTGCAGGAGTGTGGCCGCCGCGCTTCACCGCCGCATCAGCCCAAACCCCCGCTCCGCAAACCCAGACCGAACCCCCGAGCCTCGATGCGCTCAAGACGCGCGAGCGAGAGCTGGAAGCACTGCGCGCCGAGCAGCGAAGGACGCTGGAAAACGAAGCGCGGCTCAAGCGCGAGATCGAGTCGATCGGCGACGACCGGCGCAGGTTCAATCAGCAACTCATCGAGACGGCGTCCCGAGTTACGGCCGTGGAAGATCGGATCGCGCAAACGCAAGCGCGTCTCGAACCGCTCGAGACCGGGGAACAGGGGCTACGGAACTCATTGGAGCAGCGGCGCAGCCTGATCGCGGAGGTCTTGGGCGCGTTGCAGCGCATCGGCCGGCATGTCCCGAGTGCGCTCATGATCAGGGCCGAAGATGCGCTGCAATCGGTTCGCTCGGCGATGATGCTCGGAGCGGTACTGCCCGAAATGCGACAACAAGCCGAAGTGCTGGCAGCCGACCTTGGCGAGCTCGTGCGCCTGCGCCAACAAATTGCCGCCGAACGGGACCGCCTCGCGCGCGATCTATTCGTGCTCGCGGATGAACGCCAGCGCCTTTCGCTTTACATCGACGAGCGTCAACGGCGCTTGGCGGAAGCCGAACAGGCCCTCACCGAGGAGCGCCAACGCGCCGCCGAACTGGGACGCCAGGCGGAAAATCTCAATCAACTGATTGTCAAGCTGGAACAGGGTCTGAGCACCGCCGCGCGGGCGGCGCGGGCGGCGCGCGCGAGCGATGAGGCAAAACCCTCGAGCGGCCGGCCCGACCTCGCAGCGCTTGCCGATCCGGGGCGGCTGAGCCCTGCCGTGGCCTTTGCCTCGGCTAAAGGCATGCTGCCGCTGCCGGTCAACGGCGCTCGAATCAAGGAATTTGGCACGGCGGACGGGCTTGGGGGCACCGAAAAGGGCATGTCCATTGCCGCCCACCCCGGCAGCCAAATCACAGCCCCGTGCGACGGATGGGTGGTTTATGCGGGTCCCTTCCGCAATTATGGCCAACTCTTGATCCTTAATGCCGGCGGCGGATATCATGTCTTGCTCGCTGGGATGGAACGGATATCCGTTGACTTGGGGCAGTTCGTGGTGACGGGCGAGCCCGTCGCGGTGATGGGCGACGGAGCCCAATCGGCCGTTGCCAAAGCGGGCGGTGTAAGCCAACCCGTGCTTTATGTAGAGTTTCGCAAGGACGGGGTACCCGTCGATCCAGGTCCATGGTGGGCCGTAAACGAAGGCCAGAAGGTTCGCGGATGATGATGCGCAAAACTTCCCTGATTCTCCTCGGTGCAGCGGCGGGCGTAGCCGTGACGCTGATCGCAAGCTCGCCTCGCATCGTGCTCGATGGGGCACGTGCACAAGCGGCCGCCGCCGACACCTACCGGCAGCTGAGCCTGTTCGGCGATGTTTTCGAGCGGGTGCGGGCGGACTATGTGGAAAAGCCCGACGACAGCAAGCTGATCGAATCGGCGATCAACGGGATGCTGGCCGGGCTCGATCCGCATTCGAGCTATATGGACTCCAAGAGCTTCCGCGACATGCAGGTGCAGACTCGCGGCGAGTTCGGCGGTCTCGGCATCGAGGTGACCATGGAGGACGGGCTGATCAAGGTCGTCGCTCCAATCGACGAGACGCCGGCGGCCAAGGCCGGCATCATGGCTAATGATATCATCACCCACCTCGACGACGAGCCGGTACAGGGGCTCACCCTGAACCAGGCAGTCGAGAAAATGCGCGGGCCGGAGAACTCCAAGATCAAGCTTAAGATCATGCGCAAGGGCCAGGAGAAGCCGATCGAGGTGAGCATTACCCGCGCGCGCATCCAGGTGCGCTCCGTGCGCTCGCACCTCGAAGGGGACGACGTCGGCTTCATCCGCGTAACCCAGTTCAACGAGCAGACCACCGAAGGCCTGAAAAAGGCGATCACCGATCTCTCGGCGCAGGCTGGCGACAAGCTCAAGGGCTACATCATCGACCTGCGCAACAACCCGGGCGGATTGCTCGACCAGGCGATCTCCGTCTCCGATGCCTTCCTGGAGAAGGGCGAGATCGTGTCGACGCGCGGCCGCAATGCCGAGGAGACTCAGCGGTTCAATGCGCGCGCCGGCGACCTCACCAAGAGCAAGCCTGTCATCGTGCTGATCAACGGCGGCTCGGCGTCGGCTTCCGAAATTGTGGCGGGTGCGCTGCAAGATCACCGCCGCGCGACCGTCATCGGCACGCGCTCGTTCGGTAAGGGCTCGGTGCAAACCATCATTCCGCTCGGCTCGGGCAACGGGGCGCTGCGGCTGACCACGGCGCGGTATTTCACGCCGTCCGGACGATCGATCCAGGCGAAGGGCATTTCGCCCGACATCGAGGTGCTGCAGGAGGTCCCCGAGGAACTCAAGGCGCGCACCGACACCCGTGGCGAGGCATCGCTGCGCGGCCACCTCAAGGCCGAAGGCGACGAGCAGACCGGCTCGCAGTCCTACATTCCGCCAGATCCGAAGGACGACAGGGCGCTCCATACCGCGCTTGATCTCGTTCGCGGCATCCAGAAGAATTCGGCTTATCCGCCGAATCCGAAAACCGCCGTACCGAATTAGGATAGGCGATCCACATCGAGCGACGGGGCGGCCTGTCGGCCGCCCCGATGTTTTCTGGGGTCCGAGGGGCGCTCGCCACCCGCAGCGCCAGAGGCCTCGGTAGCCGAGACGCCAACTATCGACGGCAGCTCGCGCGCGCCATAGCACCCCGTGGGAACGACATGTCGCGTCTCGAATCTCTACCTTACCGCCCCTGCGTCGGCACCGCGGTGTTCAATCGCCACGGGCGCGTCTTCATCGGCCGCCGCATCAACGGGCCCGAGCATGTCGACGCGGCTCACGCCTGGCAGCTACCCCAGGGCGGCATCGATCCCGACGAGGATCCCTGGCGTGCGGCGCTGCGCGAACTCTACGAGGAGACCAACATCCGCTCGGTCGAAAAGCTCGCAGAGGTGGAGGAAGAACTCTGCTACGACATCCCGCGCGAGATCATTGGCAGAGCCTGGGGCGGCAAGTACCGCGGGCAATGCCAGAAATGGTATGCGCTGCGTTTCACCGGAAAGGACAGCGAAATCGACATTGCGCATCCCGCCGGCGGGCACAAGCCGGAGTTCGCCGAATGGCGCTGGGAGCGGCTGGTGAGCGTCGTGCGCCTGATCGTGCCGTTCAAGCGGCCGGTTTACGAGCGGCTGGTGAAAGATTTTGCGAGGTTTGCTCGCGACGCGACTTAATGCCCGAGAGCGGCCTGCAACGCTTTTAGTCTATCGAGCTTCTGGGCAAGTTTGTCGCGCGTCCAGTCGTCCTTCTCATCGGCGACGTCTTCCTCGGTGTCCTTGATCACTCCGGCAAGCTGCGCCGCGTCGAACTCTTCCACCGGCACCGCCATATCGGCGAGGACCGTGAGGCCGCCTGGACCGACCTCGGCAAAACCGCCATCGACGACGATTCGGAGCGCCCCGCGTTCGCCGTAAATGACCAGAATTCCCGGCCGCAATGTCGTGATCAGCGGGGCGTGCCCCGCAAGCACGCCGAAGTCGCCTTCCGAGCCCGGAACATCGACCTGGTTGACCTCTCCGGAGAACAAAAGCTTCTCGGGCGAGACAAGATCGAAGTGGAAGGTGGCCATAGGACGCCTAATCCCCTATTCGCTACTCGCCATCCGATCACGCCGCTTCCGCCGCGAGCTTTTTGCCTTTCTCCACTGCCTGCTCGATGGTGCCGACCATATAGAAGGCCGCTTCCGGCAAGTGATCATATTTTCCTTCGCACAGGCCCTTGAACCCGCGGATCGTGTCGGCGAGTTCGACAAACACGCCCGGCGAGCCGGTGAAGACTTCGGCGACGTGGAATGGCTGTGACAAGAAGCGCTCAATCTTGCGCGCGCGCGCGACCGTGAGCTTGTCCTCTTCGGAAAGCTCGTCCATGCCGAGGATGGCGATGATATCTTGCAGCGCCTTATACCGTTGCAGAATCTGCTGCACTCGTCGGGCGACTCCATAATGCTCCTCACCCACGATCATGGGAGAGAGCATTCGCGACGTTGAGTCGAGTGGATCGACCGCCGGATAGATGCCCTTCTCCGCGATCGAGCGCGACAGCACGGTCGTCGCATCGAGATGCGCGAACGAGGTTGCGGGCGCGGGATCCGTAAGATCGTCGGCGGGCACATAGATCGCCTGCACCGAGGTGATCGATCCCTTGGTCGTAGTGGTAATGCGCTCTTGCAAGGCGCCCATGTCGGTCGCGAGCGTCGGCTGATAACCGACGGCCGAGGGAATGCGGCCGAGCAAGGCGGAGACCTCCGAACCGGCCTGCGTGAAACGAAAGATGTTGTCGACGAAGAACAACACGTCCTGGCCCTGATCGCGGAAATATTCGGCGACCGTGAGCCCGGAAAGACCGACCCGGGCACGCGCGCCCGGCGGCTCGTTCATCTGGCCGTAGACCAGCGCGCACTTCGAGCCTGCGGCCGACCCATTGTTTTTCTTGGGATCCTTGTTCACGCCCGACTCGATCATCTCGTGATAGAGGTCGTTGCCCTCGCGCGTGCGCTCGCCCACGCCGGCGAACACCGAATAGCCGCCGTGCGCCTTCGCAACGTTGTTGATCAACTCCATGATGATGACGGTCTTGCCGACGCCGGCGCCGCCGAACAGGCCGACCTTGCCGCCCTTGGCGTAAGGCGCCAGCAGATCGACAACCTTGATGCCGGTAATGAGAATTTCTGCTTCCGTCGACTGGTCGGTAAAGGAAGGCGCCGGCTGGTGGATCGGGCGCCGCTGCTCGTGCGGCACCGGGCCCGCCTCGTCGACGGGATCGCCGATCACGTTGATGATGCGGCCGAGCGTGCCGTCGCCGACCGGCACCGCGATCGGCTGGCCGGTATCCCTGACCTCCTGGCCGCGCACGAGGCCTTCGCTCGTGTCCATGGCGATGGTGCGCACCGTCGACTCGCCGAGATGCTGGGCGACCTCGAGCACCAGGCGATTGCCCTGATTCTTCGTCTCGAGCGCGTTGAGGATGGCCGGCAGATGCCCTTCGAAGTGCACGTCGACGACTGCGCCGATCACCTGGGTGACTTGCCCGACTGGATTGGCCATGGCTGGTCCTTGTTATTGCACCGATATAGAAGTTTCACACCGCCTCGGCACCGGAGATGATCTCGATCAGTTCCTTCGTGATCATCGCCTGGCGCGTGCGGTTGTAGGTTAGCGTCTGTTTGCGAATCATTTCACCCGCGTTTCGCGTGGCATTGTCCATCGCGCTCATCTGCGCGCCATAGAACGAGGCGGCATTCTCCAGGAGAGCGCCAAAAATCTGCACGCAGACGTTGCGCGGCAGAAGCTCGACGAGGATTTCGTCCTCGTCGGGCTCGTATTCATAGACCATCGCGTTATCGCGGCCCGCGTCGCCCTCGAATACCGGTGGAATGATCTGCTGGGCCGTCGGGATCTGGGCAATGATGGATTTGAAACGTGAAAAGAACAGTGTGCAGACGTCGAACGCACCCTGTTCGTAGAGCCTCAGGATCTTGTCGCCGATATTCTCCGCGTGTTGGAAGGCCAGCGTGCGCACGGCACGCAGCTCGATATGCTCGATGATCTGCTTCTCGTAAGTGCGGCGAAGCTGCTCGTAGCCTTTGCGGCCCACGCAAAAGAACTTGACCTCCTTGCCTTCCGCGATCAGTGCATTTGCCCGCTCGCGCGCAAGCCGCACGATCGCCGAGTTGAACGGACCGCACAGGCCCCGCTCGGCCGTGCATACCAGCAGGAGATGCACGCGGTTGCTGCCGGTTCCGCTCAGCAGTCGCGGCGCCGTGCCGAGGTCGCCGGCCGTGGCGGCCATATTGCCGAGCACCTTCGCCATCTGCTGGGCGTAGGGACGTGCGGCCTCGGCCACGGCCTGCGCGCGCCGCAGCTTCGATGCCGCGACCATCTGCATGGCCTTGGTGATCTTTTGCGTCGCCTTGGTCGAGGCGATGCGCACGCGCATATCTTTGAGGCTAGGCATTTGAGGTCGGATCAGAGAGGACGCACGACCGAGGACGGAGAAGCCAACGTCCCCGTCAGACGTCGATCATCGGCCGTCGATCATCTGTCGTCTGTTCTCCGTCTCCTATCGTCTGCTTCACGCGAAGGTCTTGGCGTATTCGTCGACCGCCGCTTTGAGCTTGGCGCCGGTCGCGTCGTCGAGATCCCGGCTATCGCGGATGGCGGCAAGGATGTCCGCGTGTTGCGTGTGCATCGCTCCCAGCAGGCCTTCCTCGAAGGCGCGCGCCCGCTCGACGGGGATCGGATCGAGGTAGCCGTTCACTCCGGCATAGATGACGATGACCTGCTCCTCCATCTTGAGCGGGGAAAACTGCGGCTGCTTGAGCAGTTCGGTGAGCCGCGCGCCCCGGTTGAGCAGGCGCTGGGTCGTGGCATCGAGATCGGAGCCGAACTGCGCGAACGCCGCCATTTCTCGATACTGCGCGAGTTCGCCTTTGATGCGGCCGGCGACCTTCTTCATCGCCTTGGTCTGCGCGGCGGAACCGACGCGTGACACGGACAGCCCGACGTTCACCGCCGGGCGGATGCCCTGATAGAACAGGTCCGTCTCCAGAAAGATCTGTCCGTCGGTGATCGAGATGACGTTGGTCGGGATATAGGCGGACACGTCGTTCGCCTGCGTCTCGATTATGGGAAGCGCGGTGAGCGATCCGGCTTTGTTGGCCTCGTTCATCTTGGCGGCGCGCTCGAGCAGCCGCGAGTGCAGATAGAACACATCGCCGGGATAGGCCTCGCGTCCGGGCGGACGGCGCAACAACAGCGACATCTGCCGATACGACACGGCTTGTTTGGAGAGATCATCGTAGACGATCACCGCGTGCATGCCGTTGTCGCGGAAATATTCCCCCATGGTGCAGCCGGAAAACGGCGCGAGGAACTGCATGGGAGCGGGCTCGGACGCCGTCGCCGAAACGATGATCGAATAGTCGAGCGCGCCGTTCTCCTCCAGCACCTTGACGAATTGCACCACGGTCGAGCGCTTCTGGCCCACCGCCACGTAAACGCAATAGAGCTTGACCTTCTCGTCACCCGTGGCGTTGAGCGCCTTCTGATTGAGAATGGTATCGAGCGCGATTGCGGTTTTACCGGTCTGGCGATCGCCGATGATCAGCTCGCGCTGGCCGCGGCCAATCGGAATGAGCGCGTCAATGGCCTTCAGCCCCGTGGCCATCGGCTCGTGCACGGATCTGCGCGGGATGATGCCAGGCGCTTTGACGTCCACGCGTCTGCGCTCTTTCGCATCGATCGGGCCCTTGCCGTCGATCGGGTTGCCGAGCGCGTCGACCACGCGGCCAAGCAAGGCCTTGCCGACAGGAGCGTCGACGATGGCGCCCGTGCGTTTGACGGTCTGTCCTTCCTTGATTTCACGGTCCTCGCCGAAGATCACGATGCCGACGTTGTCGACCTCGAGATTGAGCGCCATTCCGCGCACGCCGTTTTCGAACTCCACCATCTCGCCGGCCTCGACGTTGTCGAGGCCATAGACGCGCGCGATGCCGTCACCGACCGAGAGAACCTGGCCGACCTCCGAGACCTCGGACTCCTGGCCGAAGTTCTTGATCTGCTCTTTCAGAATTGCCGAAATTTCGGCGGGGCGGATGTCCATCAGTGAGCCTCTTTCATCGCCACCTTCATCGCATTGAGCTTGGTGCGCAGCGAGCTGTCGACCATGCGCGAGCCGAGCTTGACCACGAGACCACCGATGATCGAAGGCTCGACCTTCAGTTTGATCTCGACGTGTTTTTTGGTCACGGCCGTGAGTGCCTCCTTGATGGCGGCAAGATGTCTCTCGCTTGGCTGCTCCGCGAGAGTGACTTCGGCGGTCACCTCGCCCTTGTGCTTGGCGACCAGCGCCCGGTAGGCGCGCCCCACGTCGAGCGCTGCGAAAAGTCGCCGGTTGGTTCCGAGCAGTTTGAGGACATTGGCGGCGAGCCCATCGATGCCCGCGCGGTCGAGCACGCCCGAGAGCGCGCGCGTCTGCTGCTCGGCGGAGAATACGGGGCTCCTCAGCAGGCGCGCCAAATCGGCGACCTCATCCACGAGCGCCTCGAAGCGGTCGAGATCGACTTTGACCCGATCGATCGACCCCTCTTCGCGCGCGAGCTCGAACAAGGCGGTCGCGTAGCGGCCCGCCATGCCGGATGTGCTTGCGTGTTCGCCTGCCACGTGGACGCTCTTTCGGCAATTCCGAGGGATCGGCCCCGTCGCGGACGGTGGGCCCGAAGCCCTTGAAATTCAATGGAACTTTGCAATGTCCGCGGAGAGCGCCGGCGCGCCCGGAAAGCCCGCGAAATCGCGCGGTTGCGTAACATACCGCCAATTGCTGTGCAACACGACCAAACGCGCGCTGGTGTCTCCGTTTGGTCCGCCGCAATCCCGTTTGATGCCGCCACCCTTCTCCTGCACGCCGCGCGTTCATTCTTTCGCTGCTCATCCAACAATACCTCTTCGTTCCCGCGGCGCGTTTTTTGCGCCCGGGTTTTGCAACTTTCGCTTCGCGCACCCGAAAGAGGGGTGGCGGAGCGCCGAGAGTCGTCGGGTGCTTGCGAGGCACCCATTGGGCCTGCACTTAACGCGGCAGGCCAGGCGCCTTGGCGAGGCGCCTTGCGTCCTATAACGCGGGACGCCCGCCTCCCGGCGCTCTCACCGTGGCGATTTTTGGCTCCGGTGCCGCGCTTCCGTCACCAGCATTTACGCCGGATCAGTCACAGCGAGCTCCTCGCGCCCGGGTCGTAGTGCCCGGCAGTCGGCTTTCCGTACCTCCCGCGACGGCGGTTCCAGACCCGCCGCCGCGGGACGCCACTCCCCGCTCCGTATTCAGGTATGGCTCGAGAACACGCCCCGAATGAGCGAGGATGCGGACGTTCTCCTCCAGATGCGCGCAGTAGTCAAGACCGTAGTTATCACGAATTCGTGACTTCTA
>DATNNX010000107.1:0-6366 GCA_035601615.1 Xanthobacteraceae bacterium
ATCATCCGGGCACATTGCCCCATGTCGTGCTCGCCGACATCACCGGACGCGATTCCGATGGCGAGCTGATTGCGCTGCCGACGGAATGGGACGAGGCCGAGCGCGGCGCAGCGCCGAGGATCCGCGTGCGCATTCCGCGCCGGGCCCATCCGAGGGAGATCGCCGGCGTCGGGGACCGCGCTTTACTGCGGGTCGAGGAGAGCGCCGGCGAGGGCGAGCCGATCCGCCACAACGGGCGCGTCATCAAGCTCATCGAGCGCAGCCGGCAGCGCGTGCTCGGCATTTTCCGCGCGGCGCCGGGTGGCGGCGGGCGACTGGCGCCGATCAACAAGAAAGAGCTCGGCCGCGAGCTTTCGATCCTCCCAGGCGGCGCCGCTGGCGCGCGCGATGGCGATCTGGTGGCGGTCGAGGTCGCGGCGCGGCAAAGCGGCCACGGCCTGGCCAGCGCGCGCGTGACGGAAAGGCTCGGCTCGCTCGCGAGCGAGCGCGCGGTGAGCCTCATCGCCATTCACGCCCATTCGATCCCGCACGTCTTCCCCACCGCGGCGATCGCGGAAGCGGAAGCGGCCAAGCCGGCGCGGCTTTCCGGCCGCGAGGACTGGCGCGCCTTGCCGCTCGTTACGATCGATCCGGCGGATGCCAAGGATCACGACGACGCGGTGCACGCCGCACGCGACGCCGATCCCAACAATCCCGGCGGCTTCGTCATCAACATCGCCATCGCCGACGTCGCTCATTACGTGCGGCTGGGTTCGGCGCTCGACCGCGAGGCCCTCATCCGTGGCAATTCGGTCTATTTCCCGGACCGGGTCGTGCCGATGCTGCCCGAGCGCATCTCCAACGACCTGTGCTCGCTGCGGCCTGGGGAGGAGCGCCCGGCGCTCGCGGTGCGGCTCATCGTGGGCGCCGACGGCCGTAAGCGCTCGCACAGCTTCCACCGCGTGCTCATGCGCTCGGCGGCGCGGCTCAATTACGTGCAGGCGCAGGCTGCCATCGATGGTTGGCCCGATGACGCGAGCGGGCCCTTGCTGGCCAGCGTTCTCGAGCCGCTCTATCTGGCTTATCGCGCGCTCAAGCACGCCCGCGATGCGCGCGCGCCGCTCGATCTCGACCTTCCCGAGCGCAAGATCGTGCTCACGGCGCATAACACCGTCGATCGGGTCATGACGCCGGAGCGCCTCGACGCCCACCGGCTCATCGAGGAATTCATGATCCTCGCCAACGTTGCGGCAGCAGAGACGCTGGAACGCGCGCGCGTACCGCTGATTTACCGCGTGCACGACGAGCCTGACCCCGAGCGGGTGAATGCGCTGCGCGAGTTCCTGCGCAGCCTCGACATCTCCCTGCCCAAGGGCGGTGCATTTCGGGCCGAGCATTTCAACCGCATCCTCGCGCGGGTGAAAGGCCGCGACGTGGAGAAGCTCGTCAACGAGGTTGTGCTGCGCACGCAGGCGCAGGCCGAATACGCCGCGGAGAATTATGGGCATTTCGGCTTGAACCTGCGCCGCTACGCCCATTTCACCTCGCCGATCCGCCGCTATGCCGACCTCATCGTCCACCGCGGCCTCATTCGCGCGATGCGGCTCGGCGACGGCGGCCTGCCGCAGGAGCAGGACGCGGCTGCGCTCGGTGAGATCGGCGCGCAAATCTCCGCCGCCGAGCGCCGCGCCATGAAGGCCGAACGCGAGACCTTCGACCGTCTGATCGCGCATTTCCTCGCCGATCGCATCGGTGCGACCTTTGCCGGGCACATCTCGGGGGCAACTCGCGCCGGACTTTTCGTCAAGCTGGACGATACCGGCGCCGACGGCCTCGTGCCCGCGCGCACGATCGGCGCGGAATATTTCCGCTATCACGAGGACCGCCACGCGCTCATCGGCGCCCGCAGCGGCGAGACCTACCGCCTCGGCGATCGCGTCACGGTGCGGCTCGTCGAGGCCGCGCCGGTCGCGGGCGCGCTGCGCTTCGAAATTCTTTCCGAGGGCCGCCATACCGACGCGGGGCGGCGACATCTGCGGCAGGAGCACGCTGTCCGCGCGCATCCCGCGAAGCAGCGTGGCCGGATGAGGAAGCGATGAACGACGTGGTCGTCGACCGCCTCGAGCGCATGGCACGTTTCGTCAAACGGATGAACGAGGTCGAACGTGATCTCTCGTCCCCCTATGTACGGCCCAAGGACGCGGCAACACTCATCCTCGTCGACCGCGCCGGGCCCGTGCCCAAGGTGCTCCTCGGCAAACGTCATCACGGCCACAAATTCATGCCGGGCAAGTTCGTGTTTCCCGGCGGCCGCGTCGATCCGGCCGACCGGAGCATGCCGGTCGCGCACGAACTTGATCCACACACGCAAGCGCATCTGATGAAGCGGCTGCAGCGCCCGAGCGCGGCGAAGGCGCGCGGCTTGGCACTTGCCGCGATCCGCGAGACATTCGAGGAGACGGGCTTGCTGCTCGGGGTGGGCGGCCAGACGACGAGCAAAATCCCGCGCGGCCCGTGGTCCGACTTTGCCGCAGCGCAGATCCTGCCCGATCTCGGCGCACTGCATTTCATCGGCCGCGCCATCACCCCGCCCGGGCGGCCGCGCCGGTTCGACGCGCGCTTCTTCACGATGGATGCGAGCGCAATCGCCCATCGCATCGAGGGCGTCACCGGCCCGGATGCCGAGTTGGTGGAACTTCTTTGGATGCCGCTCGCGAAGGCCAAGGAGCTCGACATGCCGGCGGTCACCGGCGTGATGCTCGAAGAGCTCGACGCCCGCATCGCCGATGGTTTCGCGCACGAGCTGCCGGTCCCGTTCTACAGCATGCCGCACGGCCGCTTCCGGCGGGAGATGTTGTGACGGCCAGTCGTGCTGATTGGCTCATCATGCTTGGGTAGATCAGCTGAGGAGTGCGGCCCCACATGCGCTAGCGCGCATTGACAATGGCGGCGCCGCCGCTAGGTTGCGCGCGCATTCACCACTCGAGGCTTGCCATGGCGAAAGCCACCACCATCAAAGTGAAGCTGGTCTCCAGCGCCGACACCGGTTTCTATTACGTGACGCGCAAGAATTCGCGCACGATGACGGAGAAGCTGGTGAAGAAGAAGTACGACCCTGTCGCCAAGAAGCACGTCGAGTTCCGCGAATCCAAAATCAAGTGACGGCGCGTAACGTGCCCCAGCCCCAGCGGGGCCTATTTTCCTCAGTTCGGCTGTGAATTAGGGCGTCCCCGCCCGTCAGGCAAGGTGGCCGGTCGGGAGCGGCGTCATGAGGAGGCCACTCTTACCGCCCCCGAACCGGCCGAACCCCACGGACCCAGGAGATGCGGCGGACCTGAGCATTCCGTAGGGTTATCAATACGATAGGCGATGGCAGATGCCCCCGCGGCCCGGGGTCTCTTGCCGGGCCAGGAGTCCCTTTCCACCGCTCCGCGCAACCTAGCGCAACCGCCTCGGAAATCAACAAATTACGTTGTGGATAAGCAAGGGAATTCCGGTCAACCTAAACGAGGGCTCAGGCCACCGCGGCGTCATTCCGGGGCCCGAGCGCAGCGAGGGAGCCCGGAATCCATAGCCACGGTCGGTGATCATGGATTCCGGGCTCGCGGCTTCGCCGCGCCCCGGAATGACCCTGGAGGAACGACCGCTGTGGCGGTCCCGAATCAGCGGTGCACCGCCATCAACGCGTTTACGCGCGTTTTCGACGCGCTATGGCGCTGCACCGCATCCGGGACATGGTTGCGACGCCTTACGGCGAGCCGAGAAACCGGCGGATGGTCTCGATGAACTTGGCCACCGAGATCGGCTTCGACAGATAGGCCTCGCAGCCGCCCTCGCGGATGCGTTCTTCATCGCCCTTCATCGCAAATGCGGTGACCGCGACCACCGGAATGGCCTTGAGCTCGGGGTCCTCCTTGAGCCACTTCGTCACTTCGAGACCGGATACTTCCGGCAGCTGAATATCCATCAGGATCAAATCTGGCCGATGCTTGCGGGCGAGATCGAGCGCCTCGATGCCGTTGCGTGTGGCGACGGTGTCATAGCCGTGCGCTTCCAACAGGTCGTGGAAGAGCTTCATGTTGAGCTCGTTGTCCTCCACGATCATCACGGTTTTCGACATTGTCGATCTTCCGAGCTTAGGTGCGCTATGCGCTGCCGCCTTCGTCCGAGAGACTGGCGATGGCTGGCGAATAGGCATTTTTCACGCACCCCCCAAGCCGTCCCCTGCAAGCGGGAGAGAACAGACCGAGCCCCTTGCTCGCACCGATTCTGCCGGGCCGAGATCTGCTCTAGTGCCCAGACGTTACGGAAACGCAAACACCTATATCAGGCCGACCCGACCGGCGAGACATCCATGGTGCGGCGACTGAGCGCGATATTGAAGGTATATCCGCCGAACAGGTCGACCAGGGTAATGAAAATGAGGAGGAAGGCTGCCTCCCAGCGCGGGGCGCTGCCGATCAGGTGCGGCTTGCCGAAAACGGCGATCAGCACCACCGCGAGCGGGAGGAGCGACGCCATCCCATCGATCACGCCCACGAATCGGCCAGTGGCCGAGGGCAGCGCGAAGGGGATCGAAATGAGCTGAAACGTCAGATAGACCGCGGCAATCCATGCCATGTTGAATCCGAGCCGCTCCGGGGTGAATAGGCCGAGGATCCCTTCCAGGCTCTTGAACGAGCCGGCGAGCCAGAAAAAATACACCTCCCAGAGCGCAAGCCCTACTGCGAACAGGACGCTTAGCCCAGCAACCGATAGACGGCCCTGGCGCATAGTCGCCTCCCTTGTGCAAAGTCAGGGCAAGTTAGCGTGTGCCAACTCACTGGCGGTCGTTCGGGCGCCTGAGCGCAGCGAGGGACCCCGGAATCCATAACCACGGTGCGTGATTGTGGATTCGGGTCTCGCGCCTTCGGCGCGCCCCGCAATGACCGCCGCTCAAAACAACTCCAGCCTTCACGTAGCCGAGATGCTGCCCGCACGTCGAGGACTCGGCCGCCCACCGATCTTGATTTGCTGTGTGCAACGGGCGTTTTCTCCGCACCATGCCCGCTCGGTTGCGGAGATTGCGGTGACGGACAAAAGCCGCTCGAAAGGTGGACAGGACCGGCGGGCAGCAGCGGAAGGGCTCGCCATCGCGGCGCTCGCCTTTATCGCCGGCGAGCCCGAGCGGCTCGGCCGCTTCCTGGCGTTGACCGGAATTGGCCCAGAATCCATCCGCGCGGCCGCCCACGAGCCGCGATTCCTGCTCGGGGTGCTCGATCATCTCGCCGGCGAGGAGCCGCTGCTGCTTGCATTTGCCGCGGAAAACTCGATCCCGCCGAGCGCGGTCATGGAAGCGCGTGATACCATCGCCGGGCGCCATTGGGAGCGCGACACGCCGTGAGGCGTTGTGACAGCGCGGCGCCGCAACAAGCGAGAGGACGATTGCCGGGGTTCTGCCGCGATTGCCGCCGCGATGTACCGGAGCAAGTCGCCCGTTGCTCCGCCTGCGGCTCGCCGCGCCTGCTGCGCCATCCGGAGATCGATACGCTCGCCATCGCTCACGTCGATTGCGATGCTTTCTACGCCACCGTCGAAAAGCGCGACGATCCTACGCTTGCCGACAAGCCGGTGATCGTCGGCGGAGGCCAGCGCGGGGTGGTGCTCACTGCCTGTTATGTCGCGCGCACCTTCGGCGTGCGATCGGCCATGCCCATGTTCGAGGCCCGGCGGCTGTGCTCGCAAGCCGCTGTGGTCCGCCCGGACATGGACAAATACGCGCGCGTTGGGCGCGAGGTGCGCGAGCTCATGTTCAAGCTCACGCCGCTGGTCGAGCCGGTCTCGATCGATGAGGCGTTCATGGATCTGTCGGGCACCGCGCGGTTACATGGAATGTCGCCCGCCAAGGCGCTCGCCGGCTTTGCCGGCGAAGTGGAACGGGCGCTTGGCATTACGGTGTCGATTGGGCTCTCGTCCAACAAGTTCCTCGCCAAGATCGCCTCCGATCTCGACAAGCCACGCGGCTTTGCGGTGCTCGGCGGCACCGAGGCAGTCGCTTTCCTCGCGCCGAGACCGGTGACGCTGATCTTCGGGGTCGGGAAGATCGCCGAGCAGCGCCTCTCCCGCGACGGCCTGCGCACCATCGGTGATCTGCAGCGCGCCGGCGAGAGGGAGTTGCGGCGCCGCTACGGGGCCGAGGGCGCGCGGCTGTTTCGGCTCGCGCACGGGCTCGACGACCGGCCGGTCCAGCCCGAGCGCGAGGCCAAAAGCATTTCGGCGGAAACCACGTTCGAGCGCGACATCGCAGATTTCCGCCCCCTCGAGCTGCGGCTGTGGCGCCTCGCCGAAAAAGTCTCTTCCCGACTCAAAGCCAATGGACTCGCCGGCTCAACGGTGACTTTGAAGCTC
>DATNNX010000108.1:0-8749 GCA_035601615.1 Xanthobacteraceae bacterium
GATGGCATCATTGCCCCGGGCGAGCACCAAAGCACCGGCGTCCGCAAAGCCGATATCCGCAGCTCCCGATGCGACCTTCTTGACCGCGTCGATCGAGCCCTGGCCGCGAAGAATGTTCACGTTGAGGCCTTCGGCCTTGTAATACCCCTTGTCGAGCGCGACGTAGTAATAGGCATGCCGCCCATTGAAGCCGAAGTCGGTGATGAAATTCACGTCAGCAGCTTGTGCTGAAGAGGCGCAGGACGAGGCCGCAGCCATGGCCATGAGGATTCGGAGTCGAGCGAGCGGCCGCATGACTAAAACTCCTGGGCTGGATGGTGATCTCTGGGCTCGATGGTGATCTCTGGGCTCGATGGTGATCTCTAGAGCATCTTCATTGGTGCTGGATGCATAATCGGGCCGCGCGCTCCGTGTGCTCCCCTCCCCTTGTGGGAAGGGGTTGGGGTGCGGGCCGGAGTCGGTGGACACGCCTCGCGGGATGACAACGACCCCCAACCCGGCGCTTCGCGCCGACGTCCCCACAAGGAGGAGGGTAGCACCGAGTTCGCCGCTCGCGCTCATTCCATTTCACCTGAATAGGCACTAGAGAAACGGCAGGACGGGGTCAATCGCGCAGCCTGCGCAAGATTGATGCACGTGTTAAGGCAACGACATGGATCGTAGGCAGCGTATCGCGATTGTCGGTGCAGGGCTCGGTGGTCTGGCTGTTGCCGGCTTCCTGCAGCGCGCCGGCTTTCCGGCGACCGTCTATGAGCAGGCCCCCACCTTCTCCCGCATCGGTGCGGGAATCATCCTCAGCGCCAACGTGACGAAGGCGCTGCGCCGGCTCGGCGTCGAACGGGATCTCGTCGAGACCGGCCTCAAGCCGCGTTGCTATATCAGTCGCGCCTGGGACACCGGTGAGACTCTCTATGAGATGATACTCGATGCAGCCAGCGAGGCGCGTTTCGGCGGACCCTATCTCAACATTCACCGCGGCGATCTGCATGCGGTCATGCATCGAGCCGTCACGCCGGACTCGATGTCCTTCAATCATCGGCTGGTGGCGCTCGAGGAATTGAGCGGTGCGATCCGCCTCGTTTTCGAGAACGGCGTGAAGCTCGATGCCGACATTGTCATCGGCGCCGATGGCATCAATTCGAAAGCGCGCGAATTCGTCGTTGACGCGGAGCCGCCGCGCTTCGTCGACGCCGTCGCCCATCGGGCGATCTTTCCGACGCAACGGCTGCGCGGGTTCAAAATACCCGATTGCACCAAATGGTGGGGTCGCGACCGGCATATTCTCCCGTATTTCATGACGAGCAAACGCGACGAGGTCTATGTCATCGGAGTCGTTCCGGCATCGAAATGGGAAAGCGATGCTCCCTCCGTGCCCGGATCGCGCGAGGATCTCGTCAATTGTTTTGCGAACTTCCACGGCGATCTTCTCCGCGTACTGGAGGCGGCCGATGACGTGAGCGTATGGCCGATCTTCGACCGCGAGCGCAACGATTGCTGGAGCCGCGGCCGCGCCGTGCTCCTGGGAGATGCCTGCCATCCCATGCGCCCCTTTATGGCGGCAGGCGGCGCCATGGCGGTCGAAGATGCCGCGATCTTGACGCGCTGCTTGGCGAACATCGATGACCCGGCCGAGGCTTTTCGCTGGTACGAGGCAACGCGCATCCCCCGGGTGAGCGAGGTGCAACGCATCTCGATCGAGAACAGTTGGATGCGGGGACCGACGGATGTGGACTGGTTCTACTGCTACGATGCCTGTCTGGCGCCGCTCACTCGCCCGAAGCAAACCGAAACCAAGAAACCAGCGGCTGCTGGTGGCGCGCCGCGGATCACGGACTCCCAGCACGCGTGATAGTCATGAGTCGCCAGCCGCTGGGGTTCGGCGCGTGTTCCTTAAGCACAGCAAGATATGCGGGGGCGCAGGACAATGTTTGAACCAAAGCCGGATCCCATGATCGCCCGCGATCTCGTTGGATACGGCGAGTCTCCCCCGAATCCAGCGTGGCCTGGCGGCGCTTTGATCGCGGTCAATTTCAATCTCAACATCGAGGGCGGCGGCGAGTGCTCGCTCGCGAACGGCGATGATGTTTCCGAGGGTATGCTCAACGACATTGGAGTTGGCCCGCAGCCGGGTCGCCGCGTGCCGCTTGTCGAATCCGTATTCGAGTACGGCAGCCGTCGCGGCGCTTGGCGTCTGCTCGATGTCTTTCGCGACTTTTCGATTCCGGTCAGCGTGCTCGCCGTTGCCCGCGGCTTCGAGCAAAACCCTGAATTGGCGCGGGCCTGCGTCGCTCGCGGTCACGAGATCGTCAGCCATGGTTACCGCTGGATCGACTACGGCGACGTGGCCGAAGACGTCGAGCGCGAGCACATGCTGCGCGCGATCGAAATATTGACCCGACTGACCGGCACGAGGCCGGTCGGATGGATGACCGGGCGACCCGGCCCAAATACGCGCCGACTTCTCGTCGAAGCGGGAGGGTTTCTATACGATCGCGACTCGCTTGCGGACGAGCTCCCGTACTGGCTGCGCATCAACGATCGGCATCACCTCGTTATTCCATACTCGTATGAAGCAAACGACAACCGTTTCAATGAAAATAGCGGCTTCTCGACCGGCGAGCATTTTTTCACCTACATGCGAGATGCCTTCGATGTCCTCTATCGCGAGGGCGCCAAGGGCTCGCCCAAGCTTCTTTCCATAGGGCTGCATGATCGGCTTATCGGCAGGCCGGGGCGCTGCGCGGGCCTCATCCGCCTGCTCGAGCACATGCGCGGCTTCGAGCGGGTTTGGTTTTGCCGCGGTATCGATATCGCGAACCATTGGCGCAGCCAATTTGCCATCGCTGGCTGATCACGTAGGGCGCAATAAGCGGCGAGCCCTCTCTCCGCTATCGCAGGGCGAGGGCACGTGCCGCGCGAGCGCGGATGAATGGCGCAATGCGCGCCGCTTATTGCGCCCTACGGATGCCCATGGAGCGGCGACAAGCCGCGCCAAGGTGCCTTGCCATCGGAAGGATTTGCGGAGAAGTTTGCTGCGCGGCCAGCATGGCGTATCGATCGCAAGCGCCTCGGCCATGGAGAGCGAACCGCGAACTCATGGCCGCAGTTATGGATCAGGAAAACCGTCCCGGGAGCACATAGTGCCGGAGGGCGGCGGATGAAAAGGGAGGACTCGCAATGCGTCTGGCACATCGATGGGTGGTGACGGCTTCGCTGCTGATCGCCGCGGGTTCCTTCACGGCCGCCGTCGCCGGCGAAGCGAAGCAGGGCGGCATCCTGAAAATCTATCACCGAGACAATCCGCCGAGCGCCTCGATCCACGAAGAGGCCACCTATTCGACGGTGATCCCGTTCATGCCGATCTTCAACAATCTCGTCCTGTACAACCAGAATGTGCCGCAGAACAGCTTCCAATCGATCGTGCCCGACCTGGCAACGAGCTGGTCGTGGAGCGACGACAAGACCGTGCTGACATTCAAGTTGCGCCATGGCGTGAAATGGCACGACGGCAATCCGTTCACGGCCAACGACGTCAAGTGCACCTTCGACCTGCTGATGGGCAAATCGAAGGATTCGTTTCGCAAGAACCCGCGCGAGGACTGGTACAAGAATGTCACCGAGGTCAAGGTCAACGGCGACGACGAGGTCGCCTTGCAGCTGCGGCGCCCGCAGCCGGCGGTGCTCGCACTGCTGGCGTCGGGATATTCGCCGGTCTACCCCTGTCACGTCTCGGCCCGCGACATGCGCATCAAGCCGATCGGAACGGGTCCGTTCAAGTTCGTGGAGTTCAAGCAGAACGAGTCGATCAAGATCACGCGCAATCCGGATTACTGGAACAAGGACCGCCCCTACCTCGATGGTATCGAGTTCACCATCATCCCCAATCGGTCAACCGCGATTCTTGCCTTCGTTGCCGGCAGGTTCGACATGACCTTCCCGACCGAGGTGACGATTCCGCTGCTCAAGGACATCAAATCACAGGCGCCGCAAGCGGTGTGTGCTCTCGTCCCGATCAATGTAAGCACGAACCTCATCGTCAACCGCGACAAGCCGCCGTTCGACAATGCCGATCTGCGCCAGGCCATGGCGCTTGCGCTCGACCGAAAGGCGTTCGTCGACATCCTCTCCGAAGGCAAAGACGATATCGGCGCGTCCATGCTGCCGCCGCCGGAGGGCGTGTGGGGAATGCCGCCCGAGATGCTCAAGACCATCCCCGGTTACGGGCCGGACATCCAGGCGAATCGTGCGCAAGCGCGCAAGCTCATGGAGCAGCTCGGCTACGGGCCCAATAAACGGCTTCCGCTCAAGGTCTCGACGCGAAATATCGCGGTCTATCGCGATCCCGCGGTCATCCTGATCGATCAACTCAAGGACATCTATATCGACGGCGAGCTCGAGGTGGTGGAAACGAGCAACTGGCACAGCAAGGTCACGCGCAAGGACTATGCGGTCGGGCTCAACCTCACCGGCAACTCGGTCGATGATCCGGACCAGAACTTCTACGAGAATTACGCCTGCGGATCGGAGCGCAACTACACCGACTACTGCAACAAGGAGCTCGAGAAGCTGTTCGACCAGCAGTCGGCGGAAACGGATATCGAGAAGCGCAAGCGGCTGGTTTGGGAGATCGACAAGAAGCTGCAGGAGGACGTCGCGCGGCCGATCGTCTTGCATTCGCGCCGCGCGACCTGCTGGTCGCCGCAAGTGAAGGGCGTCACCATCATGACGAACAGCTCGTACAACGGCTGGCGGTTCGAGGACATCTGGCTCGATCGGTGAGTCGAATTAAGGTCGTGTCCCGGGCGCAGCGCAGCATGAGCGGAGCGAATGGTGTGCTGAGGACACCGATCTCGGGTTTACCCGAGATCGGCGCTCAGATGTGCGCAAGTCGGGCAAGCCCGACTTGCGTGGACCGCCCCGCCCCGTGGCGGTCCCGGATCAGCGGTGCACCGCTTCACTTCGTTTCGCGCTGCACCGCATCCGGGACACGCGGCCACAAACCCGGGACGCCGGACGCTTCGTGTGCAACCAGAGCAAGCGCGAAATTTCCACCAATATGAAAGGACAAATTGTTGGGTGCTTATCTCGCGCGGCGTTTCTCGCTGATGCTCCTGACGCTGTTCGGGATATCGGTGATCATCTTTCTGCTGCTGCGGGTGATGCCCGGCAACATCGTCGATATCCTCTACGACGCGGCGGGCTACGTTAATCCGCGGGAAAAGGCGAAGATCGAGGCGGAGCTCGGCATCGACAAGCCGATTGTCGTTCAATACGCCACATGGATCGGCGGGCTCGCACAGGGCGACCTCGGCTACTCCTATGTGTCCGAGCGGCCCGCGCTCGAGGAGATCGCGCCGCGCATTCCGATCACCGCAAAGCTTGCGGGCCTTGCGCTCTGCTTTTCCGTACTCATCGGCGTTCCGCTCGGCGTCATCAGCGCGGTGCGCCAGAATTCCGGCACGGATTACGCGCTGCGAGTGCTCAGCCTGACTGGCTTATCAATGCCGTCATTTTGGCTCGGGCTATTGATCCTGATGGCGTTCGTCGCCTATCTCGATATGATTCCGATCTACACGGCGCCGCCCAAAACGTGGTGGGACGAGCTGTTGCTGCTGAGCGTGCCGGCGGCGGCGGTCGGCTTTCGCAGCTCTGCCTTGATGCTGCGCCTCACGCGCTCTTCCATGCTCGAGGTGCTGCGCCAGGATTATATCCGCACTGCCCGCGCCAAGGGCGCCTCCGAGCGAAGCGTCAATTATCATCACGCGCTGCGCAACGCCATTCTGCCGGTCGTCACCGTCATCGGCATCGAGGCGGCATTCCTCATGGGCGGCTTGATCGTGACCGAAACCGTGTTCAACGTGCCCGGCGTCGCGCGCTACCTCGTGACGGCGCTCACCCAGCGCGACTACCCGATCGTGCAAAATCTGGTGATGTTCGTGGCAACGATCGTGGTGCTCATCAATTTCATGGTCGACATGCTTTATGCCGTGCTCGACCCGCGCATCAAATATTCGGAGAGCTGAGGTCTCGCGGCCGGAGCGCAGGATGAGCATCCTCGATTTCGATGCGGAACTGGTCAAGGCCGGCGCCACGGCGCACACCCGATTGGCGCGGCTGCGCTATCTCATCTGGCGCAATCCGCTCGGGGCGGCGGGCGCAGCGATCATGGGACTGTTCGTGTTCGCCGCCGCGTTTGCGAACCTCCTCACGAGCTACGATCCGCTGTCGATAAATGCTGCGCTCTCACTCGCGCCCCCGAGCAGCGCCCACTGGTTGGGCACCGACCCGTTCGGCCGCGACGTCTATGCGCGGATCATCTACGGCGCGCGCATTTCGCTCGCGGTCGGGATCGGCACGACGATGCTGGGAAGCGGATTCGGCATCATCTTCGGGTTGGCCTCCGGCTACCTCGGCGGCTGGGTCGACCTCATCGTCCAACGCGTGATGGATATCCTGCAGGCCCTGCCGCTGTTGGTGCTGGCGCTGGTGATGGCGGCGGCGCTCGGCCCGTCGCTGCAGAATACCATCATCGCCATATCGATCCCGCTGATCCCCTATGTGGCGCGCGTGATCCGCGCCAACACGCTTGCCTTGCGCGAGCTACCCTTCATCGAGGCGGCGAAGGCGGTGGGCATGAGCGAGGCGCGCATCGCCGTGCGCCACATCCTGCCCAACACCCTTGCGCCGCTGATCGTGCTGGCAACCGCGCAGCTCGGCTCGACCATACTCACCGAAGCCGCCCTGTCGTTTCTCGGCCTCGGCGTGCCCGAGCCTTATCCGTCCTGGGGCCGCATGTTGTCGCAATCGGCGGCCGAATATGTGCGCACGGCGCCGTGGCTCGTCGTCTTTCCCGGCATCGCCATCAGCCTCGCGGTATTCGGCACGAACCTTTTGGGCGACGCGCTGCGCGACATTCTCGATCCGAGGCAGCGCAGCTGAGATGATGCCAAGCCGGATTCCCGACTCGTCATTCCGGAGCGCGGGCGACGCCCGCGAAGGCGGACTCCATAATCGCGACCTGTGGTCGTGGATTCCGGCTCTCGCCGCTATCACGGCTCGGCTGGAACGACGAGGCGAGACATTGGTATGAATCGGTCGAGCTCCGACACAGCGCTGGCCAAGCGTGCCGAGGAAGGAGCCGGACGGGCTGTTCTCAACGTCGCGGGGCTGCGGACATACTTCTTTACCCGGCTCGGCATCATCAAAGCGGTCGACGACCTCTCGTTTGCACTGCGTCCGCGCGAGACGCTGGCGATCGTCGGCGAATCCGGCTGCGGCAAGAGCATCACCGCGCTGTCCGTGTTGCGGCTTATTCCCGACCCGCCCGGCCGCATTGTCTCCGGCTCGATCGAGCTCGATGGCCGCGATCTCACCAAGCTCGACGAGGCGCAAATGCGCGCCGTGCGCGGCAACGACGTCTCGATGATCTTCCAAGAGCCGATGACGTCGCTCAATCCAGTGCTCACCATCGGCGCGCAGATCAGCGAGACGGTTGAGCTGCACCAGGACCTGTCGAAATCGGCGGCGCGGGGAAAGGCCGTGGAGATGCTGCGCCGGGTGCGCATTCCTGAACCGGCGCAGCGAGCCACCGAATACCCGCATCAGCTGTCGGGCGGCATGCGCCAGCGCGCGATGATCGCGATGGCGCTCGCGTGCAATCCCAAGGTCCTCATCGCCGATGAGCCGACGACCGCGCTCGATGTCACCATCCAGGCGCAGATCCTCGATCTCATGCTCGCGCTTCAGGAGGAGTTTGGCACCGCGATCATCCTGATCACCCATGACCTCGCAGTCGTCGCCGAGACGTCGCAATGGGTCATCGTGATGTATGCGGGTAAAAAGGTGGAGGAGGCCGCCGTCGATGCGCTCTTCGAGCGGCCGCTGCATCCCTATACGCTCGGCCTGCTGGCGTCGATTCCGCGTCTCACCAGCATGGGTGGCGCGCCAGCCGGAATAGGGGGACGGCTCAAAGAAATTCCCGGCGTCGTGCCGCCGCTCAACCGTCTTCCCGCGGGTTGCGTCTTCGCGCCCCGTTGTCCGCTCGCCGACGACAAATGCCGCGCGATCTACCCGCCGTTCGAGCAAAAGCGGCCGGGGCACTGGGCCGCCTGCTGGCACTCGGACGAGCTCGCCGGAGCGGCGCCGTGAAATCAGCCTGCATAAATTCCGACTGGTCAGTCCGGGGCGCGCTCGAAAGGCTACAGCTTCATAGGCTGCGAGCGCGGTACCGCCGCTTGTGCCCTCTCCCCGCGGGGGAGAGGGCTCCTCGCTCTTTCAAGATGAAGCAATGGGTGAGGGGGCTCGGCTTCATCAGTGCCGCTGGTAGCCCCCTCACCCCAACCCTCTCCCCAAACGGGGAGAGGGAGCGCACCGAGTCTGTGGCGCGAGAGTTGGCATGAGTGCCGTGCTCGAGGTCACGGACCTCAAGAAGCATTTTCCCGTCAAGCGAGGGATCATTCGCCGCACGGTCGGGCACGTCTACGCGGTCGACGGCGTGAGCTTCGAGGTGCGCGAAGGCGAGACCCTGGGGCTGGTCGGGGAGAGCGGGTGCGGCAAATCGACGGTCGCACGCACCGTGCTGCGGCTGCTTGAGCCGACAACTGGCATTATCAAGCTCGACGGCCATGACATCACGCACCTGGGCAAAGCCGAATTGCGGCGGCATCGGCGCGGAATGCAGATGATCTTTCAAGATCCGTATTCGTCGCTCAATCCGCGCATGACGGCGGGAGATATCGTAGGCGAGCCG
>DATNNX010000109.1:0-9400 GCA_035601615.1 Xanthobacteraceae bacterium
CACCGCCGGCGTGAGCAGGCGGGCGCGCGCGGCCTCGCGCGGATCGCTCGAGGCGAGATCGAACGAGCGGGCCAGCCGCATCACCAGCGCGGTGGCGGCTTCCACCTCGAGGGAGAGGTCGGCGAGCACGGTGCGCATCATCGGCTGCTCGACGAGATGTTTTTGGAACACGCTGCGGTAGCGCGCGTGATGGACCGCCTGCGCCAGCGCCATGCGCATGATGCCGGCCGAAGCAATGGCGCAATCAAGCCGTGTGAGCTGCACCATATTGATGATGGTGCGCACGCCCCTGCCCTCCTCGCCGACGCGCCAGGCGAAAGCGTCCACGAACTCGACTTCCGAGGACGCGTTCGAGCGATTGCCGAGCTTGTCCTTGAGGCGCTGGAAATGAAGCCCGTTGACCGCCCCGTCCGGGCGAAAGCGCGGCATGAGAAAGCAGGTGAGCCCGCCCGGCGCCTGCGCCAGCACCAGGAATGCGTCGCACATGGGCGCCGACATGAACCACTTGTGGCCGCTAATGGCGTAGCCATTGCCGGCGGGTTCGGCGCGCGTGGTATTGGTGCGCACGTCGGTGCCACCCTGCTTCTCGGTCATGCCCATGCCGAGGGTGATCCCGCGCTTCTCCCACCATGGCCGCAACCGCGCATCGTAGCGGCGCGACATGATCTTGGGCATGAGCTTCACCGCGAGTTCGCGCTCGAGCCCCAGCGCCGCCACCGCCGCGTGCGTCATGGTGAGCGGACAGAGGTGCCCGGTCTCGATTTGCGCCACCATGTAGAAGCGCGCGGCGCGCAGCACCTGCGCCGGCGCGTGTGCCGGCGTCGCGTCATCGCGCCAGGTCGAGGCCGCCAAACCCGCGCCGACGCTCTCGGTCATGAGCTGGTGGTAAGCGGGGTGAAATTCGATGGCGTCGCGCCGGAAGCCCTTGGCATCGAACGCCTTTAGCTCCGGCGAATGCTCGTTGGCCGCACGCGCGAGATCGAACATCTCGGCCGTGCCCCAGTGCCTGCCGAAGCCGGACAAGGCGGAGGCGTCGCGCTCGCCGCCATTTGCCGCGACCGCATCCTGGAGCGGCTGATCGCTGTCGTAGAGATTAACGTCGACATAGGGCGGCGACTGGTTGAGCACCTCGTCGATCCGCATCGCCCGCTCCATTCGCACGCCAGTATCGGCGCAAGCATCAATTGATAACGCGAATTCTGCACCATTTCAGCCGGTGGCCGGGTTGCCAAACATCCACAGTTCTTTCGCCGAAGCGCCCGCACTCCCTTGCGGGTGCCGCCCGCCGGGCCTATAGAAGCGGCTTTAATGAACATCGCCGCCAAGTCCACCTTCGTCCTCAGCCAGCGCCATTTGTTGGGGATCGAAGGGCTTTCGCGCGAGGAGATTCTGGGGCTTCTCGATCTCGCCGAGAATTTCGTCGAGCTCAATCGCCAGATCGACAAGAAGCAGGCCTCGCTGCGCGGGCGCACTCTGATCAACCTGTTCTTCGAGGTCTCGACCCGCACCCAGGCCTCCTTCGAACTCGCCGGCAAGCGGCTCGGCGCCGACGTCATGAACATGTCAGTCGGCTCCTCCTCCATGCGCAAGGGCGAGACGCTGATCGACACCGCGATCACGCTCAATGCCATGCATCCCGACATCATCGTCGTGCGCCATCACGCCTCGGGCGCGGTCGAGCTGCTGGCCAGGAAGGTGGACTGCTCGGTGATCAACGCCGGCGACGGCTCGCACGAGCACCCGACTCAGGCGCTGCTCGACGCGCTCACCATCCGCCGCAACAAGGGTCGCATCGAGCGCCTGATCGTCGTGATCTGCGGCGACATTCTCCACTCGCGCGTGGCGCGCTCGAACATCATCCTGCTCAATGCGCTGGGCGCGCGAGTGCGCGTGGTTGCCCCTTCGACGCTGATGCCTCCAGGCATCGAGCGGCTCGGGGTCGAGGCCACACGCGATATGCGCGAGGGCCTGCGAGACGCCGATATCGTGATGATGCTGCGCCTGCAGCGCGAGCGCATGAACGGTTCGTTCGTGCCTTCGACGCAGGAATATTTCCATTATTTCGGGCTCGACCAGAAGAAGCTCGCCTATGCCAAGCCCGACGCCCTGGTGATGCATCCGGGACCGATGAACCGCGGCGTCGAGATCGACAGCGCGGTCGCCGACGGCGCCCAGTCGCTCATTCGCGAACAGGTGGAGATGGGGGTCGCGGTGCGCATGGCCGTGCTCGAGGCGCTGTCGCGGAACTTGCCGAATGCATGAGGCCTCCCGGTTGCATCATGTCGCATTGACCCATTACGGAGCCGCGCACTCGGTGTTTGGCTTCGGCGGGGCGGAAGGCGACCGGCGATGATGATGCTCGCCGACCGCCGCCCGATCCTCCTCGCCAACGCGCGCATCTTCGATCCTTCGCGCGATCTCGAGATCGATGGCGATCTTTTGATCGCCGACGGGGTGATCCGCGAAGCCAAGCGCGGCATCGGTGCGGCCGGCGTACCCGAGGCGACCGAGGTCATCGACTGCAAGGGCAAGGTGGTGGCGCCCGGACTCGTCGACATGCGCGCTTTCGTCGGGGAGCCCGGCGCGGAATATCGCGAGACCATCGCCTCGGCGAGTCAGGCGGCGGCCGCTGGCGGCGTTACCACCATCGTGTCGCAGCCGGACACCTCGCCCGCGATCGACGACCCCGCAATCGTGGATTTCGTGCTGCGCCGCGCGCGCGACACCTCGATCGTGCACGTGCAGCCGATGGCGGCGCTGACCAAGGGCCTGCGCGGAGAAGAGATGGCCGAAATCGGGTTGCTCAAGGCGGCGGGCGCCGTTGCCTTCACGGATGGGGCGAAAAGCGTCACCAACGCGCAGGTCATGCGCCGGGCGCTGACCTATGCGCGAGATTTTGACGCGCTCATCGTGCATCACACGGAGGATCCCGACATCGTCGGCGAAGGCGTGATGAACGAAGGCGAGTTCGCGGCACGGCTGGGACTCACCGGCGTGCCCACCGCGGCCGAGACCATCATGCTGGAGCGCGACATGCGGCTCGTGGCGCTGACCGAAAGCCGCTATCATGCGGCCTCGCTCACCTGCGGCGAGTCGCTCGATGTCCTGCAGCGCGCCAAGGACGCCGGGCTGCGGGTGACCGCCTCGGCATCGATCAACCACCTTACGCTCAATGAGATCGACGTCGGACCCTACCGCACGTTCCTCAAGCTCAAGCCGCCGCTACGCGCGGAGGAGGATCGCGCAGCGCTGGTCGCGGCGCTTGCGTCGGGTCTGATCGACGTCGTCATGTCCGATCACAATCCGCAAGACGTGGAGACGAAGCGCCTGCCCTTCGCCGAGGCCTCGCCCGGCGCCATCGGGCTCGAGACCATGCTCGCGGCAGGACTGCGCCTCGTTCACTCGGGCGAGCTTGCGCTCATGACGCTTCTCAAAGCGACGTCGAGCGGGCCCGCTCAGATTTTAGGGCTTGCGGCGGGGACGCTGCGGCAGGGAAGCCCGGCGGACGTGATCGTGCTCGATCCCGACGTGCCCTGGGTGCTCGACCCCGGCGAGCTCAAATCCAAATGCAAGAACACGCCCTTCGACGAGGCCAAGCTCGAGGGACGCGTGGTGCGAACAATCGTCGCGGGCCGCACGGTCTACGAATACGTGTGAGCGGCCGCATCGCCGCTACCGCCTTGGCTTAGATGCGCTATCAGCGGGCACAAAACTGCGTTCATTCCCGCGAAAACGGTAATCCAGGGCTACCGACTGGGTGCCCGCTTTCGCGGCGACGAACGTAAGAACTGAGCTAACCCGTGCAGGACACCGTCCATGCCGCCAGTACTCGATCCGTCGCTGCTGCCGGCCTATGTTGGGGCGCTCGCCTTCGGCTATCTCTGCGGCTCGATCCCGTTTGGGCTGCTTCTCACGCGACTCGCAGGCACGGCCGACATCCGCGCGATTGGCTCCGGCAACATCGGCGCCACCAACGTACTGCGCACCGGGCACAAGGCACTTGCCGCCGCAACGCTCATCGGCGACGCGCTCAAGGGCACGTTCCCGGTGCTGCTCGTCTATTTTTATTTTGGCAGGGACGATTTCGCCCACGCGATCGCGCTCTTCACCGCGGCCGCTGCCTTCCTCGGCCACCTCTTTCCGATCTGGCTCGGTTTCAAGGGCGGCAAGGGCGTTGCCACCTATATCGGCGTCTTGCTGGGCCTGGCATGGCCGATCGCCATCGCGTTCGCGCTGATCTGGGCCGCGGTCGCGGGGCTTAGCCGCTATTCTTCGCTCGCCGCGCTCGTCGCCAGCGCAGCAACCCCGGTCGCGCTCTGGCTCGTCGGCGATCAGCCGGACGCGGTGCTGTTCACGTTGCTCACCGTGCTGTTGTGGATCATGCACCGCGGCAACATTGGGCGGCTCGCGCAGGGTACCGAGAGCAAGATCGGTGCCTCCACGCGCGCGTGACGTTTCACCCGTCACCGCGCGGAATGCCGCTCAAGTCCCACAAGTACCGTGTTCCGAGCGCGGTCTCGCCGGCCTAGCGGTCGCACAGGTCGGTCGGACCAATAATCACGCCGGCAATGCTCTGTTCGACCGGGGTGCACTCTATGCCCAATCCTCGCGCCGGCTGGACCGGTGGAGACCCGAATACCCTGATGGTCGCACTGGCGGGAGGAAACAGCGCAGACGACTGGGTCTGCTGCGCCACAGTTGCGGTCAAGGGCTGCGGCCCCACCGTCGTGGTCAAGGGGATGGCTGAGGATCCGCCTTGCTCTTGGGCGAATGCCGAGGATGCGGACAAGGACAGCACCAGGATGGCGGCGAGAGTAAACTTCATCTTCGTCCTCTCCTCTGGCTGCTCGACTTGCGCCATCGTCCCCTCCCCCCGCCGGCTATCTGACTTCGCTTTGCGGCACGCGTCAACGGCGCACGAGAAGGCCTCCTGTCGTCATGCACTGGCGGTTGTGAGCCGCCCGCACATCGGCGATGTTATCGCCGAGGATAGCCGCCCGGGGGCGCTGCGTGACCGACAAGAGCGACAGCGTGCGGCTCAGCGACGAGCAGCGGCTCGATTGGCTGCGTCTCATCCGCAGCGACAATGTGGGGCCGCGCACTTTCCGCGCGCTCATCAATCATTACGGCGGCGCGCGCGCGGCGCTTTCCGTGTTACCCGATCTCGCCCGGCGCGGCGGCGCCAAGGGGCCTGCCCGGATTCCCTCCCGCGAGGACGCCGCGCGCGAGGTCAAGGCAGCGAAAGCTCTCGGCGCGACTTTCGTGGCGCTCGGTGAGCCCGATTATCCCGGCCGTCTGCAGATGATCGACGACGCCCCGCCGCTTTTAGCCGTGCGCGGACACGCCGCCGCGCTCGGTCTGCCCGCGGTCGCCGTCGTCGGCGCACGCAATGCATCGGCTGCGGGCGTGCGCTTCGCCGAGCGGCTCGCGCGCGACCTCGGCGAGGCAGGCTTTGCCGTCGTCTCGGGCCTCGCGCGCGGCATCGACGCCGCCGCTCATCGCGCGAGTCTGGCGACCGGCACCATTGCTGTCCTCGCCGGCGGGCATGACCGCCTCTATCCGCCCGAACACACCGAGCTCGCCGGCGCTATTCTGGCGCAAGGCGCGCTCGTTTCGGAAATGCCGTTCGGGCATGAGCCCCGCGCGCGGGATTTTCCCCGCCGCAATCGGCTCATTTCCGGCATTTGCGCCGGGGTCGTCGTGGTGGAGGCGGCGAGGCGCTCGGGCTCGCTCATCACCGCCCGCTTCGCGCTCGAGCAGGGCCGGGAGGTGTTCGCGGTACCGGGCTCCCCGCTCGATCCCCGCGCGGAAGGCGCCAACGATCTGATCAAACAGGGTGCAACGCTGGTGACCGAGGCGGCTGACGTGGTCGCAGTACTGCGCCCAATCCTGGGCGCGGCCGTCGAATTGCGCGCGGAGGAGCCGGACGCACCTGCGCCCGGTGGCGAGCCTGGCGCCGCGGAGCGCACACGCATCGTCGAGTTACTGGGGCCGACGCCGGTGCCGATCGATGATCTCGTGCGGTTGTCGGGGAGTTCGCCCGCCGTCGTACGCGTAGTCCTGCTCGAGCTCGAGCTCGCGGGCCGCCTCGAGCGCCACGGGGGCGCGCTGGTGTCACTGCTGTAGCTAGGTTCCTCGCCGCCATTCCGAGTCCCGAGCGCAGCGAGGGACCCCGGAAGTCATAACCACTGCCGGTGAGTATGGATTCCGGGCTCGCGCCTTCGGCGCGCCCCGGAATGACAAAGAACTCAGATTTCGCCGAAAGGCGGCCGATGATCGTCGTCGGTCCTGACCGGCACCGAGCTCGGCGCAAGCCCCATTGCCCGAAGCGACGCTATCATCGCGACGTACATGATGATCCACATGGCCTAAATCCCCCCGGACCTACGGTAGTAGGTTCCGCGCCTGGAACCCTCAGCGGCAAGACAGGTGGAATTGCGGCTCGCCCCTTTTCACACACGAAGATTGTAGAGCTGTACCTTTCGGGCAACTCCTCCCGAGCGGGCACGAGGCGCCGGCCCCGAAGATTATTAGTGCAGATCAGAACGCAGGCACGCGCTAGTTCAACTGCGATGTGCGCTAATTCCTTCAACACGTTTATTTTGCTGATAAAAGAGCCGCCCGAAATAATGGATCTAGGCTTTGCGCTCCGGTCGTTTCGGCTGCCCGGCGGCCGGCCGCTACCGAGCCCCGGTTTGACATGGAGGGTTGACAACCCCATCTTCCGCCCCGACAAGGGCCCCCGATTCCGCGCGACCGGCGGCCCGCTTCCCCCACTAACTTATTGGAATTCATGAACATCGTCGTCGTCGAGTCTCCGGCCAAGGCGAAGACGATCAATCGCTACCTTGGCTCCGGCTACGAGGTATTGGCCTCCTTCGGGCACGTCCGGGACCTGCCGGCCAAGGACGGATCGGTCGACCCCGAGCACAATTTCCGGATGATTTGGGAGGTCGACGACAAGTCCGAGAAGCGCCTCAACGAGATTGCCCGCGCGCTCAAGGGAGCCAGCAAACTCATTCTCGCCACCGACCCCGATCGCGAGGGCGAGGCCATTTCCTGGCACGTGCTCGAGGCGTTGAAGGAGAAGCACGCTCTCAAGCAGCATGCGGTCGAGCGGGTGGTGTTCAACGCCATCACCAAACAGGCGGTGCTCGACGCGATGAAGCACCCGCGCAAGATCGACGGCGCGCTGGTCGATGCCTATCTCGCCCGCCGCGCGCTCGATTATCTCGTGGGCTTCACGCTCTCACCCGTGCTCTGGCGCAAGCTGCCCGGCGCGCGCTCGGCCGGCCGGGTGCAATCGGTGGCGCTGCGGCTCGTCTGCGACCGCGAGCTCGAAATCGAAAAATTCGTCCCCCGCGAATACTGGTCGCTGGTTGCGACGCTGGCCACGCCACGGAGCGAGCAGTTCGAGGCTCGCCTTGTCGGCGCCGATGGCGAGAAAATCCAGCGCCTTGATATCGGCTCAGCCAGCGAGGCCGAAGCCTTCAAGCAAGCGCTGGAGAGCGCCAGTTTCACCGTCGCGAGCGTCGAGGCGAAGCCGGCGCGGCGCAATCCGCCCCCTCCCTTCACCACCTCGACCTTGCAGCAGGAAGCGAGCCGCAAGCTCGGCTTTGCGCCCGCGCATACGATGCGCGTCGCGCAACGGCTATACGAGGGCGTCGACATCGATGGCGAGACCGTCGGCCTGATTACCTATATGCGCACCGACGGCGTGGACGTCGTGGAAGAGGCGCTTACGGCCACCCGGCGGCTGATCGGGGCCGATTACGGCAAAGACTATGTGCCGCCGTCCGCGCGCCAGTACCAGGCCAAGACCAAGAACGCGCAAGAGGCGCACGAGGCGATCCGGCCGACGGAAGTCGGGCACCGTCCACGCGACGTGAAATCGTTCCTCGACCATGATCAGGCGCGGCTCTACGAGCTGATCTGGCTGCGCATGGTGGCGAGCCAGATGGAATCCGCCGAGCTCGAGCGCACCACGGCCGACATCACCGCCAGCGTGACCTCCCCGGCAATCAGTGGCGGCAAGAGGATCATCGACCTGCGCGCGACCGGCACCGTGGTGAAGTTCGACGGCTTCCTCACGCTTTACCACGAGGACGAGGACGACGTCGCGGCGGACGAAGACGGGCGTCGCCTTCCGGAGATGAGCACGGGGGAAACGCTGGCCAAGCGTAAAATCGACGCCAGCCAGCACTTCACCGAGCCGCCGCCGCGCTACTCGGAAGCGTCGCTGGTCAAGCGCATGGAAGAGCTCGGCATCGGCCGCCCTTCCACCTATGCCTCGATCCTGCAGGTGCTCAAGGACCGCGGCTACGTGCGGATCGAGAAAAAGCGGCTCGTGCCCGAGGACAAGGGGCGGGTGCTGACCGCCTTCCTCGAAAGCTTCTTCGCGCGCTACGTCGAATACGACTTCACGGCCGGGCTCGAAGAGCAGCTCGACCGCATCTCCAACAACGAGATGGCCTGGCGCGATTTGCTGCGCGACTTTTGGCGTGAGTTCACGGCCGCCGTGGGCGACATCAAGGATCTGCGTGTCGCTCAGGTCATCGACGCGCTCGACGAGATGCTGGCGCCGCATCTGTTTCCGCCGCGCGCGGACGGCGCCGATCCGCGCAAATGCCCGAGCTGTGAGACCGGCCGGCTCTCGCTCAAGCTCGGCAAGTTCGGCGGCTTCATCGGCTGCACTAATTATCCCGAGTGCCGCTACACGCGCCCGCTGGCGCCAAACAACGGCAATGGCGCGCCGGAAAACGGCATGAAAAAGCTGGGCGAGGATCCGGCGAGCGGGCTCGAAGTGACGCTGCGGTCGGGCCGCTTCGGGCCCTATATCCAGCTCGGGGAAGCAACCGAAGGCGAGAAACCCAAGCGCACCGGTCTACCCAAAGGGCTCTCCGCCGAGGACGTCGATCTTGACCGCGCGCTCGGGCTGCTCTCGCTACCCCGCGAGATCGGAAAACATTCCGGCGATGGCGAGCCGATCATCGCCAGCGTGGGCCGCTTCGGGCCTTACGTGCAGCACGGCAAGACCTACGCCAATCTGACCGCGGGCGAGGACGTGCTCACCATCGGACTCAACCGTGCCGTGGCGCTGATCGAGGAGAAACGTGCCAAGCGTAAGAGCCGCCGCGCTGATTCGGGCCGCGCGCTCGGCGATCATCCCGATAAAGGTGGGCGCATCGTGGTCAAGAGCGGTCGGTACGGACCCTATGCCACCCACGATGGAGTCAACGCCACGCTGCCGGCCCATCTCACCCCGGAAACGATCACGCTCGAGGAGGCCGTCGGCCTGTTGGAAGCAAGGCGCGCGCGCGGCGGCAAAGCGCGCGCTCCCGCCAAAGCGCGCAGCGCCACGCGCAAGGCGGCCTCGGAATCGAAGCCGGTCAAGGCGCCG
>DATNNX010000110.1:0-15604 GCA_035601615.1 Xanthobacteraceae bacterium
CGGCGGCGGTTGTCGCCGGCAATGTGGAGACGTCACAGGCCGTCACGAATTGCTTGTTCGGCGCGCTCGGCGCGCTCGCGGCTGCCCAAGGGAGCATGAACAACGTCAATTTCGGCAACGCGAAGCACCAGTATTACGAAACGATATGCTCGGGCTCGCCGGCGGGCCCCGGCTTTCCGGGCACCGGCGCCGTGCACACGCACATGACCAACACGCGATTGACCGATCCGGAGGTGCTCGAGTTTCGCTATCCGGTCGTGCTCGAGGATTTCCACATCCGCAAGGGTTCGGGCGGCCGCGGCCGCTGGAGCGCCGGCGATGGGGTCCGCCGCACCATTCGCTTTCTGGAAAAGATGGATTGCACAATTCTGTCGGGTCACCGTCGCGTGCGTCCGTTCGGTCTCGCCGGGGGCGAGGCCGGCCAGGTCGGCGAGAACGCTGTGCGGCGCAAGAACGGCGGCATCGAGAAGCTTCAAGGCTGCGACGCCACCGTGATCGACGCCGGCGAGGCGATCATCATCCAGCCCCCCACCGCGGGCGGGTATGGAAAGCCGGAGGGATGAGTTCTCCTGGAAGATGTCAACCAAACGAAATGGTCAGGACGAGCCCGGCCATAACGTCGAGAGCCGGTGCGCAACTGTTAGGACTGCTGGATGGCCGAGAGGAGCCAATGCCCGCCGCGCACGCGCATGAAGGTCCAGATTTCGGTGGCTTCGTCGGGCCCGCCTTGCACCACGCGGCCGCTGTCGCGCTCCACCATCTCGTCGTTGAGCGAGTAACGCATCGCGACGGTCGCATAGTCGGTTTCGCCCTCGCGCCAAGCCTCGGCGAGATCGCCTTGTAGCAGCTTGACGTCGGAGACCCGATTGACGACGCCCTTGCTCGCATTGGCGGCGAGGTCCTCCGAGAAGTATGAGAGCATCTCCGGCGTGACTTGCCGGCGCAACCGCGCGAGGTCTTCGGCGCCATACGCGCTCTGCACCTCGCCGAGGATCTTCTCGAAGGCATTGAAGTCGTCCGGCGTGAGTCCGACCTCGTCGGTGCCGGATGCACGCGCGCTCGAAGCGGGAGCGCCGCTGCCGCCGCCGAAACCCATCTCCGGACGCGCGCTGCCGGATGCGTAATCGCGCAGCGCCGGGCCGCTGGCGAGCGCCGGCTGAGTGCGACGCTGCCACCACGTCCACAAGAGATAGCCGATGATCACGACGATGCCGATCTGCAGCATGAGGCCGAGCATCGAGGCGAAGCCACCCAGGCCGCCCAACAAGCCATGACCGAACAGCATGCCGAGCAAGCCGGCGCCCAGGAACCCAGCGAACAGACCGCCGAGGAACCCCGGCCGATTAAGGAAGCCGCCCACGGGCGAAGACGTCGGCGGGCGCTGTGCGAACGTGCCGCCCGGCTGGTTGGGCTGCGTCATGCTGCGTTCAATGGGCCGCGCGCTCGGCGATGTCGCCGTCGACGGCGGCGCGGAGAAGGTCTGCGAGCCGCGGCTACCGAAGCCCCCGCCGCGGCCAGCGCGGGCATCGGCATCCGTCATCGCGAATGCCAACACCGCCACCACGGCGCCAAGCGCAAGCAGCGGACGAAAGCGGAGACGAAGCATGGGGGGTCCTCCCAGGAGACCGTTTGGTTCCACCCAAATATTGGTAGCCCATGGCAGCATTGTAAGAGGTGCCGCATGGTGTCGCAGGCCCATGGAAACGCCGCACAGAGGCGTTTTTCGAGGAAACCCAGGGTCACCGACCGAGAGATGCCATTCGGCCTAAAAGCGATGGGCTCAGTCGTCCTCGCCGTCCTCGCCCGGCTCGGCCGTGGGGAGCGCGCGGGCGCGCCGTTCCTCGAACGAGCGGGCCGCGGAGCGGTGCGGGGCGAGCGAGCCGGTGATGCCACGATCGCGCTTGCCCGCGTAGCGCGCGGCACGCGCGGCCACCTCCTCTCCCGACACGGCGTGCGGATTGCAGGCGCGATGGCCATCGCGCCGGCGCATCAAATCGACGTGGATATGGTCGTAGTGATAGACGTTCGAGCCCGGCGCCAGCACCGTGCTGAATTCATCGCAGGCCGCCGCCTGCACGTCGCGCAGAAATCCCTGCTCCTCGGGCAAACCGTGCCAACCGTTTTTCACCGTGATCTTACGTCCGTCCGCGAGCGTGAACGAGGCGATGTCGAGCGCATTGCCGAAGGCATGTTCGGAAATGTTCGCGTGCGGATTGCCGTTCATGCCGCGACAGGAATAGGCGGAAATTTGCCTGATCTCGGCAACCGGTGAGCCGAACCAGCGCATCGCCGCCGGCTGCACGGCGCCGCTGATCCAGCGCTCGAGCTCCGACACGATCGGACAGGCGAGCGTCGCCGGCGGGCTCAAGCCGACGGGCGTGAACGATCCCGCGCCGTCGCGCGAGGGACCCAACGGCGCCATGGTCTCGCCCGCGGAGGTGGGCGCGGGCTGCGCGCGCGGCTCGCGCAGCGGGCCGCGGGTGATAGCGCTTGCTCCGTTGCGCAGTGTGGCGGGCGCATCCATGAGAGGTCGGCGGTCGTAGGGCTCGGGCGAAAAATCCTCGCGCCGCGAACCAACTGCGGCCGGTGATGAATATTTTGGAGGAACAGGAGCAGGTGCAACGCCATAGGGCCGGCGAAAATCGTACGGCTCCGCTGCGACATTCGGCCCCTCGGTGACGCCGGGAGGGCTAAGCGAGATGGGTTGATCGGGAGCGCCCTGACGACCTTGCGGCGAGCGCACCTGATCATCCGGCAGCACGCGCGATTGATACGAGGGCTCTGCCGGCGGGCCGGCCGGCCTGAGCGGCCAGCGTGGCGCGGCGCGCGGAATGTCACCCGGCGGCCGCAGATCGTCCATGTAACCGAGCGGCGCGCTCTCGCCTAAGATGGATACCTTGAGCGGGAAATCAGCGCCGCATACGCCGGGACCGCGGATCGGCTGCATGCGCGTGATGCCCGCGCCCTCTTTGACCATACCGGTAGCGAGGCATTGCAACTCGGCATCGTGGCGCCACGGCTCGCGTTCGGCAAAGAACATGCTGCCGCTGCAACCCGCCAACACGCCGAGGACGCCAAGGACGATGGAGCCGACGAGATACCAACGCACTCCCCACGCCATGGCCGCAGGATGCGATGGTTTCTGTTAACTTTTCTTCAAAGATTGGCGCGGCCATGGGACCACTCCTGTGCGTGTCACGCTATGGTTAAGAACTGGGATGGCGTTTGCTTCGTTCGAGCCGTTCCATGTCGCCATTCCAACGAACATGTGAGAATGGACGCCAAGCACCGACTGATATTGGCGCTCCTGATGTCGAGCGTGATGGTGTGCATGGTCACGCTCCTCGTCACCTTGCTCGATCTTGGCTTGCGACCGGATTTTCTGCTCGAGTGGGCGAAGGCTTATTTCATCGCCTGGCCGGTCGCGGCGACGACGGCATTCTTGATCATGCCGTTGGCACGCCGCCTCACGGACCGCATCGTTGGACTGATCGACACCCGGCGCTGATGTTGTGCGCATTTTGCCGCTGCCGGGTTGCTGGCCCGCACAGTTTCGGGCCGCGTCCGCTTTCGCAACCGCGTTCGGCGCGGCGGCAGTTGCAGTGCTCAGTGCCGGCGACCTCCGCCGCAGCACCCTAACGCCATGGTCCACAACGTGTTATTCCACGCGATCCGCAGAGGTAGTGAGTTCTGCTTGAGCCGAATTTGAGCGCCGGGCAGACCATAATGGCTACCATCCAAAATGACGGGGCGCGTCGGTTCGCATCGAAATATCAGAGTCTTGGCACGCCCAAGCGGATGTTCGCGCGCTCGCTTTCGGCGGCGCAATATATTTGTCATTAGGACGACGTCAGCGCTCTGCTACATTGGGGTCTCCAGAACAAGGCCGGAGGACGCGACGTGGACCTTGCTTTAAAGCTCAACGTGCTGGCCGTGCTCGCGGTGTTTGCGTTCGTCGGCGCCATCCTCTTGGGCGCGCTTTAAGTTCGAGTATTCGGCCGAGCATTCCGAACACGAACCACATTGTCTCACACCGGAGAGCCAAGCCTCTCCGGTGTTTGCATTTACGAGGGCTACACGGCGCGTTTCGTTCAGGCGTGCTGATGCCCTTCAGCCGGCGCGCTACTCCGCCGCCGTGCGCGCCGCAATCAGCGGATCGTAGTTGAGCACCGGCGCCAGCCACTTCTCGGCTTCGGTCACCGTCCAGCCCTTGCGGGCGCCGTAGTCCTCGACCTGATCGCGCTCGATCTTGCCAACGCCGAAATAATGACTCTCCGGATGGCTGAAATAGAGGCCGCAGACGGAAGCGCCAGGCCACATGGCAAAGCTTTCGGTCAGCTTGACCCCAATCCGCCGCTCGCCCTCGAGCAGGCCAAACAATATGGCCTTCTCGCTGTGGTCGGGCTGCGCCGGATAGCCGGGCGCGGGACGGATGCCGCGATACTTTTCCCCGATCAGCTCCGCATCGGTGAGCGCCTCGTCCGGCACGTAGCGCCAGAATTCCCGGCGCACGCGCTGGTGCAGTCGTTCGGCGAAAGCTTCGGCAAGCCGATCGGCGAGCGCCTTTATCATGATGGCTGAATAATCGTCGTTCGCGCGCTTGAAACGTTCCGCCACTTCGTCCTCACCGATGCCGGCCGTAACCATGAACACGCCGACGTAGTCGGCAAGCCCGCTCGCGCACGGCGCCACGAAGTCGGCGAGCGCGATATTGGCGCGTCCCTCGCGGCGTGCGAGCTGCTGACGCAGCGTATGCAGCACCGCGAGCGGGCGAGTGCGCGACTCGTCGCCGTAAACGAGAATATCATCGCCGTCGGAATTGGCCGGCCAGAATCCAAAAAGGGCGCTTGCGGAGAGCCAACGCTCGGAAGCGATGCGCCCGAGCATCGCCTGGGCATCATTAAACAGGCTGCGCGCGGCCGGACCATATTTGGCGTCGTCGAGTATGGCGGGAAACTTGCCAACCAGCTCCCAGGTGGCGAAAAACGGTGACCAGTCGATATAGTCGCGAAGCTCATCGACCGGATAATTATCCAACACCCGCGACCCAATGAAGGTTGGCTGTGGCGGAAGATAATCTCCCGACCAGTTGAGTTTCAACGCGTTCGCGCGTGCGCCTTCCAGCGAGAGCCGCTGCTTGGCGGCCTGCCCCCGTGCATGCGCGGCGGCGATCCGGGCATATTCCTGGCGGATGTCGGCGAGATAAGCGGTCCGCGCGTCGCGCGACAGCAGATTGGCCGCAACGCCGACGGCCCGGCTTGCGTCGGTGACATAGACCACCTGCCCGCGCCGGTAGTTCGGGTGGATTTTCACCGCGGTGTGCACGCGGCTCGTGGTCGCGCCGCCAATCAACAGCGGTAAATCGAAGCCCTGTCGCTCCATCTCAGCGGCGACAAGGCACATCTCGTCGAGCGACGGCGTGATGAGGCCGGAGAGCCCGATGATGTCGGCCTGCTCCTTCTGCGCCGTCTCCAGGATTTTCGCCGCCGGCACCATCACGCCGAGATCAACGACGTCGTAATTGTTGCATTGGAGCACGACGCCGACGATGTTCTTGCCGATATCGTGCACGTCGCCCTTGACCGTCGCCATGACGATCTTGCCGTTGGTGTTCTTCTTGTCCAATCCCTTCTCTTTCTTCTCCTGCTCCATGAAAGGCATGAGGTAGGCCACCGCCTGCTTCATCACGCGCGCGGACTTCACCACCTGCGGCAGGAACATGCGTCCGGATCCGAACAGATCGCCGACCACGTTCATGCCGTCCATCAGCGGCCCTTCGATTACGTGCAGCGGACGCTCGGCCTCGCGCCGCGCCTCCTCCGCATCGGCTTCGATGAAATCGGTGATGCCGTGCACGAGCGCATGGGACAATCGCTCCTCGACCGATCGATCGCGCCAGGCGAGATCGGCCTCCTTTTTTTCCTTGCCGTGCCCGCGATACCGTTGGGCAAGCGCGAGCAACCGCTCGGCGGCGTCGGCGCTGCGGTTGAGCGCGACGTCCTCGCAGGACGCGCGCAGCTCGGGGTCGAGGTCGTCGTAGACCGCGATCTGCCCGGCATTGACGATGCCCATGTCCATGCCCGCTTTGATCGCGTGATAGAGGAACACGGAGTGCATAGCCTCGCGCACCGGTTCATTGCCGCGGAACGAGAACGACAGGTTCGACACACCGCCGGAAACATGAGCGTGTGGCAAGTTCGCGCGAATCCAACGCGCAGCCTCGATGAAAGCTACGCCGTAACCGTTGTGCTCCTCCATCCCGGTCGCGATCGCGAAAATGTTGGGGTCGAAGATGATGTCCTCGGGCAGAAAGCCAACTTGCTTGACCAGGATGTCGTAGGCGCGTTTGGTGATTGTGCATTTGCGCTCCAACGTGTCGGCCTGGCCCTGCTCGTCGAACGCCATCACCACGACCGCGGCGCCGTAACGGCGCACGGTCTTGGCGTGTGCGATGAATGCCGCCTCGCCCTCTTTCAGCGAGATCGAGTTCACCACCGGCTTCCCTTGCAGGCACTTGAGCCCGGCCTCGATCACCGAGAATTTCGATGAGTCCACCATCACCGGCACGCGGGCGATGTCGGGCTCGGCGGCGATCAGATTGAGGAAAGTGGTCATCGCCTGCTCGGAATCGAGCAGGCCCTCGTCCATGTTCACGTCGATGATTTGTGCGCCGTTCTCGACCTGATCGCGGGCGATCGCCAGCGCCCCCGCGTAGTCTCCCGCCGTGATGAGCTTGCGGAACTTGGCCGAGCCAGTGACATTCGTGCGCTCGCCGATGTTGACGAAGGGAATTTCCGGCGTGAGCGCAAACGCCTCGAGGCCGGACAGCCGCAGCATCCGCGGCACTTCGGGGACGCGCCGCGGCGCCTTGCCCTCGACCGCGCGCACGATCTCGTGGATATGCTCGGGCGTGGTGCCGCAGCAGCCGCCCACCACGTTGACCAGGCCGGCATCCGCAAATTCGCCGAGCAGCGCGGCCATGAAGCATGGGCTCTCGTCATAGCGGCCGAACTCGTTTGGCAGACCGGCATTGGGATAAGCGCACACGAGCGTATCGGCGATGCGCGCGATCTCGGCAATATGCGCGCGCATCTCGCGCGCGCCCAGCGCGCAGTTGAGCCCGATCGAGAATGGCGCGGCGTGGCGCACCGAATTCCAGAACGCCGCTGGCGTCTGGCCCGAGAGCAGACGCCCGGAGCGGTCGGTGATGGTGCCGGAGATCATCACCGGCACGTGTATCCCGGTAAGCTCGCTGACGTCGGCGATCGCCGCGATCGCTGCCTTCGCATTGAGCGTGTCGAAGATGGTCTCGATCAGCAGGAGGTCGGCGCCGCCCTCAAGCAACCCCTTGGCCTGCTCGGCATAAGCGCTGCGCAGCTCGTCGAAGGTGACGGCGCGGAAACCGGGGTTGGCTACATCTGGGGAGATCGAAGCGGTGCGATTGGTCGGGCCAATGGCGCCGGCGACAAAGCGCGGCCGACCGTCCTCGCTTTGCGCGAGATCGGCGGCGGCGCGGGCAAGCTTAGCGCCTTCGAGATTGAGCTCGTAGGCGATGCCGGCCATGCCGTAATCGGCTTGCGCGATGCGCGTGGAGGAGAAGGTGTTGGTCGAGACGATATCGGCGCCAGCACGGAAGTAAGCGAGATGAATGTCACGGATCTTGGCAGGCTGGCTGAGAATAAGGAGGTCGTTGTTGCCGCGCACCTCGCGGTTCCACGCATCGAATCGCGCGCCGCGATAGCCTTCCTCGTCGAGCCCGAGCGCCTGGATCATGGTGCCCATGGCTCCGTCGAGCACGAGGATGCGCTCGGCCGCGACGCGGCGCAGCGTCTGCTCGGTCGATGAGACGGGCATCGCCATCGCCACGCTCAGCTGTGCTCCCTCTCCCCAACGGGGAGAGGGGTGGGGTGAGGGGGTTCGGATGTGTGCTGACAGACCGTGCTCAAAATTTCCTCCAGCACGCCGTTCGTATTCCGCATCACATCATGATTCCAGAATCGAAGTACGAGATAACCCATTGCCTCCAACACTCTGGTTCTATCCGCGTCACGGTCTCTATTGTGATCATGCTGTCCGCCATCCAGCTCTAAGATGAGCTTGGCGTCCGCGCAGAAGAAATCGACGACAAAGCGATGGATCGAGACCTGTCTCTTGAATTTCCATCCACCCAGACGGCGATCACGTAAGCGGAGCCAGAGCAGACGCTCCGCATCCGTCTGATGCCGGCGTAGTCGTCGGGCGGGTTCGGTGTTCGGTCGCCTCATCCGACCCCCCTCACCCCAACCCTCTCCCCTCCGGGGAGAGGGAGCGCACCGTGTTCGCGGCTCGCCTTTTCAGTCGCCTCATGCGCCGGCCGCAGCCCGAGCAAGTGACAGACCGCGTAGACCAGATCGGCGCGGTTCATGGTGTAGAAGTGAAAATCGGTGACGCCGCGGTCGACGAGATCGAGCACTTGCTCGGCGGCGACCGCGGCGGCGATGAGCTTGCGTGTCGCCGCATCATCGTCCAGCCCATCGAACCGCTCGGCCAGCCAGTCGGGCACCGAAGCGCCGCAGCGGGCGGCGAACGCCTTGGTCTGCTTGAAATTCTGTACCGGCAGGATGCCAGGCACGACCGGAACGTCGATGCCACGCGCGCGCACACGGTCGAGATAGCGGAAATAGAGCTCATTCTCGAAAAAGAATTGGGTGATCGCGCGCGCGGCGCCGGCATCGACCTTGGCTGCCAGCATGTCGAGGTCCGCTTCCACCGTGGGACTGTCGGGATGTTTCTCCGGATAAGCCGAGACCGATACCTCGACCTCGGAGAGACGCTTGATGCCGGCAACGAGATCGGCGGCGTTGCGATAACCTCCGGGATGCGGCGCATACCGCTCGCCGAGCCCGCCGAGGGGGTCCCCGCGCAGCGCCACGATGTGGCGCACGCCAGCCGCGCAATAATTGCCGATTACGGCGTCGATCTCCTCGCGCGTGGCGGCGACGCAGGTCAGATGCGCGGCGGGGGTGAGAGCGGTTTCGGCCAGAATGCGTTTGACGGTGGAATGCGTTCGCTCGCGCGTGGAGCCGCCGGCGCCGTAGGTGACTGAGACGAAATTCGGCTTCAGCGGCGCAAGCCGCGTGATCGACTCCCACAGCGTCTTTTCCATCTCCTCGGTCTTAGGCGGAAAGAACTCGAACGAGACACGGATACGTCGCGGCTCGCCGTCGCCACGGGGTTGCACGAAGCGGCTGGCGCGTGCCTGGGCAGACATCAGGCCACCTCCAGCGCGGGCGCCGCAAGCGCGAGGCGGGGATCGCGCCCGAGCCAGAGCGAAACGGCAATCTTACCTTCGGAAGCGGGCTCCGGCGGAAGGCTCTGCTGCAGCATGATGGTAAGCCCGGCGGCTTTCATCCACTGCGCCACGGTCTCGGGCGCAAAGCCGAGCCGGCGATGGGCGTGCTCGTCGCGCAGAAATTCGAGATCGTGGGGAGCAAAATCGACGACGAGCAAGCGGCCGCCCGGTCGCAGCACGCGCGCCGCCTCCTCGATCGCGCGCGCGCCGTCCTCGAGGAAGTGCAGCACCTGGTGGATGACGACGGCATCGAAACTGTCCTTGGGCAACGCCAGGTCGTAGATATCGCCCTGGCGCACGCTGCAATGCCGCAGTCCGGCGCGATCGAGCCGAGCGCGAGCGAGCGAGAGCATGTCCAAGGAGAGATCGAGCCCGAGACCGCGCTCGATCTGCGGCGCGAGCAGTTCGAGCATGCGCCCCGTCCCGGTGCCGAGATCGAGAAGTGTGCGCACGGGCGCGTCCGCGAGCGCGCCGATGATCGCCGCCTCGACCGCCTCGTCGGCCACATGCAGCTTGCGGATGCGATCCCACTCCACCGCGTGCCGGCGAAAATAGTTTTGCGCCGCCTGGGCGCGTTGCGCCCGCACCGCGGCGAGACGCTCGCGATCGCGCGAGAGCGTCACGTCCTCGGGATCGAGGTGGACGATGAGCTCGCGGGCAAGCTTGGCGGCATCCTCCCGCTCGCCCAAGCGGAAGAAGGCCCACGAGCCCTCGCGAAAGCGCTCGACCAACCCCGCCTCGGCGAGAAGCCGCAGATGGCGCGAAATGCGCGGCTGCGATTGGCGCAGGATGGCGGTGAGATCCGAAACGGTCAGCTCGGCCTCGGCCAACAGCGCGAGGATGCGCAGCCGCGTGGCCTCGGCGGCGGCCTTGAGCGCCTCATAGACGGTGTCGAAGGGCAGGTGGGCACGAGTGGGCATGAAGCGCGGGCGAGGTCCCATTTTGGGCAGGTGGGACGGGCATGACTGGCGTATAAAGATATCTTTATAGGTTTAAACGCTCCTGGCAAGGGCCCAATCCCACGTCACGGGATCTCGCCCGGCTCCGACTTGACAGCGCTAACCGCTTAACCCGACCTGCAGCGGTTGAGAGCCCCTTAGCCCCATCCACTCTTTTTTCGCCGGAGGAATCATTCATGGCCGAGGAACCCTTCGGCATCCGCGACGGCGAGATCGCGGTCGAACTGCCGGAGAACTTCGACGCCTCGCTCTATTTCATCGGCCACATCCGCACACCTTGGACGCGGCGCGAGGACTGTCCCAAAAATGCGCGCGAATCCGACGCCGTCTGCACCCTCCTCGTCGATGAGCGCTGGGCCAAGGCGCTGACGGGCGTCGAGACCTGCAGCCACCTCGTGGTGCTTTATTGGATGAGCCGGTCGCGGCGCGATCTGGTGCTGCAGATGCCGCGGCACTACGGCGTCGGGCGCGGCACGTTCGCGCTGAGATCGCCGGCGCGACCCAATCCTATCGCCCTGAGCGTTGCGCGGCTGCTCCGCGTCGACGGCACGAGGCTCTCGGTCGTAGGGCTCGACTGTCTCGACAACACCCCGCTCCTCGACATCAAACCATATTTTGCCTCAACCGACGCGGTTGCCGACGCGGTGGTTGGCTGGCATGCGGCGCGGCAATGAGAGCCCGGAAGGGGCGGCGGTATCGTGACGCCGTTGAGCCTCTGACCGCCTTTTCGGGCGGGCGTGAACACAGGGTTGTTACCGCGCTGCGGCAACCTCACAATCCGCAAGGATTCTCAATGCGATACCGGTTCCGACCCCGGCCGTTAACCAATTCGTAGGATTAATTCTCGGGAGGCTTTTTGAACCCGGCCACCCCCCGCTCCGACCAATAGTCGTCAAAGGGGGACGTGCCATGTACAATTTTACCCGCCTGAAGACCGTCGCCGCGGTCGCCGCCATCCTTGTGGCGAGCGCCACCACGGCAGCTTCCGCCAATCCGTTTAATCCATTCGAGGCGCTGTTCGGCCCGCAGCGCGAGCCCGTGGCCGCGCCCGCCTATGCCAATCCGCAGGATGACGCCGGCGAGCTGCGTGGCGAGCTCCGCCGACAGATCGTCGACTACCGCACAAGCGAGGCGCCCGGCACCATCATCATCGATACCCCGAACACGTACCTTTACCTGGTGCTGCCCGGCGGCAAGGCCATGCGCTACGGCATTGGCGTCGGCCGCGAAGGCTTCACTTGGTCCGGCGTGAAGACGATCGAGCACAAGGCCGAGTGGCCGGATTGGACACCACCGCCGCAAATGATCCAGCGCCAGCCCTATCTGCCGCGCTTCGTGGCAGGTGGCCCGAGCAATCCGCTCGGCGCTCGCGCCATGTATCTCAGCGATTCCGTCTATCGCATCCACGGCACCAACGCGCCCGAGACCATCGGCGGCTTCGTGTCCTCGGGCTGCATCCGCTTGCTCAACGAGGACGTGATCGATCTCTACAACCGGGTTCACGTCGGGGCGAAGGTCGTCGTGCGCCCGATGGGTGCGCGCCGCGCCGCTGCCGAGATCGATAGTATCAACTGAGCGGCGGCATCTCCGCATCTTAAGGATCGCGTTGAGGATCGCGCCGGCCCCTCGCGGGCCGGCACTTGTTTTTGCCCGCTCCTTCAAGCGCCGCCGCGGAAGCAGGAGTAGCCCCAGGGCGTGCATTTGAACGGCAAATGATAGTGCTGCGCCGGCTCGGCGATGCCGAAATCGAAGCGGACGACGTCGAGGAACGGCACGGTGGGCAAGGCGATGCCCTGCGCGCGGTAAAAATCCGCGACATGAAAGACCGCGACATAGCCGCCGGGGACGAAGGGTTTCGACAACTCAGGCCGGTTCAACAATCCGGTCGCGTCGGTAGCACCTTTAGCCAGCAGCTCGAGCTTGCCGCCAACGCCGATCGCGTGAAGCTCGACCTGCATGCCCGCGGCCACCACGCCGCGCGATACGTCGACGACGTGGATCGAGACGCCCGCCATGGCTCATGCTCCCTGAGGCGTGATGCCAACCAAAACCATTACTCTTTACCGCATCTGGCGCGTGAGGCCGGCCAAGCGCTCGGCGAGCAGCATCAGGACCAGCGTGAAGATCACGATCAGACCGGAGACCGCCGCCGTGCGCACATCGAGGTTGGTCTCGATCTGCTGCCACAGGTGAATGGGCAGCACCTCGGTGCGCTCGTCGGCGAGAAACAACGACACCGGCACGTTGTCGAAGGAGGCCATGAAGGCGAGGAACGCGCCGGCGCCGAGGCCGGGCGCGATCAGCGGCAGCGTCACCCGGCGGAAGGTCATGAGGCGACCGCCGCCGAGGCTGTAGGAGGCATCGAGCAGCGCCGGATCGAGCTGGGACAGCGCGGCGATGGTCGTGCGCAGCACGAACGGCACGCAAACTACGATATGTCCGAGCACCAGAAACGGGATGCTCGGCGAGAAACCGAGCTTGTGGATGAAAATCAACGCGGCAAAGCCGAAGGCAAGGGCCGGCAGCAGCAGCGGCGACATGAACAGGACGTCGCATGCTCGTGCGAGCGCCGAGCGGTTGCGCGCGATCCCGAGCGCCGCGGCGGTGCCCAGCACAACCGAGAACACCGTGGTCCAGAATGCGACCACAAGACTGTTCCAAGCGGCGGCCTGCATCTGATCCGCGTCGAGCAGGGCGATGTACCAGCGCAGCGACAGGCCATCAGGCGGAAATTTCAACGATTGTGATGCGGTAAACGACGTCAGCAGCATGACCAGCGTTGGTCCGACGAGGAAGAGGATCGCGACGGCGGCGAGTGCGCCGAACACGAGGCGCAGCGATAACGCCTCCCAATCGACGGAATGCTCAGGCGCCGCCATAGGTCTCGCTCTTGCGGCCGATCATGGCGAGCAGCGCCACCGCGGCGAGCACCGCGAGCATGAAGATCACGGAGATCGCTGCCGCAAATGGCCAGTTGTTGGCGCCGATCGCCTGCTGATAGATGTTCAGCGGCATGTAGATCAGCCGCGCTCCGCCGATCAGCGTTTGGGTCACGAACGCGGTGACGCAGGCCGAATAGGTCAGGATGCAGCCGGCGATCACGCCCGGCAGCGACAGCGGCAGCGTCACCCGCCAGAGCGTGCGCCATTCGCCCGCTCCCAGCACGTACGACGCATCCGCCAGATTCGGATCGAGTTTCGCGAGCACGGTGAGGATCGGCAACACCATCAAAGGCATCTGCACCTGCGCGAGCACCATGATCACGCCCGGCTCGGTGTAGAGCAGGCGCAGCGGCTCCCGCGTGAGGCCGAGGCCGAGCGCCACTTGGTTGAGGACGCCCTGGCGGCCGAGGATCACGATCCATGCGAACGTGCGCACCACTACGCTGGTAAGAATGGGTAAAATGACCAGGAAAATGAGGACGCGCTGCCAGCGCGCGCTCGCGCGTGCGCAAATCCAGGCGATCGGATAACCGAAGAGGAGGCAAACGAGCGTCGCCTTGACACCCAGAAAAAGCGTGTCCCACAGGATCGAGTAATTGAAGCGGTCGGTGAAGAACTTCACGTAATTGGCGGCGGTCCATGCGGCCGTGTCGGCAGTGAGCGAGAGCGTAACCAGTACGATCAGTGGTGCAACGAAGAACGCGACGAATAGCGCTGCCAGCGGCAGTACGAGGGGAGATTGGTTAGAACTCATATCAACCGTTCAGTTCGTCATTCCGGCCGCGCCGCGACAGCGGCGAGAGCCGGAATTCATAACCACCGGCCGTGGATATGGATTCCGGGCTCTCGGGCTTCGCCCGCGCCCCGGAATGACGACCCAGAAGTTTTCCCCCGCAAGAGCTCGTCGCAAGAGATTGCTGCTACAGCTTGATCTCGCGGTTGAAGCGGTCGATGAGCGCGCCCCGTTGCGGGTTGAGCTTGTCCCAGTCGATGGTGCGGATCTTCGCGAGATCGCTTTGTGTTTTGGCAATCGCCACCGTGATGGCGCCCTCGAGCTTCACCTTCGAATTGGTCGGGATCACGTCGTATGGCGGTTTGAGCATCTGCGCCTGGATGTCGGCATCGAGATGCTCGTCGATATATTTCACCGCGAGATCGGGCTCGGCCGCGTTGGCGACCAGATGCAGGCTTGTCGACCAGCCGACCGGACCGCTTGTCGGGATCGCGAGTTCGACCGGCACATCCTTGCCCTTGAGCGTCTGCACGAAATTGAAATTGTAGGGCGCGATGTCGACCTGCTCCTGCTGCCATAGCGTCGCGTAGGCGCCAAGATTGGCGGCGATGGCGCCCACATTGGGCAAGAGCTCGCGCAGCGCCTTGAAGGCCGGCTCGAAATTGCCTTCGTCGCCGCCCTTGAGCCGGTTGAGCTCGGCGAGAAAAGCGATGCCCAGCTGACTGTTGAGCGCGGTCAGGCCGACGCGGCCCTTGTATTTCGGGTCCCACAGTTCGTCCCAGTTCTTCGGCGGAGCGATCTTCTTCGGGTTGTAGCCGATGCCGATGACCTGCATGGTGATCTTCGGCCCCCATTTGTCCTGAAACGCCGGCAACAGCTCGGCGTAGCGCGGCGACTTGGCGACCGGGTATTCCACAATCAAGCCCTCGCGTGCCGCGTCGAGCACCTGGGGTGAATCGAAGATCGCGACATCGAATGGCGGCCGGCTGCCCTTGGCCGCCTGCAGCCGCGCGACCTGATCCGTGCCGAGAATAATCGACTGAGTCACCGCGGCGCCGGTGGCGCGGCGGAATGCCGGAGCGAGAATATTGCGGTGAGCCTCGTTCCAAGTGCCGGGAAACGTGGCGGCGACGAGCGTTTTCGTTTGCGCGAAAGCGCGCGCGGGAAGAAAGGAAGCTGCGCCGACTGCGGCAGCTCCGGTAAGCAAGCGTCTGCGGTCCATGGTTCACACTCCTGCGCTGATCTATTCGCTGGCAAAGACGCGGCATGCTGCCTCGGACGCGGCCGCCACATGCACGCTCTCGCCGGCACGCCGCAACGGTGTGGCCGGCGCGCGTGGCTCGCTGACCTTCAGCGAAGCCCCGCCTTGAGTTTCCACCTCGTAGACGACGTGCGGCCCAAGCGGCATCACCGCCTTGACCACGCCCGGGATGCGACCCTCGCCAGCGGCGGCCTCGAGCCGCAATTGTTCGGGGCGCACCGACACCAACACCGGCGCGCCGCTGAGGAGGTGCGGCGTCGGCTTGGCCCGCAGTACGGCCCCGCCCGGCACGCGGATGCTGGCGATGCCGCCATTGGCGCTTACGAACTCGCCGCGGAGCACGTTCGCCGTGCCAACGAATTGGTTGACGAACAGCGT
>DATNNX010000111.1:0-7771 GCA_035601615.1 Xanthobacteraceae bacterium
GCCATTTAAGTGTCAAGCGAGATGAAATGATCGCGCTCGCCCATGTCGAAGCGGCGCGCGCCGGTGACGAATTCGATGTCGCGAAAATAGTTTTTCTGCTCCGAATTGATCGCGCGGCGGCCGTAGCTCGTCTGCTCGAGCGGCAGGCCATCTTGGCGGCGCTTGGCGACATAGAGAAAGGCTCGCCCGTATGGCCCCAGCAGCCATTTGTAGGTGGGGAAGACGAGGAAGTCGGGATCGAAGCGACGCACATCGATGTTCATGACACCCGCGGCGTGTGTGGCGTCGACCAACAGCGTCGCCCCTTGCCGGCGCAGCGCCGCGGCGATCCGGTCCATGTCGACCAGTCCGCCGTCGGCCCAGTGCACCGACGAGATGGAGGCAAGGCCGACGGGGGCCGCGCCGGGCTTTTCGATTGCGGCAAGAACGGCCGCGGTCCAATCGCCGTCATGCGGCCGAGGCACGGCCTCGACGGTGAACCGCTCGGCGGACGCGCGAGTCATCCATTCCAAGACCGCCGACGAATGGTCGTTCTCCAGCACCAACACGCGCGAGCCTGCCGGCACGCTTGTGAGCTTAGCGGCGGTGGCAACGCCGTAGCTCACGGAGGAAATCAACGCGACGTCGTCGGCATCAGCGTTGATCAGGCTCGCCGCCGCGCGACGCGCCCGTTCAAATTGCCGCTGCGGAAGCGCCGGATCGATCGCCCAAGGCCTTCCCTTGCGCGCGACGCCGACGCGGCCTGCCTCTTGCGTGGCGATGGGCAACGGGCTCCAGGAGGCGGCGTTGAGGTAGCAAATCTCGCGCGGAATATCGAACAGCGTGCGTTGCGATGGCAGCATCGAGTCGCCGTGCCTCTCTTGTCAGGCGAGATGCGAGCGTAGCACGGGCGCCTCCCGTGACAATGCTTGGAGCACGCGACAAGCACAGAGCGAGCCGCCTCGGCATCGCGCCGCAAGCCAGGCGGATTTTTAGAGAATACTCGTTTCTGGTGGATTCGCGTGACAAGGCCGAGAGAAAATTCAGCTCAGCATCGAGAGAATCGTCCCAATTTGATCCGACGCCGAAGCCAACAGCCTCTCGTAACTGGTCTGGCCCTCCGCCGCCGCCTTCAAGATGACTTCGGCCATGTGCGTCTTGACGGCCGGCGTCACCTGCTCCACCGGAATCTTAGTCATCACGGCGTCGAGCACCGCCCGCATGGTTTGGATGAGTTCTGGACCGTAACTCGGCATGATGCGCTCTCCGGTTTCGTGCTCGCAGGAATTCCACTCCATACGTCCCCACGAAAGCGGGACTCAGATCGGGAACGATCGACTAGATTCCCGCTTGCGCGGGAATGAGCGGTGGAGAGGTTTGCGTGCCGGATGAGGGTCGCTGGTTCGGCGATCACCGGAAAGACACAAAACCGCGAGCGGCGTCACGCTTGTGTGAGGTTTGAACTTTTCTCGACTCACAAGTAGCATTGCATGGCTGCGGACGCAGGCATGCGGAGGTACTTTAATCCTCCGGCTCGGTGGTGAATTGCAACGGATAGCCCTTGCGGCGGCCGGCTTCCGTTCCGCGCGTCGCCTTGGTCTCGGCGACGTCCCTGGTGAAGACGGCAACCACGCATACGCCGCGCCGATGGGCGGTCATCATCACGCGGTAGGCCTGGTCCTCGCTCATGCGGAATTCGCCCTTGAGCACGGTCACGACGAATTCGCGCGGCGTGTAGTCGTCGTTGAGCAGAATAACTTTGTGAAGGCGCGGCCGCTCCGGCTTCGGTTTCAGGCGAACCTTGGTGCGCGGCTTGGTGGTGACGTCGGTCATGGGTGAGCAGGACCTCCCAGTGTCGGGCGCGCTTCTACGAACAGGATTCCATTTTTGCACGTTCGAGACGCTGCCTGCAATTAGTGGCGAGCGCCGTCAATCCATCGCGAGGCCCGCCGCCTTGATCGGCGCGGCGTTTTTCTCGATCTCGCTCGCGACGAACTTCTGCAGATATTCGGGCGATCGCCGCTCGGGCGCGACCGTCACCGCGCCGACCTCCTTGAGCCGTTCCTGCACGGAGGGCGTGTCCATCGCTGCGACGGTGGCGTCGTGGAGTTTCTGGATGATCGGTTCAGGCGTGCCATTGGGGAAAAAGAAGCCGAACCAAGTCGTCGCCTCGAAATCGAGCCCCTGCTCGCGGGCGCTCGCGAGCTGCGGCAGCATGGCGGAGCGGTCGCGCGAAAGGATGGCGATGGCCTTGATGAGCTTGCCGTCGATCTGCTGCCTGGCGGTCGCACTCAGCGTGCAGAAATAGTCGATGCGGCCGGCGATCAGATCCTGCATCGCCGGCCCGCCACCGCGGTAGGGGACATGGGTGACGTTGATCCCGATCGCCGCGTTGAGGAGCATGCAGTCGAGGTGGCCCGTTGAGCCGGCGCCCGCCGAGGCCATTTGCATCCTGGCCTGGTTCGCGCGCGCATAGGCGATGAACTGGCGAAGATCGTCGGTGGGCAAATCCTTGCGCGCGACCAGGAGCGTCGGCTGGTCGGCGATCAGCACCACGGGCGCAAGATCGGTGGCAAAATTGTAGAGCGGATTTTTGTAGAGCGTCTGATTGATGGCGTCGGCGCGGCTGCCGAGCACGAATTGATAGCCGTCCGGCGCCGCCTTCGCCACGCGGGCCGATCCGACCATGCCGCCCGCGCCGCCGACGTTCTCGATGATCACCTGCTGGGCCAGAATCTCGGAGAGCCGCCGTCCAATGATGCGTCCGAGCACGTCGGTCCCGCCGCCCGCCGCGAACGGGACCACCATGGTCAGCGGCCGCGCCGGCCAGCTTTCGCCGGCTGCCGGGCTGCCACACAAAACCGCACAGGCAAGCGCCGCTGCGACGGCGCGGATCGCCGCCGCGGAAAGTCCGCTGCGCAAAGGGGAATGCGGTTGCTCGGCGATCATCCCGCCGAGCGACGCGCGCCAGATTTTTTGGCGGCAGCGCGCGGCAGCGCTTCTTTGCCCTGGATCGGCAGCAGCATTTCCCGCTGCCCTTCGACGCGTTTGCGGCCTTTCTTCGCTTGGGCCGGGCCGTCCCGCTCGGCTTGCACGCTGCGCCGCAGTGCCTCCATCAGATTGATGACGTTGCGCGGTGCGGCGACGCGCTCCTTCGTCTTCGGCGGCTTGAAACCGGCCTGCTTCTTGCGCAGCAGCTCTATGAGCGCGGTCTCGTAGTGGTCCTCGAACGCGCTCGGATCGAAATCGCCGGTCTTGGTATCGAGAATGTGCTGGGCGAGCTTCAACATCTCGCCGGGCACTTTCACGTCCGCGATGTCGCTGAAAAATTCCTCCGGCTTGCGCACCTCGTAGCCGTAGCGCAGCGTCGTTCCCATCATGCCCTTGCCGTGCGGCTCCAGGGCGATGACGCGCTCGCGCTTGGCGAGCACGATGCGGCCGAGCGCGACCATGCCCTTGCCGCGCATGGCCTCGCGGATGACCGCAAACGCTTCCTGCCCCACGCTGTCGGTCGGCGCGATGTAATAAGGGCTGTCGTAAAAGCGCTTATCGATTTGCGTTGCGGGCACGAAGCTGTCGATTTCGATGGTGTGCTTGCTCTCCACCTGGATGGCTTCGAGCTCGTTATCGTCGACCTCGATGTAGACGCCTTTATCGATCTCGTAGCCCCGGCCCTTGTCCTCGGCGTCGACCGGCTCGCGCGTCCCTTCGTCGACGAGCTGCTGGCGCAGCCGGTTGCCGGTCTTTTTATTGATTTGGCGAAACGAGATGCGCTCGGACGACGAAGCCGCGGGACTAACCGCAATGGGACACGAGACGAGCGAGAGCTTGAGATAACCCTTCCAATATGCACGCGGCGCCACGGTTACACTCCCCGGAAAATAACGACCCCCTACTAGCTAACAATTTTTCCGCAGCGCTTGGAGTCCTGCTTTTGTTCTTGCATCCTCGATGTAGCGGTGGGACGAGGCACAACGACAAGCAATTGACGTTTGCACGGCGGGCGTCCGCGCCACCGATGAACGCGGTTAAAGAATGGTAATGCCGCCGCCCCAAACGATGACATGGGCAAGCTTTTCTTCCGCGCAGAGGGCGTTTACAGCGGCAAGCAGATGAGGTCAGGCCAGGGAAATCGCCTAGGCGGATCGTTCGCCGGCGTAAGGAACGACGCTCAAGCTCGCCGACCAAATGCAATCCGACCAGCCCTTGCGCTTGCCGACTTCGGCACGCAGCCAGGCCTTGTACTCTTCAACGCATTTTTGCGAGCAAAAACTCTTGAACGCTCGACGGTGCCGCACCAACCCGAACTTGCCGTGGCAATACGCGCAATGGTTCTTCATAGCTTCCTCTCCGAATGGCGTCTTACCGGCCGGTTGAGGATCATGACGGATAGTGCACTGCAGCAGCCATCTACCGCAATGCAACATTAGTATTACAGTTTTATATTGAGAATTGGTTGAGGGTGGTTTTCGTCGGATCCCAGCTTGCTAGCCTGTGTTGATGTTTCGAATGCGTGGCCAAGCAGCCGTGGATCAGCCCATTCCAGGCCGCATCATTGCGCCTTGATACCGGCCTCGCCGATGACCCGCCCCCATTTGGCGGTTTCCACCCGGAAGCGGGCCGCGCACTCTTCAGGCGTGCTGGCGACCGGCTCGTATCCCAGCGCTGCCAAGCGTTCGCGCATGTCCGGCAGGGTGATGGCACGCGCGATCTCGCGCTGAAGGAGCGTGATGATTTCCTTGGGCGTTCCGGCCGGCACGACGGCGGCGAACCAGGATTCCCCCACCACCTCGGGATAACCGGCTTCCGTCATGCTGGGTGTGTCGGGCAGCGCCGGCGAGCGGCTCTTGGTCGAGACGGCCAGCGCCCGCAATTTCCCGTCTTTGACCAGCGGCACCGCCGGCGGCACCGAGCCGAAGGAAATCGGCGTATGGCCGGCAAGCGCCGAACCGATTGCCGGGCCGCCGCCGTTGAAGGGGACGTGCACGAGGTCGAGACCGAGCGACAGGCGAAACAATTCGCCCACGAGATGCGGCGGCGTGCCTGTCCCCGGCGATGCGAAGCTGTATTTGCCGGGATTGGCCTTGATGAGCGCGACGAGTTCGCCGACCGTCTGCACCGGCAGCGCGGGATTGACCGTGAGCACCGCCGGCGCGCTCACCGCGATGGTGACGGGATCGAAATCCGCGGTGGGGTCGTAAGGCACGTGCGCATAGAGCGCGGGATTAACGACGTGGTTCGCACCGTTGACGAGAATGGTGTATCCGTCCGGTGCCGACTGCGCGGCGCGACCCGCCCCGATATTTCCGCCAGCGCCGGCGACGTTCTCGACATAGAACTGCACGCCCAACTGCTCGGAGAGCTTTTGCGCCATCAGGCGGGCGAATACGTCGGTTGGACCGGCGGGCGCGAATGGCACGATCACACGCACCGGCCGCGCAGGATAGGCTTGCCCGCTGGCGACGCGGGGGAGAAGCATGGCGGCAGCGGCGGCGGGGAGACAGAGAAATCGGCGACGGGGAAATTTCATCGGGAACTCTTCGAATGGGCGCGTCGGGACGCTCCACAATAGCTCTTTTTTCGGTTTAGCCGCGGATGAATCTGCGAGGTCACACGCCTTCGGCTAGCATCGAATGGACCTGGCGCTCCCGGCCGGACGCGTCGATTTGTTGACGCATCGCCAACTGATCGCCGGCGCGTCCGTGCGGAGTGAAGACAGATTTCGCCATTTTGAAAAGCCGGGTGAAGCCGACAGGCCACACGCGCACGAAAGTTGGCCCCGCCGCGTTCGCTGGCGGTAGACTTTGCCAAGTCGACATGATACGTCCGCAGGGTTGTCGAACACGCACCAGCCGGTGACGTGTTGTTTGCACGGAACTTTCGACCTCCCTCATCGCTTTGGTGAAGCAGCCCGAGCGTGTAGCCCGAAATGGTTGATGTCGGTCAATTTCTCGGACTGCGCGCGGCCAAGCGGGCGAGCCCATCGGCGCCAACGGCAGCTCGAGCCGGCATTCTCGGCGCTTCCGAGCCGATGCCTCAAAGTGCCGTTCGCTTCCGCGCCGGCCAAATCGCCGTCCTATTCATCGCGCTGGCCGCCATCGCCTCGATCCCGATCCTGCTTTATCCCTGGCCGCCGCTCTCCGACTACATCAACCACCTCGCGCGCATGCATGTGATCGCCACGATCGGCAGCGATCCCGATCTGGCGCTGTTCTACCAAATCGAATGGCAAGTCATTCCCAACCTGATGATGGATCTGATCGTTCCGATCCTGCAGCGGGTCATGAACGTCTATCTGGCCGGACAGGCCTACACGATCATCACTTTCGTGCTGATTCTCTCCGGCACGCTCGCGCTCAACCGCCAGCTCTATCGCCATTGGTCGGTGCTGCCGCTGATCGCTTTCCCGCTGCTCTACAACAAAGTCCTTCTCGTGGGCACGATGAACTATTTGTTCGGCATCGGGCTTGCGCTGTGGGCGCTCGCGACCTGGGTGGCGTTGCGCGAGCGCGCGCTGGTGCTGCGTCTGGCGGTGTCAACGCTGTTCGTGCTGGCGCTGTTCTTCTGCCACCTCTTCGCCGTCGGAGTGTACGGACTGGGGCTCCTCGCATTCGAGTTGCAACGGCTCTTGGCATTGCGATGGCGTGAGCCGCAGTCCCTGGACGGGGCGGTCGCGCCGCGCATGCCCCCTTGGCTCGATTTCGTCGTGAGCGGACTGCCCTTCCTGCCGGTGGTGCCGCTGTTGCTGATGAGCCCGACCTGGACGCTGCGCTGGGACTTCACGTGGGAGCTCAACGGCAAACTCAACGGCCTCCTGTACGTCATCGAGGTCTATTCCCGTTCGGCAACGTTCTTCCTGGCGACGATCGTTGCAATCGCTGCCGTCTTCGCCATCCGGCACCGCGCGCTGCAATTCCATCCTTTCGGATGGATGCTGCTGGCGGTCGGCGGCTTCACCTATTTGGCGCTGCCCCGCGTCCTATTCGACACGTACATGGCGGACCAGCGGCTGCCGATTGCGTTGGCGTTCATGATCATTGCCTGCGCGCATCTCGATTTGCGCGACGAGTTCGTGCGCCGGGGTTTTGCCACGGTTTTGGTTCTGCTGTTGGCCGTGCGCGCCTTCGAGGTGCAGGGCGTATGGCGCGAGCTTTCGCGGGGAACCGCCTCGTTCCGCGACTCGGTGCGACACATCGAGCGCGGCTCGAAAGTGCTGGTCGCTTACGCCGATCCCGACAACGGGGACAACGCACGCGATCTTTGGCTCATGCACGCCGCCTGTCTGGCGATCATCGAGCGCTCCGCCCTGGTCACGACGGCATTCACCGTGCTCGGCAAGCAGGTAATGCACGTGCGCCGCGATTATCGCGACCGCGTGGATACGGAGGACGGAACGCCACCCTCGATCCGGCAGCTCCTCTCGCACACGGAACCCACGGATTGGGATTGGGACGACGACCCGCCCTATTGGTCGCGCTGGACCACTGACTACAATTACCTTTACATCCTGTTCACGGACCACGACTACGCCAACCCCGATCCGACGCGGCTCACTCCGGTCTTCGCTGGCAACAGGTTCGTCCTCTACCAGATCAACGGGGCGCAGCTGGCCGGCGCGCGTAAAACCTCGAACTGACCCCGCGGTTATGGCGCGCCCGCGCGCGGGCTAAAGAGCAAGCCGATCGCACGCCTCTCGCCACGGGCTTGCCGAGGGCATCTCTCGCAACACTCTGAACTTCAGCGCGGAAACCTATCGCGACATCAGCGCCTATATGCGACCTCGTCGCGGCTG
>DATNNX010000112.1:0-5839 GCA_035601615.1 Xanthobacteraceae bacterium
GCTCGAGGCTGGTGCGCAGCGCCACGGCATGGCGTCGCCAGCCCGCCGCTTCCCCGAACGTTCGATGGCCGCTCGCAAAAGCGAGCAGAGCGAAGGCTTGATTGTAGAGGTCGAACGCCGGATCGCCGACTTTGCCGTCAAGATCGACCACGGAGACGACCGTTGCGTCGGCGGCGATGAAGTGCTTGCGGAAATACTCGAGCGCGTGGCGCTGTGCCTCGCGCCAGGGGCCATGCCAGCCAAGCCGGCCGGCTTCGCAATAGGAAAACGCTTGGCGGGCGATCACCCGTGCGCGATGCGGCAGGGGCAACGGCCTACCGTCAAGGCTGATTGCTTCGTGAAACCCGCCCCGAACGCGATCCCCACCTTGCTGCCACCATAGCGGGAGCGCCGCATCGAAGAGCCAGTGGTTGAGCGCGGCCGCCTCGGCCGCAAGATCACTCATGTTAGCAGCCTCGATCGGCGATAAGCCGCGATCATCGCGCTCTGGTGCACGCCGACCATTGTTCGCAGGCCCTTGGCATTTTCGGTTTTATACTGCACCAAGCGACATCAGCCGAGCGCAAACGGTCCGATTGCGGCTCGACGGGACGGGGGCATGATCGCGTGCGCCGAAAGGAGCTAGCTTGAAGGAGCCTGTTCTCGTCACCGGGGCGGCCGGATTCATCGGCATGCATGTCGCGCACCGCTTGTTGGCGGAGGGGCATGAGGTGGTGGGCGTCGACAATCTCAATGCCTATTACGATCCGCATCTGAAGCAGACCCGCATCAAGAAGCTAGAGGCCTTCTCGAACTTCAAGTTCGAGAGGATTGACATCGCCGACCGACAACCGATCGCCGACTTGTTTGCTGCGCGTCGCTTTCCCGCCGTCGTGCATCTCGCCGCGCAAGCCGGCGTGCGCCATTCCCTCATCGATCCACACGTCTATATCGACGCCAATGTCGCGGGCTTTCTCAATGTGCTCGAGGGGTGTCGGCACGCGGAGTGCCGGCATCTCGTTTATGCCTCGTCTTCGTCGGTCTACGGGGCGAACAGCCGTGTGCCGTTTCGTGTTTCCGACAACGTCGACCATCCCTTGAGTCTCTACGGAGCGACCAAGAAGGCAAACGAGCTGATGGCCCACGCCTATGCGCATCTGTTCGCCCTCCCGGCGACGGGTCTGCGATTTTTCACGGTCTACGGCCCGTGGGGCCGCCCGGACATGGCCATGTGGCTGTTCACCGAGGCGATTGTTGAGGGTCGGCCGATCAAGCTGTTCAATAACGGTCACATGCGCCGGGACTTCACCTATGTCGATGACGCCGTTGAAGCGGTCGTTCGGCTCGTGCGGTGCCCCCCGGTGCCGAATCCCGCCTGGTCCCAGAATGACCCCGCAACCAGTCCGGCGCCTTGGCGGATCTACAATGTTGGCAATAGCAAGCCGGTCGAGGTGACCGAGGTCGTGCGGCTCATCGAGGGGGCCATCGGCAAGCCGGCTGTCCGGGAGCTGCTTCCGATGCAGCCAGGCGATGTTCCGCAGACCTGCGCGGACGCCACCGACCTCGAGCGGGCCGTCGGCTTTAGGCCCGACACACCGATCGGCGAGGGCATCCGCCGTTTCGTCGACTGGTTCCTGCGGTTTCGCCAAAAGGGCTGACATAAAAGTTCCGATAACAGCTGTGGGGATGTAACTCTTTGATTCAAAACGTGTCCACAGCGCTCTGCGGGGGCATCGCCAGCGGCCTTCCGGCGTGCTAGGAGGGATTCGTTTCGCGAGCCGGCAGGGGGGACCTCGTCCGTCATGGTGCATGTCGCGACGCGCGACGCGGATCGTCTACTACGGGTGGGCGTGGTAGGCGTCGGCGTAATGGGCAGCAACCATGCCCGTGTCTTCGCCGATTTGCCGGGCGTGAAGCTCGTGGGCGTGGCCGACCCCGACGACAAGCAGCGCCAGTTCGTTTCGGGGGCGCTCGGGTGCCCGGCATTTAGCGGAGTAGAGCCGCTGCTGGCCGAAGGTGTCGATGCCGTCACCATCGCGGCCCCCACGCATCTGCATCGAGACTTGGCGCTTTGCTGCATCAAACGCGGCGTTCATGTCCTGGTGGAGAAGCCGATCGCACCGTCGGTGGAAGAGGGAGGAGCGATCATCGCCGCAGCACGGCACGCCCGCGTTGCCTTGATGGTCGGCCACGTCGAGCGGTTCAACCCGACCGTCGAAGCGATTAAGGACGCAATCTGCGGCGAGGACATCCTTTCCATCGCCATCACCCGTGTGGGACCATTTCCTCCACGCATGTCCAATGTGGGCGTTGTCATCGATCTCGCCGTGCACGACATCGATCTCATTCGTTGGTTTACCGACTCCGAGATCACTGAGGTGCAGCCGCAACTGTCGAATGCGGTCGCTGAACGCGAGGACATCGCGCTTCTGCAGTTCCGCACCACCTCCGGGGTACTCGCGCACATCAACACCAATTGGCTGACGCCATTTAAGGCGCGCAACGTCACGATTGCGACGCGCAACAAATACGTTATGGGAGACCTGCTGACGCGTCAGGTGACCGAATGTTTCGGGTTTCAGCCCGATGGCAGCTATTCCATGCGCCATCTCTCGGTCGGCCATGCCGAGCCGTTGCGTGCCGAGCTGCAGGCCTTCGTTGCTGCGATCCGCGAGGGGAGGGAGCCTGCCGTGACGGGCGAGGAAGGCGTGGCAAGCCTCGAAATCGCCATCCGCTGCCTTGAGCATCGCGCCATGCCGAGTGTGAGCCGCCGGCGGGCCGGCCCCCGACGGCTGACCGGTTGACGCTGCTACGACGCCGACAATCATCGTCCGTCGATGAATCAGCCCGCTGCTCGCCTCGATCCCGTGCCGATCCCGTTCATCGACGTTGCGGCGCAGCGGCGGCGCCTGGGGCGGTCGATCGACGAGGCGATCGCCCGCGTGCTCGGGCATTGCCAATTCATCCTGGGCCCCGAGGTCCGCGCGCTCGAAGCCAAGCTCGCGGAGTTCTGCGGCGCGCGCCACGTGGTGACATGCGCGAGTGGAACCGATGCGCTGGTCCTGGTGCTGATGGCGCAAGGGATAGGACCAGGCGACGCAGTGATCTGCCCGAGTTTTACTTTCACCGCGACTGCAGAGGTCGTCGCGCTGGTCGGCGCCACGCCGGTGTTCGCCGACGTGGACGAAAAGAGCTTCAATCTGGATCCCGCAAGCCTGCAGCGGGCGTGCGCCGCGGCGTGCGCGGCAGGGCTTCGTCCGAAAGCTGTCATACCGGTAGACCTTTTCGGGCAGCCCGCGGACTACGACCGCATTATGCCGATCGCGGAGGAGGAAAATCTTTTCGTCCTCGATGACGCCGCCCAGGCCTTCGGCGCGACCTACAAAAACCGCCGGCTCGGCGTGCTTGCGCCGGCAACTGCAACGAGTTTCTTTCCGGCCAAGCCGCTGGGCTGCTACGGCGACGGGGGGGCCGTCATCACCGATGACGAGGAGCTTGCGCACGTCATTCGCAGCCTTCGCGTGCACGGGGAGGGGCGCGGCAAGTACGATTGCGTGCGCATCGGGCTCAACGGCAGGATGGACACGATCCAAGCGGCCGTGCTGCTGGAAAAACTGAAGATTTTCCCCGAGGAGCTTCTGGCGCGCGAACGCATCGCCCGCCGCTATTCCGTGCGGCTCGGCGACGTCGCCACCGTTCCGAGGCTGGCGCCGGGCTCAACCTCGGTCTGGGCCCAATACACCATTCGCGTTGCCTCCGGCCGGCGCGACGAGCTCGCGGCTGCGCTCAAGGCCTGCGGTATTCCGACCGCGGTCCATTACCCGATCCCGCTGCATCGCCAGGAGGCTTACCAGCGCTTTCCCGTCGCAGCCGGCGGCGCGCCGGTGAGCGAACGGTTGGCCGAGGAGGTGATCAGCTTGCCCATGCACGCCTATCTCGACCCGGCGACCCAGGATCGCATCATCGACGCTGTGCGGGGCGCGCTGGCCATCTGAAGGCATCAACTCTGCAAGTCATCTCGCCGCCTCTATCGCGGCCCGCCCGACTATAATCGGGCTTGATTCTCGCGACTTTGCAGCAGGACAGAGACCGCCCGGCTGATGATTGGACGCATCTTCACCGTCGGCGGATTCACGCTGCTATCGCGGGTGACCGGCTTTTTGCGCGACGTGATGCTGGCGGCCGTGCTCGGGGCGGGGCCGGCGGCGGATGCCTTCTTCGTCGCGCTGCGGCTTCCGAATCACTTCCGCACCATCTTTGCCGAGGGCGCGTTCAACGCAGCTTTCGTGCCCGCCTACGCGCGCATCCGTCAACAGGGGGGGCCGGATCCGGCCCAGCTCTTTGCCGATCGCGTATTTACCATCCTTTTCGGCGTCGTTGCCTTACTGGTTCTGCTTGCGCTGATCTTCACGCCGGCGGTGATTTCACTTCTTGCCCCGGGCTTCTCCGAAGATCCCGGCCGCTTCGCGCTCGCCGTCGAGCTCACGCGGATCACATTCCCCTATCTTCTGCTGATGTCGTTGGTAACGCTTTATGGCGGTATTCTCAACGCGCTGGCGCGCTTTGCGGCGGCCGCGGCAGCGCCCATTCTGCTCAATGTGGCGATGATGGCGGCTCTCGCGGTGGCGGTGTCGTTTCCGACGCCTGGACACGCCGCCGCCTGGGGCGTCCTGATCGCCGGCGTTCTCGAGGCGCTGCTGGTCGGCGGTGATACGCTGCGCAACGGCGTGCTGACGGTATTCCGTTGGCCAAAATGGGACGAGGACGTCAAACGCTTCTTCAACGCGCTCGGCCCCGCGACCATCGGCTCGGCCGGCACACAGATCGCGCTGTTCGCCGACACGATCATCGCGAGCTTCCTCGCTGCCGGCGCGCTGTCCGCGCTCTATTATGCCGACCGGCTCAACCAGCTGCCGATCGGCGTCATCGGCATTGCCGTGGGGACCGTGCTCTTGCCGGAAATGGCAAGCCGCATCGCCGCCGGTGACGAAACGGGCGCGCGCCGGGCGCAGCGCCGCGCCATCGAGCTCACGCTGCTCTTATCGATTCCCTGCCTCGTGGCGTTTCTGATCCTTCCCGACCTCATCATGCGCGCGCTGTTCATGCGGGGAAAGTTCACCGCTGCCGACGCAACTGCCGCCTGGCAGACGCTTGTCGCCTATGCTCTTGGCTTGCTGCCGTTCGTGCTGATCCGCAGCGTGACCGCGACCTTTCTCGCCCGCGGCGATACGGCAACCCCGGTCAAGGCCACGCTGACCGCAGTCGCAGTGAATGTCGCCTTCAAGACTCTCTTCTATTTCTTCACCGCGCTGGCGCAGGTCGGACTTGCGCTCGCCACGTCGATCGGCGCTTGGCTCAATCTCGGCCTTGTCATTTGGTTCGCCACGCGGCGGGGCCACCTCATGCTCGATCCGGCCTTGCGTAGCGCGGCGGCAAGGCTAACCGTGGCCGGTATTGCGCTCGCGGCGGTGCTCTTCCTGGCGCAAGGTCCTGTCGCCCGGCTATTTGCAGGCTGGACCTCGTGGCGGGAGGAGAGCGCCCTTGCGGGGCTCGCCGTGATCGGAGCGGCGGTATATGTCGCGGCGATATTCGCGCTGTTCGGCAGAGAATGGCTGGGGGCGCTGCGGGCGCGAAAGCATCCGCTCCCGGCGCCGCCGCCGCCGCAGGCGGATTGATCAGCCGCGCTGCGTGCGCTCGTGCGGGACGAGCGAGAGCACGCGCCGGCTGCCATTGTGCAGCACCTCGAGCTGGATAGTGCGGCCGATCTTGTCGGCGGCGAGCAGGCGGATGAGATCGTCTGCGCCGGTGATCACGGTGCCGTCGAGCGCCAAAATAATGTCGCCGGCGAGGAGCCCTGCTT
>DATNNX010000113.1:0-21739 GCA_035601615.1 Xanthobacteraceae bacterium
GAGCCGCTCCATGAGCCGAGTCATAGCGTTGGCGATGAAAACAGGGGGCTCGATGATGACTCCGCGCGAAATCGCGATGTAGCCCAGGAGGAACGTTGCAATCAGGGCCAGATAAGGAAGCAGCAGGGCGAGCGGTGTGTGGACTCCTGCGATCGTGCCGACGAAGCCTATTCCGCGCAGCGCCGCTACTGCGCTGATCGCGCCCATGAGCGACATGGTGCGATTCTGCCGCGTCGTACGCGGCGCGCCGAGATAGGCGTAGGTCAGCACGACGAATGCGAGCGGATAGAGTGGTGCCGTGATCCGGTCATGAAATTCGGCGCGAATCTGAGCCGGCTCGTCAGCAAACGTTATCTGGGTCCGCGAGGGATCATAGAGCTCCCACAGATAGCGTTCCCGCACCGAGTATTTGAGACTCTGGTTGCCGTTCGAAAGCCGGGACAGGTCAAACCCGTAGCTGTTGAACAGCACGAGCGCAGGATCGCGCTGGCCGGTCTCGTGCCGCTGCACACTGCCGTTCTCCAGCACCAGGAATACTCCCCGGTCGTTTTTTACGATGTCGCCTTGCTCGGCCAGGATGGTCGCGCGCTCCTTCGGATCACGCTGGTCGTCGATGAGGATCCCCAGCAACTGTCCATCGGGGCGCCGCTCGCGAATGTGCAGCGTAAGTCTCTCCTCCAGTTTGATGAAACGGCCGGGCTGCACGATGTTGGAGACCAGATCGGCACGAACTTCCGTGGCCCAGCGCCGCAGCTCGCGCAGTCCCCACGGCGAGACGTAGACACTGATCGCTGTGACGAGCAGCGACACCACGATGCCGGCCGCGAGGAACGGGCGGAATAGAACCCAAGGCGGCATTCCGGCGGCGTTCATCACGATAAGCTCGGAATCATTGCCGAGCTTGTTAAGGACGTGCGCGACCGCAATCATCAGCGCGATCGGCGCGATGATGAGGACGAGCAGTGGAATGATGAGGCCGGTGATCCCGATGAAGACGAAGATGCTCTGGCCCTGATTCGTCATCAGGTCGATGTCGCGCAAGGCCTGCGTGATCCACATGAGCGCGGTCACGCTGGCGCAAATCACCAGGAACGCACCGAGCGTGGTGCGGAAAATATAACGGCCGATGGACCCCATCGATTTGCGCGTCCCCGCTCGCGGCGAACCCTCGGTGCGCCGGGCCCCCTATGCCCGCGACAGCGCACCGATGCTATTCCAAGGCCTTTTTTAGCCTCTATCTGATCGGGCAACAAAGTGGCTTGGCCAAGGCAAAGCCTTTGACTATGCACAACAAAACGTTAATCTGGACGCTGTGTCTCGGCCGCCACAGGCGGCTCGTGAAAGCCAGTCCTTGCGAACGCCGGCGGGCTCCTCCAGAACAACCGGCCTGGCCGTGGCCAAGCTGCGGCTGCTTGGGCCTTTGGGCGCGACCGGCTCGACCGAAATTCGGCTGCAGACGGTCCGGGTGCTTCATCGTCCCGGGGCGAGTCGACAGGAAAACGCGCCCATTTCCCTCTTTCCGTGCGTGCCGCCCTGATTCTTGCCCCGTCCGCGCGCGCTTGATTGCGTCAGCAAAACCGGCTTCCACTTTCCCGGCGCGGAATTTGTGCCCATTCGAGAGGAGAGAGCCCTCATGCCCGGCCGCCTGGAGCTTGAATTTGCGCCCTACGCTGCGCCCTCCAGGGGCGTTCTTGTCCTGTTCTGCGAAGAGGGCCTCAAATTTGGCTCTGTCGCGCGCCGTGTCCTGGCCCCGACCGGCGATCTCGTGAAACGGGCGGCGGCGACCGAGCGGTTCAAAGGCAAGAACGGGTCTGCGCTCGACCTGGTTGTCCCGGCCGGCCTAGACGCGTCGCGTCTTGTCGTCCTTGGCGTCGGCAAGGCACGCGATCTCAAGGTCCAGGATTTCGTCAAACTGGGCGGCGCTGCCATGGGCAAGATTCCGCCGACGGCGAGCGAGGCCACTGTCATCGCCGATCTGCCTGCCGGCGCGTTTAAGCCGGAGCGGGCCGCCGACATGGCACTCGGCGTACAGCTGCGCGCCTACGCGTTCGAGCGTTATAAAACGAAGCGCAACGAGGAGGAGAAGAAAGCAGCAAAGGTCAGGGTCAAGATTACGGTAGCGCGCGTTTCGGCTGCGGAGAAGGCGTTTGCCCCCCGCGCCGCCGTAGCAGACGGCGTGCTGATTGCGCGCGATCTCGTCAACGAACCGGCGAACGTGCTGTATCCGGAGGAATTCGCACGGCGTGCCGTTGGGCTGAGAAAGCTCGGTGTCGCCGTCGACGTACTCGACGTCAAGGAGATGAAGAAGCTCGGAATGAATGCACTGCTCGGCGTCGGGCAAGGGTCTCAGCATGAAAGCCGCACGGTCATCATGCGCTGGAACGGCGGCAAGCGCGGAGCGGTGCCGGTGGCCTTCATCGGCAAGGGTGTCTGTTTCGACACCGGCGGTATCTCGATCAAACCCGCCGCCAACATGGAGGACATGAAAGGCGATATGGCGGGCGCTGGGTGCGTGGTGGGCCTTATGCATGCGCTTGCGGCGCGCAAGGCGAAAGTCAACGCCGTCGGCGCCATCGGCATCGTGGAGAACATGCCGGACGGCCGGGCGCAGCGCCCGGGCGACATCGTTACCACCATGTCGGGGCAGACGATCGAGATCATCAACACCGACGCCGAGGGTCGGCTCGTGCTCTCGGATTTGTTGCACTACGTGAACAAGCGCTTCAAACCCAGATTCATGATCGATCTTGCGACTCTGACCGGCGCGATCGTCGTGGCGCTCGGGCAGGAATACGCCGGGTTGTTCGCCAACGACGAAAGGCTCGCGGAGCGGCTCATCGACGTTGGCAAAGAAATCGGCGAGCGGGTCTGGCGGATGCCACTCGGGCCAGAATACGACAAGATGATCGACTCGAAATTCGCCGACATGAAGAACACGGGTGGCAGGCACGGGGGTGCTATTACGGCGGCGCAGCTGCTGCAGCGCTTTGTCGACAAGACGCCCTGGGCCCATCTTGACATTGCGGGAACAGCGATGGGCTCGCCGCAAAACGAGATCAATCGGAGCTGGGGCTCCGGTTTCGGCGTACGGCTGTTGGACCGGCTTGTTGCCGAATATTACGAGAAATGATGCGCAGTCGCGCATCGCGTACCAGCACCCCAATCATCATGACGGAAATCCTGATCTATCAGCTGGAACGCCAACCGCTTGAGCGGGTGCTTCCCGCGCTCGTCGAAAAGTCGCTCGAACGCGGCTGGCGCGTGATCGTACAGGCAGCTTCAGAGGAACGGCTCGAGGCGCTCGACGCCCAACTGTGGACTTTTCGCGACGACAGCTTCCTGCCGCACGGCACATGGCGAGAGGCGGAGGCGAGCCGACAACCGGTCCTGCTCACGCTCGAAGGTGATAACCCCAACCGCGCGGAGGTTCGATTTCTGATCGATGGTGCACCGATGCCGGCTGACGCGGAGGATTATCAGCGCATCGTGCTCCTCGTCGACGGAGAGGATCCCGATGCAGTCGCCGCCGCCCTCGCGCATTGGAACGAAGGTAAGGCCAAGGGTTTCGATGTCACCTATTGGCGGCCAGACGAGGAGGGCCGTTGGCGGCGCCTGGGTGAACCCTCCGGTGTTCAGGCTGCGGATTAAGCTCTTGAGAACACAGGGATCTCACGCCCAGCCATTGCGAACATAGCACAAAAATGTTGGAATATCGCCGCCGTCTGGCCGTAGAGGAAACGAGCCATGTCCCTGCTCATCGTCTACGTCGCGTTGATGATCATCGGGGATCTCGTTGCTTATGCCATCGGGCTGGTGATCGAACAGAACGTTCCGGCAGCGAGCCTGCCAGCCTTTCTGGCGATGTATTTTGTATTCCTCTGGGTGGCCTGGGTCATCGCCGTGCGCATCACGCAGCCGCAGGCGCGGCCGCAATAAGTGCAACGTGATGCGCGCACGGCTTTGCCGGCTCGGGCCAGTGCTGCGAGTTGCCTAAGGGAAAACTACTGAAGATGAGAGCGAGAGTACTGACGCAAAATCTCGGCCGCCGGGCGCGTGGGTCGAGATCGACTGTCGGAGTTGCGGCGGCTGCAATGCAACGGCCGAACCAAATCTTGCGCCTGCTTGCCATGATGGCGCTTGGCTCCGCTGTGGCTGCATGCTCCTCGGATCTTGGCCTCAACAACGTCACGCTCGTTCCCAAACCTGAAACGTTGCTGCGCAAACCGGACTGGGCAACCTTTTCCGGCGGCAAAAGCGATTTCGTGCTGCGACCAGTAACGGCAGGGGATCTGGTCAACGCGGCGGGCCAGTGTGCCGGAGAAGCTGACCAGGCCGGCAACGATTCGACGACGTCAGGGGCCGCGCCTGTCACCGGCGGGATCGCGCTGCAAATGACGGAGTGCGACGTGGTGCGGCGCGCAGGGCCTGTTGAAAAGATCGATTTCGGCTCCGATGATCGCGGGGAGCGCGTTGTGACGCTCACCTATCTCCGCGGCCCTTGGCCAGGGATTTACCGCTTCGCGGGCGGCCGCCTGGTTTCGATCGAGCGCGCGCCCGCTCCGCCGCCCGCCCCGGCAAAAGCGCAGAAGGCGCCAGTGAAGAAGCCGGCCGGCACGTGATCCGGTCCGGATATCAGCGGCAGCACGCGCCGCCCCATTACTCGCGGTCAATTTGGGCAAAGCCCGGACATGCGCTGCCCGATTGTGCATGGTCCTTGCCAGCGCCAATGTTGCACTCGGCGAGGTGGGCGGCCGATCAGATGGAGGGTTGGCATGTGCGTTCCCGGGTGTCAGGAAGCAGTCCGACGCGCGCTCTCGCGACGGCGTTTCGTCAAGGGGGCGCTCGCGGCCTCCTTCGCCGCCGCAGCGGCTGCGCCGGACACGGCCGGCGCAGCGTCCACGCGCAGCTTCACCTCGGCCGTCGATCTCACTCATACCATGTCCCCCGACTTCCCGACCTTCTCCGGTGTGCCGGGCATCGAGATGGAGAAGAAATTCGACCTCACGAAAGATGGCTTCAATCTTTATTGGTGGCGGCTCATCGAACATGCGGGCACGCACTTGGACGCACCGATCCACTTCTCGCAATCCGGTGCCACGGTCGACAAAATTCCAGCGGCCGCGCTTGTCCTGCCGCTGGCGGTGATCGATGTGGCCGTCAAGGCGGCCCAGAATCCCGATTACTTGCTCACGCGTGAGGATCTCGCAGGCTGGGAGAAAAAGCATCGTCGATTGCCCGACCATTGTTGTGTCGCGATGCAATCCGGTTGGGCGCAGCACGTGGGCAACCCCGCTAAGTTCACCGGCAAGGATGGATCCGGCGTGTTCCATTTTCCGGGCTTCAGCCTCGAGGCGGCCGAGTGGCTGATGAGGGAGCGCAACGTGATGGGTTTAGCGGTCGACACGCTGTCGCTCGACCACGGTCCTTCGACGGATTTCAAAGTTCACCGCGCTTGGTTGCCGTCCGGCCGTTGGGGATTGGAAAATGTTGCCAATCTCGACAAGGTGCCGGCCTCCGGCACCTTGCTGGTCGTGGGTTTGGCGAAGGTGAAGGACGCAACCGGGGGGCCGGCGCGCCTCCTCGCACTCGTATGACAAGGCGGCCCCGCGGTGCCGCCGGGAGGCGAGCTAGCCGGCAACATCGCGCTTCGGTCGCAGTTGCCGCACTACGGCACGCTCACTATAAGCCGCCGCGATCCAACCCTTCGCCCTTCTTTCACGTAGAACAAACCAATGGCGATCGAACGCACTTTTTCAATCATTAAACCCGATGCAACCGCGCGCAATTTGACCGGTGCGATCAACGATATGATCGAGCGCGCGGGACTACGCATCGTCGCGCAGAAACGCACGCGCATCAGCCGCGAACAGGCCGAAACGTTCTACGCAGTCCACCGCGAACGGCCCTTCTTCCGCGAGCTCGTCGATTTCATGACCTCGGGGCCGGTCGTCGTGCAAGTGCTCGAAGGTGAGAATGCCATCGCCAGGTATCGAGAGGTCATGGGTGCCACCGACCCCGGCAAGGCGTCAGCAGGCACCATCCGCAAAACTTACGCCAAATCGATCGGCGAGAATTCAGTACACGGCTCGGATGCAGCCGATACAGCGCAACAGGAAATTGCTCAATTCTTTTCTGGCAACGAAATGGTCGGGTGAGATGCCCGGCACGGGGTGACCTTTCGCCACGCTCAGACGCTGGTCAAGACACGGGAGAGGCCGGTAGGTTAGACGCGCGCCGCGATTGGGCGCCGGGACCCGCTTTGAATAGGTCGGACAACCGCGTGGACAGGTAACCAAGGGGAAGCCGGTGGACTTTATGTTGCAAGATATGGCGCACGGTCCGTTCTGGATCGGGGTGCTTCAGATCATCTTCGTCAACATTATCCTGTCGGGCGACAACGCCGTCGTCATTGCGATGGCGTGTCTCACACTCCCGCCGAAGCAACGACTGTGGGGCATGATCCTCGGCGCCGGGGTGGCAGTGCTGCTGCGCGTCATCTTCACGCTCGTCATCGCCCAGGCGATGACCTATCCCTACCTAAAGTTGGTTGGCGGGGCACTGCTCTTCTACGTCGCGATCAAGCTCGTCGCGGAGGATGTCGACGGCGAGGACCAAGGGGTCGAGAGCGCGCAAACCCTCTGGCGAGCGGTGCGGATTGTCGCCATCGCTGACATCGTGATGAGCCTGGACAATGTGATCGCGATTGCGGCATCGGCCGAGAGTGCCGCGGCGCTTGTCGACATCGCTCATGCCTCAGCCATGAAGGCAACGCTCATCATCTTTGGCCTCGCCACCAGCGTCCCACTGATCGTCGTCGGCAGCGCGATCCTGATGGCACTCCTGGAGCGCTACCGCGTCCTGGTCTGGGGCGGCGGCGCGCTTCTCGGCTGGATCGCGGGCGACGTCATGGCCGCCGATTCGGCGTTGGATCTCTGGCTCAGTGAGCCCGCGCTGCACGAACTGCATATATGGGGCGGGCCAGTCGGCGGAATTATCGTCATCGTCGCGGGCTACATCCTAGTCGGCAAGCATCGCCGCTTGATGCTAGACGAAATCCTTGCGGGCATTGCGCTGCTGATATGGATTGTCGTGGACAGGGTCAGCGACAGTTTGCTCGGCGGTGCCAACCCAGATCTCGTAAGGATATGGAGCGTCCGGGGCGCGGTCTTCGCGGTGATGGTTGTCGCCTATGCCATCGCGCGGAGCCAATGGCATATCGAGCAGGAAAAAGTCTGATCGGCACACCCGGGCTTCTGCGCCAACACGAACGCAAAGTAGTAAGCCCACTCGGCTACAGCTCCCAACCGAGCTTGCGGTCGAGCGAATAGGGTCCGCCGCCACGTAGCGCGATGGCGAAGAGAATCAGCCCCCAGAACAGCGGGTACTCCCACCCTCCTCTCGACCACGCGAAGCCCACCGGCCAGTGCGCAAGGAAAGTGATGACGGCGAACTCGATGGCCGCCGCTGCCGCTATCAACCGCGTGAACAGCCCAAGGATGATCAGTACCGAGCCAATCGTCTCGATGAAGAAGACCGCATAGGCGGCATAGAGTGCAGGCTCGATCCCGCGGCGCGCCATGCTACCCGCGGCGAACGCCTCGATGGTCGCGGCAACCCCCCTTTCCGCCATGGGCATCACTTTCATGATGCCGTGGGCCAGCAGCATTCCACCGGCCGTGAGGCGCACGACGAGCCACCCGAGGTCGCGGGCGTGCGAGTAAAACGAGGCAAGGGGTGGAATGACCGGCTTCGGCTCGCCTGCCGGAACAGCAGCTAGGTTCGATGTCATTGTGCTCATGCGCTTCCCCCACAATTGGCATTGCAGCAATCGATGATAACACAAATCAACGTGGGAAATTCCGCGCCATTGCTAGCGGCGCCAGGACCGGGGGTGCCGATCGCCCGGTGCCCCCTTCGGCGCGCAGTCGATTGATGGGCGGTTTCCTGGCTCTGCAACGCGGCTCGAAAGCCTTGCTAAGGCCGCATTTTTCGTATTTGTTGTGCCCCAATTCGGATTTTGGCCGCTCCGGCCGCTGCGTGCCGAGAGGCCGCATTCGTTTCGGATCTTCCCAAAACCCGGGTTGTGGCGCGGTCCGTAGCGATGCGGTCGCGTTTCGCTCACTCGAGACTTCACTGACTAGGAGACAGACGATGCAGAAGGGCACCGTCAAATGGTTCAACCCCACTAAAGGCTACGGGTTCATTCAGCCTTCGAGCGGAGACAAGGACGTGTTCGTCCACATCTCTGCGGTCGAGCGCGCTGGCCTCAGCACGCTCAACGAGGGTCAGACTGTCGAATACGAGCTCGTGACCAATCGCGGCAAGACATCAGCGGAGAATCTCAAGGTGTCCTGACGTGGCGGGAAGGTCGGTCACCCGACCAACGAGTTTTCCCGTAGCCCCCGGCCTTGCGCCGGGGGTTTGTTTTTGTCGCTGCATCGGAACAGCCGGGTAACAGCGGCTGATTAGAACCGGGCACTTCTATTTCTCTTCCAGCCTGCGGGCGCAGTTACGCCTCCGCGGGGACGACTAACGCGCCTGCGGCGGGATAGGTCCCCGCAATGTGGCATCGATTGCCGATCAGCTTCACTCGCCCTTCCGCCAAGAGCCTGAGCGCCAGGGGGTATATGTGATGCTCGGCTTCAAGGACACGAGCGGCGAGTGTTTCGGCGGTGTCATCGTCACGCACGGGCACCGCAGCCTGTGCGACGATCGGGCCGGCGTCCGCCTCCGGCGCGACGAAATGAACGGTCGCGCCCGAGATTTTCACCCCCGCCTTGAGCGCTTGGCCGTGCGCATCGAGACCGGGAAACGAGGGCAAGAGGGCCGGGTGGATGTTGAGCATCCGACCTTGCCACCGCAGTACGAAATCTGGTGTCAACAACCGCATGAAACCAGCCAGACAAACCAGTTCCACGCGATGCTCCTCGAGCACGGCGTCAAGCGCTCGGTCAAAGGCCACACGATCTTTGCCGTATGGGCGATGGTCGATCATGGACGTTGGAATTGCATGCGCCGCGGCGTGCGCAAGCCCCGGCGCTTGCGGATTGTTCGACACCACGAGCACGATCTCGGCGGGATAGGAGCGCTCGTTCGCCGCCTCGACCAGCGACGCCATATTGGAACCACGGCCGGATATCAGGACGGCGACACGCTTCTTGGTCATGCGAGCACTAGAAGCGTCGAAGCATTCCACGGTCGGCCGTAGCAGGAGCCCGCCCGCCCGGGCTTGATCGCGGCCAGCATCCGATCACCCGATTCAATCCCGCGGCTGGGAGTCGAGATTGTATCTGCCTCGCGCTCCTTCGCGCGCGCTTGCGTACTTGGAAATCCGCGCCTGTGCAATGGCCTGATCGCGGCTATACTGACCGCCGCATGGCCGCATACGACGACCGCTGGTGAGGACGGGGCGCGCGCGGACCGAGCCGGGGCGCAGATTTGAGCATTCCGAATCTCATTACACTGGGCCGCATCCTATTGGTGCCGGTCGTGGTCTGGACGATCATGGCCGGCGAGATGCGCATCGCCTTCGTGCTGTTTCTTGCCGCCGGGATCAGCGATGCGGTCGACGGATATCTCGCCAAGCGATTCGGCATGGCAACCGAGTTGGGTGCCTACCTCGATCCGCTTGCCGATAAGGCGATGCTCGTTTCCATCTATGTCGCCCTCGGCATCGCGGACGCTGTTCCAGGCTGGCTAGTTATCCTCGTCGTCTCGCGCGATATCATGATCGTGAGCGCGGTGATTTTGTCGTGGGTGGTGGACAAGCCCGTGACACTCAAGCCTCTTCTCGTCTCCAAGCTCAATACTGTTGCGCAAATTGCGCTCGCTTGCGTGATTATGGCCGCACGCGGATTCGAGTTCGATGCAGCCGTTGCCGTTATGTTGCTGACTGCATTAGTCACGGCCTTGACGTTGATTTCTATTGCCTTCTACCTCGCCGAGTGGGTGCGCCACGTGAACACGGCTGAAATGGGCCCGTGAGGGCGCGAGTATCTCCCGGGGTGAGTGGTCGGATGGTCAATGGCCGTCAATTCGCATTTTGGTTAGCCACCTTTGTGGTGCTGGCGGCGGCCCTGTGGTTGCTGCACGACGTTCTGCTTCCTTTTGTCACCGGGATCGCCCTTGCTTATGTCCTCGCGCCCCTTGCCGACCGCGCTCAGCGGCTCGGGATCAACCGCACCGTCGCCGCGCTTTTCATCGTTGGCGCGCTAATGGTCTCGCTCATCGTCCTGATGCTGCTGCTCGTTCCACTGTTATTGCAGCAGGGCACCGCCTTCATCTCCCACATTCCCGAGTATTTCAAACGCGTGAAAGAGCTTATTGTCGATACAAACCTGCCCTGGTTGAACTGGATCGGTGGCGCCGAGCCCAACAAGACCGTTTCCGATCTCGTCGGTCAGGTTGCTAGCTGGCTTCTCAGCTTTTCTTATTCGTTGTGGACCGGCGGAAAGGCGCTGGTCTCATTCGCGTCCGTGCTCATCGTCATGCCGGTGGTGACTTTTTATCTGATCCGCGACTGGCATCCGATGATCGACAGGGTGGACAGCTGGGTGCCGGTGCACCAGCGCGAGACTGTGCGCCAGCTCGCCCGCGAAATCGACGCGGCAATCGGCGGTTTTCTCCGGGGACAACTCGGCGTCTGTCTCGTGCTCGGCTGTTACTATGCGGTTGGATTAATGCTGGTAGGGCTGGATTTCGGGCTGCTCATCGGTCTTGTCGCCGGCGTGATCACCTTCGTTCCCTATATCGGCTCAATGACCGGACTGATGCTGGCGGCGAGCGTCGCGATAGCGCAATTTTGGCCGGATTGGAAGCGGATCACGCTCGTCGTCGCCATTTTTTTGGTCGGTCAATTCATCGAGGGCAACATCGTCTCGCCTAAATTCGTGGGCGAGCGTGTGGGATTGCATCCGGTGTGGCTGATTTTCGCGATGTTTGCCTTTGGTTATCTGTTCGGCTTCGTCGGGCTTTTGATCGCGGTGCCGCTTGGTGCGGCGATTGCAGTGGTGTTGCGCTTCGCCTTGCGGCGGTATTTCGCGAGCCCCCTGTATACGGGGAACAAGCCTCGGTGATGTCCGCTCATCCGCGTCAACTCGCCCTTGCACTGCGTCATACCGAGAGTTTTGCGCGCGAGGATTTTTTGAGCGGACCGTCGAACGCGGTGGCGCTTGCCCTTATCGACGCGTGGCCGGACTGGTCGCACCGAACTGTCATGCTCACCGGCCCGGAAGGTTCAGGCAAGAGCCACCTCGCGGCGATCTGGGCGCATGCGACGGGCGCGCGTCTGATCGCGGCGCGTGCGCTGGAGGAAGCGAGCGTGCCGGCGGCGCTCGCGACCGGCGCGCTGGTGGTGGAAGACCTCGCTGCCGGATCGTTCGAGGAAAGGGCGCTTTTCCACCTTCTCAATCTGGCGCGCGAACAGGAAGCGTTCGTCCTGCTCACCGCGCGGAGCGCGCCGGCGACCCTTGGTATTCCCGACCTCACCTCCCGCCTCAAGGCGCTCCCGGTTGTGGCCATGGCGCCGCCTGACGATAGGCTCTTGCGCGCGGTGCTGCTCAAGTTGTTCTCCGATCGGCAACTCCCGGTGGATGACGGCCTGATAGGCTATGTGGCGACACGCATCGAACGGTCTTTTGCCGCGGCGCGCGCGCTCGTAGCGCTGCTCGATGCCGAAGCCATGCGCCGGAAGCGGCCATTAACCAGGGCATTGGCCGCCGAAATCCTGCGCACGTTCGAGCCTTGACGGCTCGTTGAGGGCGGGGCCTTATGTCACATCGTCGTCACGAATGACGGCGAGATTGCGCCCCTCATCAGAACCGCTCGGCCATGGCTAACCGCAGCCAAGTCATTGTTGTGAAAGAAGAAGCCGACGCCAGCCTGGGCGCGGTCGAACCGAGTGCGGCCATTGATCTCGTCGCGAGCCCGGAGCGGTTCATCAATCGTGAGTTGTCATGGCTCCAATTCAACCGGCGCGTCCTCGAAGAGGCGGCAAACGAAGCCCATCCTCTGCTCGAGCGTGTCCGGTTTCTGTCGATCTCGGCCAATAATCTCGACGAGTTCTTCATGGTTCGCGTTGCCGGCCTTAAGGCTCAGCTGCGCGCCGGCCTCACGCTCAAGAGCCCGGACGGGCTCACTCCAGCTGAACAACTCACCCGGATTGGCGAGGCCGTGGGCGCGCTCGCGAGTGACCAGCAGAAGCGTTGGCGCGAGCTTCGGCAGATGTTGGCCGAACACGGCATCATACTCACCGAAGGCCCGGAGGTGACCAAGAAAGAGAAGACGTGGCTCGAAGATCATTTCCTTCGGCACATCTTCCCCCTACTCACTCCGCTCGCCATCGATCCCGCACATCCCTTCCCCTTCATCCCGAATCTCGGCTTCACCATTGCGCTGCAGCTCGCGCGGGCGAGCGACGGCAAGGCGATGAACGCGCTCATCCGAATGCCGAATAAGCTCGACCGCTTCGTCCGCCTGCCGAGTGCGGAAGGAGCATCTACCGCCCGTGTGATCACGCTTGAGCAGGTGATCGGTCTGTTTATCGGCCGTCTCTTCCCAGGCTACGCCGTAAAAGGGCAGGGTCCTTTCCGTGTCATTCGCGATTCCGAGGTCGAGATCGAGGAGGAGGCGGAAGATCTGGTACGTGAGTTCGAGACCGTGCTCAAGCGCAGGCGGCGCGGATCGGTCATCCGGCTCGAGATTGAAGCTGCCATGCCTGTGGAGTTGCGCCGATTCGTGCAACGGGCCCTGGCGTGCGCTGACGACGAGGTTTTCCTGGTCGACGGTGTTTTGGCGCTCAACGAGCTCTCGCAGTTGATGGCCGTAGATCGTCCTGATCTCGAATTCGTGCCCTACAATCCACGCTATCCCGAGCGCATTCGCGATCACGCGGGAGACTGTTTCGCGGCCATCCGCCAAAAAGACCTCGTCGTTCATCATCCTTACGAGTCGTTTGATGTCGTCGTCCAGTTCCTGCAGCAGGCCGCGCGCGACCCCGATGTGGTCGCAATAAAGCAGACGCTCTACCGGACATCGGCCGAATCTTCCATCGTGCGCGCGCTCGTCGAGGCTGCCGAAGCGGGAAAATCGGTCACCGCGTTGATCGAGCTCAAGGCGCGGTTCGACGAGGAAGCCAATATCCGCTGGTCGCGCGCGCTGGAGCGCGCTGGCGCCCAGGTCGTCTATGGCTTTATCGAGCTCAAAACTCACGCCAAATTGTCGATGGTTGTGCGGCGCGAGGGTGGGGCGCTTGCGTCTTATGTGCACGTCGGAACGGGCAACTATCATCCGGTTACCGCGCGAATCTATACCGATCTCTCGTTCTTCACTTCCGATCCTGTCATCGCGCGCGACGTCGCACATATTTTCAATTATGTGACCGGCTATGCGGAGCCAGCCGCGCTCGAGCGCATGGCGGTTTCCCCGCTCACGCTGCGCGAGCGCATCTGCGAGCACATCGAGCAGGAAATCGCGCATGCCAGGGCAGGTCGTCCGGGCGCGATCTGGATCAAGGACAATGCACTGGTCGATCCCGAGATCATCGACCTACTTTATGAGGCGTCGCGGGCCGGCGTTGCCGTCGAGCTCGTCGTGCGCGGTATCTGCTGCTTGCGGCCCGGCCTGCCCGGGCTGTCCGAGAATATCAGGGTCAAATCGATCGTCGGTCGCTTCCTCGAGCACAGCCGCATCTACTGCTTCGGCACCGGGCGCGGGCTGCCGCACCCAAAGGCGGCGGTATACATCTCCTCCGCCGACGTGATGCCGCGCAATCTCGACCGCCGCGTCGAGGTATTGTGCCCAATCCTCAATGCCACCGTGCACGAGCAAGTGCTCGATCAAATCATGATGGCGAATCTCAAGGACAATGAGCAAAGTTGGAAATTGCTACCCGACGGCACCTCGAATCGCATAAAACCAGCCGAGGGCGAGGAGCCTTTCAACGCTCATAAATACTTCATGACCAATCCGAGTCTGTCGGGCCGTGGCAAATCGCTCAAAGAATCATCCCCGCGAAGCCTTATACGCCGTCTCGACCGCTCGTAAGCGGCATCGACCCGCCATGAATATCGCGCAAGGTCGTCTCGATTACGGGCCGCCGGTCGCGGTGATCGACATTGGCTCGAATTCCGTGCGGCTGGTTGTGTACGAAGGCCTCACTCGCAGCCCGACCCCGATCTTCAACGAAAAAGTTCTGGCTGGCCTCGGACGCGAGGTGCAAACGACCGGTCTTCTCGCCGCCGATGCGGTCGAGAAGGCATTGGCTGCGTTGCCGCGGTTTCGTGCCCTATGCGAGCGCATGGAGGTCGCCAAACTGTGGGCGATCGCTACCGCGGCATGCCGAGAGGCCGAAAACGGCAAGGCGTTCGTCGCCGAGGCCGAACACATTTGCGCCACCAAGATTGATGTCCTCTCCGGCAAGCGCGAGGCCGAGTTATCCGCTCTTGGCGTGGTGTCCGGCTTCCACAAGCCGGACGGCATCGTCGGCGATCTGGGCGGCGGCTCGCTCGAGCTGACCGAAGTGCAGGGTCAACGCATCAAGGCCGGTTTGACGCTGCCGCTGGGAGGCCTTGCGCTGCAGGACGTTTCGTCGAAGTCGATCAAGAAGGCGGAAAAGATCGTGCGGGCGACGCTCGATGACGCGAGCCTGCTCGAAAGCGGAAAAGGCCGCACTTTCTATGCGATCGGAGGAACTTGGCGCGCCTTGGCTCGGCTGCACATGTGGCAGACGGGTTATCCGCTGCACGTCATGCACGGCTACGTGATGCCCGCGCGGGAGGCGTTCGAGTTCTCCAGTCTCGTACACCGCGTGGATCCCGAGATGCTTTCGCAAATCGAGGTGGTGGCCGATGCGCGACGGCCGTTGCTCGCCTATGCGGCGCTGGTGCTCGAGAACCTAGTGCGGATTGCCCGACCCAAGGACATCGTCATCTCCGCGCTCGGTGTGCGTGAGGGCTTGCTCTATTCGATGCTCGAGCTCAAAGAGCGCGACAAGGATCCGTTGATCGCGGCGGCAAGCGAGCTCAACGTACTGCGCTCGCGTTCGCCCGCCCATGGCGAGGAGTTGATCGCCTGGACTGACCGGTTCATGGCGTCTTCCGGGCTCGAAGAGACCGCGGAGGAGCAGCGATTGCGTCACGTAGCATGCCTGCTCGCCGATATCGGGTGGCGGGCGCATCCCGATTACCGCGGCGAGCAATCGCTCAACATCATCGCCAATGCCGCGTTCGTCGCCGTTGATCACCCCGGACGTACCTTTATTGCCCTCGCCGTGTTCTTCCGGCACGTTGGGCTAGTTGACGAGGAACTCTCGCCTCGGCTGCGCGAGCTCGCTTCGACTCGCGTGCTCGATCGTGCGCGGGTGCTCGGCGCGGCGCTGCGCGTCGCCTATCTCGTCTCCGCCTCGACCACTGGCGTGCTGCCGAGGACGCCGATGGTGGTCGAGCGCGGTCGATTGGTGCTGCGCTTCGACAATGGCTTAGAGGCGCTCGCCGGGGAGCGGGTATTCGTGCGGCTGCGCCAGCTCGCCCGGCTTATCGGCCGCGAGCCGGCGATGGAGACGGGGTGACGAGCGGCCTGTCCGGAGTCGCGGTAGCTTGTCAACCCCGACGCGCCGGTCGAGCAGAAGGCGGTCCGGCGTTGTATGTCATCTTCGGCCCTAAACCAGCCACAGCGGAGGTTGGCAGGAGGAGAATGCCGTGCCGATCTGGCAGCGATTGCTGATCACGTTGGCGGTCATGCTGCTGAGCAGCTACCTTGTCGGGCTGTTCTGGCACTGGCTTTTCAGCTCGGACATTCCGAGTTACCTCAGTGGCGCTGTCGGCGGGCTGAGTGGGGTTCCCACATGGGAATTTCTACAGCGGATCCGTCCGAACCGGTAAAGCGCCCGGATTCTCTGAGCTCCCGATCCTCGGACCTATTGCACCGATCGAGTTTTGCCCACGCTCAATATACCACGACACTCCTGATGCTCTCGCCCTTGTGCATCAGCTCGAACCCCCTGTTGATGTTCGCGAGCGCCATCGTGTGCGTGATCATCGGATCGATTTCGATCTTGCCGTCCATGTACCAATCGACGATTTTGGGCACGTCGGTGCGGCCGCGCGCGCCTCCGAATGCGGTACCCTTCCAGACCCGGCCGGTGACCAATTGGAACGGTCGGGTGGCGATTTCCGCTCCCGCGGGGGCGACGCCGATGATGATGGACTGACCCCACCCGCGATGGCACGCCTCCAGGGCCTGCCGCATGACGCTGACATTGCCGGTGCAGTCGAACGTATAGTCGGCGCCGCCGATCTGGTCGGCACCGCGCTTTGTCATGTTGACAAGATGCGCGACCAAGTCGCCGCCGACCTCTTTCGGATTGACGAAATGGGTCATGCCGAAACGCTCGCCCCATTGCTTCTTCGCCGGGTTGATGTCGACGCCGATGATCATGTCAGCGCCGGCAAGCCGCAGCCCCTGGATGACATTGAGCCCGATGCCGCCGAGCCCGAAGACGACGCTGCTAGAGCCGGGCTCCACCTTGGCAGTGTTGAGAACGGCGCCGATCCCGGTGGTGACGCCGCAGCCGATGTAGCAGACCTTGTCGAAGGGAGCATCCTCGCGAATCTTGGCGACCGCGATCTCGGGCAGCACGGTGAAATTCGAGAAAGTCGATGTGCCCATATAGTGGTGCAACTTCTTCCCGTCGATCGAGAAGCGGGAAGTGCCATCGGGCATCACGCCTTGGCCCTGCGTCACCCGGATGGCGGTGCATAGATTGGTCTTGCGTGACAAACATGACGGGCATTGCCGGCATTCCGGCGTGTAGAGCGGAATGACGTGGTCTCCTTTCCTGACGCTCGCCACGCCCGGCCCCACATCGACGACTATGCCGGCGCCTTCGTGGCCCAGGATCGCTGGAAACAGACCTTCCGGATCGGCGCCGGAAAGCGTGAAGTCGTCGGTATGACAGATGCCGGTGGCTTTCACCTCGACAAGGACTTCGCCGGCTTTCGGCCCGTCCAGCTGGACGTCCATGACCGTCAGCGGCTTGCCCTTTTCGAGTGCAACGGCGGCACGTGTTTTCATGGCGGCTTCCTCGCAACCGGGATCAGTCACGCTCCACCGCAACGACACGGCCTTTCTCGATTGCGAGCGAGAGCCGCCCCTGCTTGAGTGCGAGCGCCTTGTTGCCGAATAGCTCCCGCCGCCAACCGGACATGGCCGGGACATCGGCTTCATCGTCGGCGGCGATGCGGTCGAGGTCGTCGACGGTGGCGATTACCTTGGCGGCAACCCCATGCCGTTCCGCGGTCATGCGCAGCAACACCTTGAGCAGCTCCACGGTAGCCTGCCCGTTGACGGGCGGCCTGGGGCGGTCGAGCCGCGGCAGCGTTTTTGGGTCGCGCGCGAGCCCGCGCCGGACCGCCTCGACGATCGCTTCGCCCCATTTCGAGCGCTCGAAGCCCCTGGGCAGGGAGCGCAGGGCCGCGAGCCGTTCGGTGGTCGTGGGCGCCTGGACCGCGATGTCGCTGATGACGTCGTCCTTGAGCACGCGCCCGCGCGGCACGTCGCGCTCCTGCGCCTCGCGCTCGCGCCAAGCGGCGACCTCGATGAGCACGGCAAGCTCCTTGGGCTTGCGTACCCGCGTCTTCAGGCGTTCCCAGGCATGCTCCGGCTCGAAGCGATAGGTGGTAGGCGAGGTGAGCACCTTCATTTCCTCGCGCATCCAATCGGTGCGTGCGCGCTTTTCCAGATCAGCGGAGAGCTTGAGATAGACATCGCGCAGGTGTGTGACGTCGGAGATCGCATAGGCGAGTTGCGCCTCGCTGAGCGGCCGACGCGTCCAGTCGGTGAAGCGATGCGATTTGTCCAGGGTGTCTCCGGTGATGCGCTGCACGAGCTGGTCGTAAGAGATCGAATCGCCATAGCCCAGCACCATGGCGGCGACCTGAGTGTCGACGATAGGTGAAGGGATAATACCGGCTTCGTGCCAGCAAATTTCGATGTCCTGGCGGGCGGCATGAAAGACCTTGATGACATTCTCGTTCGCCATCAGCGCGAAAAAGGGAGCAAAATCGATCCCCACGGCAAGGGCGTCGATAACGACCGCCTCTTCGAGGCTCGCCATCTGCGCGACGCAAAGCCGGGGGTAATAGGTGCTTTCGCGCAAGAACTCGGTGTCGACCGTGACGAAGGGATGCCGCGCCAGGCGCGCGCAGGCGTCCGCGAGTTTCTTGGTCGTCGTGATCGGCTGCATGGGGGGCTAAATAGCGCAGAGCGCCCGTTTTGTCAGGGGCGCAGGAAGGTGTTGGGGACAGGCGTCGATGCTGCCGAGTCCGGCGGGCATACTGTGGCGCGGACCGATCCGCCCGTGAGCGAGTTCGCCCATTAGCCCCGCACGCGCGGCATGTGGATGAATTCCCAGGGTGAGGGCATTTGCGAGACCGGCACTTCGATGAGGGTTGGTCCGTCGCGGCGCTTGAATGCGCGCTTGAGCGCCGCCCGCAGCTCTTGTGGACTGCGCGCACGCTCCGCCTCAGCACCGAAGCTCTCGGCATAGCGCACGAAATCGGGGTTGGTGAGATCGCTGGCGATCACGCGGTTGCCGAACTGCTCCTCTTGAGTGCGCCGCACATTCCCGAAGGCGCCATCGTTAAACACGACCACGCTCAACGGAATCCGATGATGGACTGCGGTCGCAAGCTCGTTCGAGGTGAAGAGAAAGCCGCCGTCACCCGTGATCGACAGTACTGGTACATCGCGCCGCGCGTGCTGTGCACCGAGGGCGGTGGCATAGCCCCAGCCGAGGTTGTCCTGATAGCCCGGCGAAAGGAAGGTCCTCGGTTTGTACACCGGAAGCAGGAGCCGGGCGGAAAAACCGATCTGCGTGACTTCGTCGACGAAAATGCCATCTTCGGGAAGCTCTGCGCGGATTGCCTCGAGAAAAGCGAGTTGTGGGGCGAGCTTCTCGAGGCGCCGGCGCATCTTGGCTTGCCGCTCCTCCATTTCTGCACGGCGAGAACGCCGATGCTGGGTCGCTAGCGCATCGATCAGATGACGTAAGATCGGTTTGGCATCGCCGATGAGTGCCACCGCGGGTGGTGCAAACCTTTCCGGCTCGTCCGCATCGGCATCGATGCGAATGATGGCGAGATCGGGATCGATGCCCCATTGCGTATAACCATAGAAAAGTCGCGTTCCCACACCGACCACCACGTCGGCTTCGCCCCACAATTCGCGGCCGAGCGGCAGGGTAACGCTGAGGGGATTGCGGCTGTCGAGCACGCCGCGACCGCGCCGATAGGCGAGCACCGGCGCTTGCAACAGCTCCGATAACTGGGCGACTTCGGCGGCCGCACCTTGCGCGCCGCCGCCGGCAACGATCAGCGGGCGTTTGGCGGCAGCCAAGCGCTGAGCGGCGTCACGAAGCGCATCCTCGTCGATTAGCTCTTGCGGCGCGGTTAGAACCGGCGCAGCCACCGGGACAGTCGCGCTGCGGCCCCAAACGTCGATGGCGCATTCCAGCACCGCCGGGCCGGGCCGGGCTGTGCGCATCGCCTGCCAGGCACGTGCGACGAGCTCTGCGGCCTGTGATGGCGCGCGAATGCGCGCGGAGAAATCGACCACACGGGCAATGATGCCTGCCTGGTCGCGAATCTCGTGCAGGTGCCCAAGGCCCCGCCCAATCGCGGATTGCGGGATTTGCCCCACGAGCGCGAGCACCGGTGCGTTCATTCCGTAAGCCGTGAGCAATGCAGCCGCGGAATTGAGTAAGCCGGGCCCAGGCACTACCGAGTAGACCTGGGGCTTGCCGGTCGCCAGGGCTGCGCCGAGGGCGAGATAGGCTGCGCCTTGTTCGTGCCGTGTGTGAACAACGCGGATGCGGTCGGCAGCCTTGAACAGGGCGTCGAAGAAGGAGTCGTTGTGCACGCCTGGCAAGGCGTAGATCGTGTCGACGCCGTGGGTGATGAGCGCGGCCACGGTCGCTTCGGCCGTCGTCATGCGCGCGCTCGCGTCGGCAGAAGGCGTCTGAGACTGCTTCGCCTTGGCCATGATTTTCGAAGCTCGCAACCCGGCAAGCCGAGTGTGCAGATCGGCGCTGCGGTGTCGAGACCTCCGGCCCAGCGTCACGCGGGATAGCCGCATCGAGCGAGGCTGAACTGTGTCGTCAAGCCCCGGGCTCGTTCTTGACAAGGGAGCCGGCACATGTGCCTTTCCGCGCGCATCGAGGGACATCGGCATGCATCGCTATCGCACCCACACCGGCGGCGCGCTTCGCGCAAGCGACATCGGCAAGGAGGTGCGGCTTTCCGGCTGGTGCCACCGCATCCGCGATCATGGCGGCGTGCTGTTCATCGACCTGCGCGATCATTACGGCATCACCCAGGTGGTGGCGGACCCCGACTCGCCCGCGTTTAAGACGGCCGAGATGCTGCGCTCGGAATGGGTGGTCCGGGTCGACGGCAAGGTGCGCCAGCGTCCCGCCGGCACCGAAAATCTGGAACTGCCGACCGGTGCCGTCGAAGTCTACATCCGCGAGATCGAGGTGCTCGGGCCCGCCGCTGAGCTGCCGATGCCGGTATTCGGCGAGCAGGAATACCCCGAAGAAATCCGGCTGACATACCGGTTTCTCGACTTGCGCCGCGAGCGGTTGCATCGAAACATCATGACCCGCGTCGCCGTGATCGACTCGATCAGGCGGCGAATGAAGGAACAAGGGTTCTTCGAGTTTCAGACGCCGATCCTGACTGCATCTTCCCCCGAAGGGGCGCGCGACTACCTCGTGCCGTCACGGCTTCATCCTGGGAAATTCTACGCCCTGCCGCAGGCGCCGCAGCAATTCAAGCAGCTGATCATGGTGTCCGGATTCGACCGCTACTTCCAAATCGCCCCTTGCTTCCGCGACGAGGACGCGCGCGCGGACCGCTCTCCCGGCGAGTTTTATCAGCTCGACTTGGAAATGAGTTTCGTCACCCAGCAGGACGTGTTCGACGCCGTCGAGCCGGTCATGCGCGGCGTGTTCGAGGAGTTTTCCGGCGGCAAGCCGATTTCGCAGAAGTTTCCGCTCATTCCCTATCGGGAGGCGATGGTCAAATACGGCTCCGACAAGCCGGATCTGCGCAACCCGATCGAGATGCAAGACGTTTCGGAGATTTTCCGCGGCTCCGGCTTTAAGGTCTTCGCGCGCATTTTAGAAACGAGCGCGAAGTCGGCTGTATGGGCGATTCCTGCGCCAGGCGGCGGCTCGCGCGCGTTCTGCGACCGCATGAATTCATGGGCGCAAGGCGAGGGGCAGCCGGGCCTCGGGTACATATTCTGGCGCGGAAGCGAAGGTACGCTGGATACGTCTAGCGAAGACGAAAAGCTCCTTCGCGACAAGGTTCAAAAGTTATTGGATGACGGTCACGTCATTGAAGCAAGGAAACTTCTTGAAAATTCGGCGGCTGGCCCGATCGCAAGGAATCTTGGTCCCGAGCGGACCGAGAAGCTCCGCGCGCAACTCGGACTGCAGGCTGGCGACGCGGTGTTCTTCGTCGGCGGAGATCCCACGACGTTCGTGAAATTCGCCGGGCCAGCTCGAACTAAGGTGGGAGAAGACCTCAACCTTATTCAGAAGGGTCGCTTCGAGTTCTGCTGGATCGTTGATTTCCCTATGTATGAATGGAACGAAGAGGAGAAGAGAATAGACTTCTCGCACAATCCGTTCTCCATGCCGAACATGGCAGCCGAAGAATTCCTCGCGCTCGACCCCGCC
>DATNNX010000114.1:0-3526 GCA_035601615.1 Xanthobacteraceae bacterium
GAGCGAGAACGTTGCCGCCGTCAACATGCCGTAGGCCGCGGCGAGCGCCAGCTGGCCCGGATCGAACGCCGGCGCGAGCGGCAGCGGCATGATCGCGCCGAAGACGGCGGCGACCGCAAACGGCAAGGCCGCACCAATTGCGAGGCCGATCGCTATTCCGATCGAGGCCAAGATGAGCACCTCGACGAAATAGATCGCTACCACCCGTGAGCCGGTCGCGCCGATCGATTTCAAGATCGCCATGACGTCGCGCTTGCGATCGAGAAAATGCTTGGCCGAATTGGCAACGCCAACTCCGCCTATCAGCAATGCAGTCAGCCCAACCAGGCTCAGATATTGGGAGAACCGCTCGATATTGCGTTCAAGCTGCGGCGCCGCATTCGTGCGGCTGCGAATTTCCCATCCTGCCTCGGGAAATTGCGCCTTGGCAGCCTCGATCGTTTGCGCTGCAGCGTCGTCCCCGGCGTTGTTCTGCAGCCGCACGAGATAGCGCCACCGCACGAGGCTACCCGGCTGCAGCAGCCCGCTAGCCCTCAGCGCCGCTTCGCTCACCAGGAGCCGCGGGCCGAACCCGATGCCGCCGGTGAGTTTGTCCGGTTCGTTTACTAGTGCGGCGCGCAGCTCGATTGCGGCAGCGCCGATGGTGAAGCGCGCTCCCGGCTGCAAGTCCAGGCGCGTCAGCAGGGCCGGATCAGCCACCGCCCCGAAGGCGCCGTCGCGTTGCGCCAGCAACGTCGCGAGATCGCCTGCAGGCTCCGCTACGACGCTGCCATAAAGCGGATAGGCGCCATCGACCGCCTTGACCTCCACGAGGGCAGCGCGCCCATCGCGGGTGCGGGCCATCGCGCGCATGGTGGCGACGCCCGACAGCTCACCGCGGGAGGCGAGGAACGCCCGTTCAGCCGTCGAGGTCTCCCGTTGAATCAACGAAAACGCAACGTCGCCGCCGAGGATCACACCGCCCTCGCGCGCGAGACCCTCGGCGAGACTGTTGGCGAGTGATCCGACCGCCGCAATCGCCATGACGCCGAGCGCGATGCAGGCGATGAAGATATAGAAACCGCGCAGTCCGCCGCGCAATTCGCGGAGCGCCAGTCGAAATGTCAAGCCGGCGCCGGAGTTGTTGCTCGGCGCCCATTTAGGCCAGTTTGCCAGGGCATTCATGCGGTCGCGACCTCTTCTTGAAGGTGCCCGGAGCGCAAGCGAATGACGCGATCGCAGCGCCGTGCGAGCGGGGCGTCATGGGTGACCAGAACCAGAGTCATGGCATGAGCCGCAAAACGCGCGAACATCAGATCGATGATTTCTCTGCCGGTGGCCTCGTCGAGATTGCCGGTCGGCTCATCGGCCACCAGGATGGCGGGACGGGGTGCGAGCGCTCGCGCGAGCGCCACGCGCTGCTGTTCGCCTCCCGAAAGCTCGGCCGGGTAGTGGGCCATGCGCGCGCCGAGGCCTACGGCCTTAAGCTCGGTTGCGGCGCGCTCGAATGCGTCGGGCTTGCCGGCAAGCTCCAGCGGGACAGCAACATTTTCCAGCGCCGTCATGGTCGGAATGAGATGGAAAGACTGGAACACGATACCGATCTGGCGGCCGCGAAATCGCGCCAATGCGTCCTCGTCGAGCTTGCCGATATCCTGTCCCGCGACGGTCACACTGCCTTGGTCCGGACGTTCGAGGCCCGCCATCACCATCAGCAGCGTCGACTTGCCGGATCCGGACGGGCCGATGAGGCCAACCGCCTCGCCGCGACCAATATTCAGTGTTACGCCCTTGAGAATGTGAACGCGTGCAGCTCCCTGCCCGAGCGACAGGTTGACACCCGCAAGGGAAATCGCCGGTATAAGGGGGCTCGTGCCTGACGAGGTGTCATCCATATGGGGTTTCCGCTTCTGCGTTTGGCTTGGTGTGGTTCGGCAAGGCCGCCGCGATCATATGGGAAATCCTGCCGGCGAATGAAGAGAGGCGGGTGGCTCGCCGCCGTCATAAGGCGATGCGTCCTCGGCGTCGGCATGGCGCTGGTCACCACATACCCGTGGGCCGCTGAGCGCATCGTCAATATCGTGGCGTTCGGGGATTCGCTCACCGCCGGATACGGCCTCCCGGCCAACGAGGCATTTCCTGCGCAATTGCAACGCGCGCTCACGGCCAAGGGGCACACCGCCAATGTCGTGAACGCGGGCGTATCCGGAGACACCACCGCAGGCGGATTGGCCCGGCTTGATTGGTCGATTCCGGACGGCACCGATGCCGTGATCTTGGAGCTTGGCGCCAATGATGCGCTGCGCGGTTTCGATCCGGCGGTCACCCGCAAGGCCTTGGACACGATGCTTCGTCGCTTGCAAGAGCGAAAGATTGCAGTCCTGTTGTGCGGTATGGTGGCGCCCCCCAATATGGGCGCCGAATACAGCCGCACCTTCAACGCGATTTATCCGGATCTCGCCGTCCAAACGGGCGCCATCCTGTATCCATTCTTCCTCGCCGGCGTCGCCGCCGATCCCAAGCTCAATCAACGTGACGGGCTCCACCCGACTGCCGCAGGGGTTGCGGTGATCGTCGATCATATATTGCCACAGGTCGAGGAGTTGATCGCCCGTGCGAAAGGGGCTCGGTGGCACTGACCCCCTCCCTTCCCTCCCCCGCAAGCGGGGGAGGGAAGGGAGGGGGTCACGCTTGCATTACGCCGGCGAAACCTGACATTGAAAGACGCCCTCTCATAGTTCTCTGTATGCCCCGCCTCTTCACCGCATTGGAAATTCCGTCCGAAATCGTGCAGTCGATGGCGCGGCTGCGCGGCGGTTTGCCCGGCGCCCGCTGGGTCGAGCCGGAAAACTACCATTTAACCCTGCGCTTCATCGGCGATGTCGACGATGCGCTGGCGGAGGAAATCGCCGATTTGCTCAGCAAGGTGGCACGGCCGGCGTTCGATCTTCGCATTGACGGCCTCGACTCGTTCGGGGGCAACCGGCCGCGCGCCGTCGTGGCGGCGGTTCCGGCGGTGGCAGAACTCGTGGAGCTTCAAGCAGACCACGAGCGGATCATGCAGAGGGTCGGACTCGAGCCCGACCGTAGATACAAGCCTCATGTGACACTGGCCCGCCTGCGCGATACGTCGAGCCGCCAAGTGGCCGACTTTCTCTCGATCAGGCAGCCGTTCCGCTCGCCGCCATTTTCGGTGTCGCGCTTCGTGTTGTATTCCTCGCGCGCCTCTATCGGCGGCGGTCCCTATGTGCTGGAGGCGGGATATCCCCTTGTCGCGTGAACGGCGTTGCTACGTGCGTGAGAGCGGTCGCGAATGCGCGAAGATGGTCGCAATCAAGCCGTGCTCGTCAAAACGTCGGTTGCTCTTCCTTGCCTGTCCTCGTAACGGGCGACCTCGCCGCTCCTTCCTGCCAATTCCCTTTTTGCCAAGTCGAAACGCAATAAGTCGAAACGCAAATGGCCGACTCCACTTCCGCCCGGTATGCCTCGCTCGTCGCGGCCGGAGAGATCGAACGCGATCCCGCTCAGCAAGCAGTCGTTGCCAGAT
>DATNNX010000115.1:0-14960 GCA_035601615.1 Xanthobacteraceae bacterium
CTCGACCTCGGCGACCGCGCCGATATAGGTGCGCACCAGCTCGTATTTCACGTAGCTCATGCCGCGGCCGCGCAGCACGTTGCCGGCGGCCTGCTTCTGCGGCGAGGCTCGCTTGTCCCATTTGGCGAGCTTGACCAGCCGGTCGAGGACTTCGATCCCGCGCTTGTCGTTGGGATCGAGATATTTCAGGCGGAAGTCGACCGGGTCGACGCCGGCCGCGGCCGCCAGCTCGTCCATGAAGCATTCGTTGGCGTAGGTGTTCTGCATCCGCCCGGGCGTTCTGATCCAGGACGGACGGAACGGCGTCGTCTCCAGCCGATGGCAGACCGTCTTGACGTTGGCGAACTTGTAGCCGATCGCCGAGTTCTGGAAGATATTGCCCGGCGCGACGTCGTCCTTCTGGGGCAGGCCGGCGAGCGACGCCGGCGTCAGCGGGACCAGGAAGCTGCCGGCGGTCTGTTGCGGAATGAAGAACTCGGATTCCCACGCCGTGACATTACCGGACGCGTCCATGGCGGCGCGCAGATCGATCAGCGTCGGCGGGCCCTTGGGGTCCCAGCCGTGCTCGTCGGCGCGCGACCATTGCACCCGCACCGGCCGCCCGACCGCTTTCGCCAGCAGCGCCGCGTCCGCCGCCGCATCTTCGTGGCCGTTGCGGCCGTAACAGCCGGAGCCTTCGATATAGATGCAGCGCACGTTGTCGGCGGGAATGCCGAACATGGTGGCGAGCTGCTTGCGCAGATTGTGGGTGGCCTGCGAGGCCGACCAGGAGGTCAGCTTGCCGTCCTTGAACTCCGCCACGGCGCAGGATGGCCCGATCGAGCCGTGGGTGTGGATGGCGAAGTCGTAAGTAGCGTTCAGTGTCTTGGCGCCCGCCTGGCTCACGGCCTCGGCGGTATTGCCGACATTGCTCGTCACCTCGTCTTTGACAACCTTGGTCGCGCGCACCTCATCCCACAGCTTCGCCGCGTCCGGCAGCATCTGTGATTTCGACCACGAGGCCTTGAGCCTCTGCGCCGCCTTGATCGCACCCCATTCGCTCTCGGCGACGACACCGAGGAAATTGCCTTGGCGCACCACCTTGACCACGCCGGCGACGTTCTTGATTGAGGCCTCATCGACGCTCTCGAGCGTGGCGCCGATCGCGGGCGGGCGGACGACGCGCCCATGCAGCATGCCGGGCACGCGGAAGTCCTGCATGTAGATGAAGCGCCCCGTCACTTTGTCGGGAATGTCGACCCGCGGCACCGGCTTGCCCACCACTTTGTAGTCCTTCGGATCCTTGCCGGCGGCGGGTTTGGCATGATCGAGCTTCAGCGCGAACGATTTGCCCCCGATCAGCTCGCCATAGCTCACCCGTTTGCCGCCGGCGCTGACGACGCCATCGACAACCCTGAGGTCCTCCGTCTTGGCGTTCAGGCGTTTGGCCGCCTCCTCGAGCAGCGCAGCCCTGGCGGTCGCCGCGGCGTTACGCAGCTGCATGCCGCCGACCTGGATCGACAGGCTGCCCCAGGTGGTGCCCTGGTCGGGCGTGAGCGCAGTGTCGCCCTGGACGAGCTTGATCCGGTTGAGCGGCACGTCGAGTTCGTCCGCGACGATCTGCGGCAGTGCAGTTGCAACGCCGGTCCCGAGATCGACTTTGCCGCTATAGACCGTCACCACGCCGCGGGCATCGATCGCGAGAAACGAGTCGACCTCGGTGATCGCGAGGGGCTTGGCCCCCTGGGCGAACGTCTCGCCGGAAGCACCGGCGAACGAGAAGCTGACGACCAGGGCGCCGCCGCGCTTGAGCACGTCGCGTCGAGAAGCGTGAATCGTCATGGCTCCCCTCCCTCACGCACCGGCCGCGCGCATCACCGCCTTGACGATGCGGGCATGAGTGCCGCAGCGGCATAGGTTATTGGCGAGCGCGTCCTTCACTTGCGCTTCAGTCGGATTTTTGGTCCTGGTAAGGAACGCGGCGGATTCCATGATCATGCCGTTGATGCAGTAGCCGCATTGCACTGCTTGCTCCTCGATGAAGGCGCGCTGCACCGGGTGCAGGCGCTGCGGCGTGCCGAGGCCCTCGAGCGTCACCACCTTCTGCTGGGCCGTAAGCGACGACAGCGGCGTGACGCACGAGCGCACCGCCTTGCCGTCGACGTGGACGGTGCAAGCGCCGCATTGCTCGAGCCCGCAGCCGAAGCGAGGGCCGTGCAGCGCCAGGTTGTCGCGCAGCGCATAAAGCAGCGGCATGTCGGGATCATCGATCGTGATCTGGACCGACTTGCCGTTCACGTTCAGTGATTTTCGTTGAGCCATGGTGTCCTCCCGGGCCGCGCCGTGTTGCTCGGCGTCTTTTTGAAGGTTTCCAGCCTAGCAGCGCGGGCGGGACGGCGCCATACGAGCGGCGGGCTTCATCGCCGCACGTCGAGACGGTCTTAATTTCGGGCAACGAACCCGGATGTTGCTGGCGCTCGATCCAGGCTACGAGAGAGTGAAAGATCTACTCCGCCGCCACCCGCGGGGCTTCGGCCACCGACTCGACTTTGGCGGCGCAGTACTTGAATTCGGGAATTTTCCCAAACGGGTCGAGCGCCGGATTGGTGAGCAGGTTCGCCGCGGCTTCCACGAAGGCGAACGGAATGAACACCACGCCGTCCGGAATGGCGTCGTCCTGCCGCGCGACAAGCTCAATGGTACCGCGCCGGGTCGTGACGCGTATCATGTCACCGGGCTTGATGCCGAGGCTGTCGATGGTGCCGCGCGAAACATTGGCGACCGCGCCTGGCTCGAGCGCGTCGAGCGTCGATGCACGGCGGGTCATGGCGCCGGTATGCCAGTGCTCGAGCTGGCGGCCGGTCGAAAGCACGAACGGGAACTCGGCGTCGGGCTGCTCGTCCGGCGGTATGATTTTCGCCGGCACGAGCTTGCCGCGGCCATCCTGGGTCGGAAAGCGATCGCCGAACACGACGTCGTGGCCGGGCTGATCGGGCGCGTCCGAAGGATAGGTGACCGCGCTCTCCCGCTCGATGCGGTCCCAGGAGATGTTGTCGAGGGCGGGCATTAGCGAGGCCATCTCGGCGTAGATCTCGCTCGGATGCCGGTAATTCCAATTCAGCCCGATGCGCCGCGCGATCTCCTGCGTGATCCACCAATCGACTTTGGCATCCCCCGGCAACGGCAGCGCGCGGCGCCCCATTTGCACCTGGCGATTGGTGTTGGTCACGGTGCCGTCCTTCTCGGGCCAGGCCGAGGCCGGCAGGATCACATCGGCATAACCTGCGGTCTCAGTCAGGAAGAGATCCTGCACCACGAGATGCTCGAGCGCAGCAAGCGCCTCGCGCGCGTGGTTGAGATCGGGATCCGACATCGCGGGATTCTCGCCCAGGATGTACATGCCCTTGATCGTGCCCGCATGCACCGCCTTCATGATCTCGACCACGGTGAGGCCACGCTTGGGATCGAGGCTCGTGCCCCACGCCTTTTCGACGCTGGCGCGCACCTGCGGGTCGTCCACGGAGCGGTAGTCCGGGTAGAACATCGGGATGAGGCCGGCGTCGGAGGCGCCCTGGACGTTGTTCTGCCCGCGCAGCGGATGCAGCCCCGTGCCGGGACGGCCGATCTGTCCGCAGATCAAGGCGAGCGCGATCAAGCAGCGCGCGTTGTCGGTGCCGTGCACGTGCTGCGATATGCCCATGCCCCAGAAGATGATCGCCGACTCCGCCCGCGCGTAGGTGCGCGCCACCGTGCGCAGCGTATCGGTCGGAATGCCGCAGATCGGCGCCATCTCCTCCGGCGTGAAGTCCTTGATGTGTTCGGCAAAGGCTTTGAAATTCGCGGTCTGGGCCTCGACGTATTGCCGGTCGTAAAGCCCTTCGGTCACTATCGTGTTGAGGATGCCGTTGAGCATCGCGACGTCGGTGCCGGGCTTGAACTGCAGCATGTGCATGGCGTGGCGCTTGAGAGCCTGGCCGCGCGGATCCATGACGATGAGCTGCGCACCGCGTTTGGCCGCCTGCTTGAAGAAGGTGGCAGCGACCGGATGGTTCTCGGTCGGATTGGCGCCTATGACGATGATGACGTCGGAATTCTTGCACTCGTTGAAGGTGGCCGTGACCGCCGCTGAGCCGATCGTCTCAAGGAGCGCCGCGACCGAGGACGCATGGCAGAGCCGCGTGCAATGGTCGACATTGTTGGTTCCGAAGCCGGCACGCACGAGTTTTTGGAATAGATAGGCCTCTTCGTTAGACGCTTTGGCCGAGCCGAAACCCGCGAGCGCCTGAGAGCCGTCTCGGTCGCGGATCCTTTTGAGTCCGCCGGCGGCGCGGTCGAGCGCCTCCTCCCAAGAGGCGGTGCGGAAATGCGTCCAGGGATTGGCTGGATCGACGACGTCCGCGGCGTGCTTGGACACCCCATCCTTGCGCACCAGCGGCTGCAGGAGGCGATGCGGATGGGTCACATAATCGAAACCGAAGCGGCCCTTGACGCACAGCCGATTCTCGTTCGCGGGTCCGTTGCGGCCGCTGACGTAGAGAAGCTTGTCGCTCTTGATGTGATAGGTGAGCTGGCACCCCACGCCGCAATACGGGCATACGCTGTGCACCTCCCGGTCCGGGAACTGCGTGCGCACATTCGCCTCGTCGAGCAGCGTGGCCGGCATCAGCGCGCCGGTCGGGCAGGCCTGCACGCATTCGCCGCAGGCGACGCAGGTCGATTCCCCCATCGGGTCGTCAAAATCGAACACGATCTTTTCGCTATAGCCGCGCCCCGCCATACCAATCACGTCGTTGACCTGCACCTCACGGCAGGCGCGGACGCAGAGATTGCACTGGATGCAGGCGTCGAGATTGACCGCCATCGCCGGGTGGCTGCGGTCGGGGATGGGTGCAGCGTGGCGGGGAAACCGGCTCGCCACCAGGTTTTGCCGCTCCGCGGTCTGCCAGAATTCCGATTGCGGATCGTGCGCCACGTCCTTGGGCGGCTGGTCGGCGAGCAATAGCTCCAGCACCATGCGGCGCGCCGTCTTGGCGCGATCAGTCTGTGTCTTGACCTGCATGCCGGAGGTCGGCGTGCGGATGCAGCTCGCGGCGAGCACGCGTTCGCCCTCGATCTCCACCATGCAGACGCGGCAGTTACCGTCCGGGCGATAGCCGGGCTTGGGCAAGTAGCACAGGTGCGGCAGCTTGATGCCGAGGCGCCGCGCGGCGCGGAAGATCGTCTCGCCGGCGCGGATGTCGACCTCGCGCCCGTCGATGCGGAAAGTGTTGGGCTTGCGGACGACGTCTGCCTTCATTCCATCACCGAGCCTTTCCAGTCGTCCCCGCGAAAGCGGGGACCCATCGTGCCATACACGCAGGCCTCTGGAATATGGGTTCCCGCTCGCGCGGGAATGACACATGAGAGTGTTGCAACATCAATCACCAAGTCCCGAGCGGCTTCTCCAGCTCCTCCGGAAAATACCTGAACACGCTCATGAGCGGATTAGGCGCCGCTTGGCCTAGCCCGCAGATCGAGGCGTCGCGCATCGCATCGGACAGTTCGGTCAACAAAGCTTTATCCCAAGGACCGGTCGCCATCAGCTTCACCGCCTTCTCGGTTCCGATGCGGCACGGCGTGCACTGGCCGCAGCTCTCGTCCTCGAAGAAGCGCATGAGGTTGAGCGCCACCGCTTTCATATCGTCCTTGTCGGAGAGGACGACAACCGCGTGCGACCCCACGAAGCAGCCGTATTGCTCCAGGGTTCCGAAGTCGAGCGGCAGGTCAGCCATCGACGCGGGAAGGATCCCGCCGGAGGCGCCGCCGGGCAGATAGGCCTTGAAGCCGTGGCCCTCCTGCATCCCGCCGCAATATTCCTCGATCAGCTCGCGCGCGGTGATGCCGGCGGGCGCCAGCACGACGCCCGGCTTGTTGACGCGGCCCGAGACCGAGAAGCTGCGCAGCCCCTTGCGCTCGCGCCGGCCGTGCGAGGTGAACCAGTGCGCGCCTTTCTCCACGATGTCGCGCACCCAGTAGAGCGTCTCCACGTTCTGCTCGAGCGTGGGGCGGCCGAAGACGCCGACTTGAGCCACGTAAGGCGGGCGATGCCGGGGGAGCCCGCGCTTGCCCTCGATCGATTCGATCATGGCGGATTCTTCGCCGCAGATGTAGGCGCCGGCGCCGCGGCGCAGATGCATCCGCGCATGCTTGGCGAGCCCGGCCGCTTCGACCTTGGCGATCTCTTGGCCGAGCATCAGTCGCACGTCGGGATATTCGTCGCGGATGTAGATGTAGATTTCCGCCGCCTCGACCACCCAAGACGCGATGAGCATGCCCTCGATGAAGCGGTGCGGGTCCTGTTCGAGATAATAGCGATCCTTGAACGTGCCCGGCTCGCCCTCATCCGCGTTGACTGCGAACAGCCGCGGCGCCGGTTCGGCGCGCACGAGCGTCCATTTGCGCCCGGTCGGAAAGCCAGCGCCGCCGAGGCCGCGCAGCGAGGCGTCGCTCACCTCCTTGATGATCTCATCACGGGTGCGCGCGCCGGCAAGGCAGGCGTTGAGCAGCGCATAGCCACCCTCGCTCACATAGCGCTCGAAATCCTTCGGCGTCGGGTAGGCTCGCGCGTGCGCGCCTTGCGCGATGGCCGCGGCGATACGTTCCTCGCTCGCCCCCATCACCTGCACGTGGCCAACCGCGCAGACCGGCGCACGGTCGCAAGCCCCCATGCAGGGCGCGCGCACGACGCGAACGTCGGGCCCGAGCCGGTTCGGCAGGACGCGCAAGAGATGCTCGGATCCCGCCATGGCGCAAGAGAGCGAATCGCAGACCCGCACGGTAACGGGGGGCGGCGGCCTCTCGTCCTCCTTCACCACGTCGAAATGGGCGTAGAAGGTCGCAACCTCGTACACCTCGGTGAGCGCGAGCTTCATCTCCTGCGCGAGCGCGGCAAGATGCACGGCGGAGAGATGGCCGTAGCGATCCTGAATGAGGTGCAAATGCTCGATCAGGAGATCACGCCGGCGCTCGCGATCGCCCAACAGGGCGCGCACCTCCGCCAGCGCCTGCGGCTCGACTTGGCGGCCTTTCGGCGTCTTGCGCGGACGGTTGCGCCGACCCAGTCCTCCGCGATCGTCAGTGCGTGCGTCCATTTGCAAATCAAGCCAATTCAAAACAGCCCGACGATGCGGCCGTCGGGCCCGACGTCGATCGAATCTGCGGCCGGCACCCTGGGTAGGCCGGGCATGGTCATGACCTCTCCGCAGATCGCCACGACGAACTCCGCTCCTGCCGAGAGGCGCACTTCCCGCACCATCACGATGTGGGCCTCGGGTGCGCCCTTCGCGTCGGCGTTGGTGGTGAAGCTGTATTGCGTCTTGGCGATGCAGATCGGGAATTTGCCGTAACCCATCTTCTCGAACGACTCGAGCTGGTCGCGCACCGGCTTCGATACGTCGATGTCCTTGGCCCGATAGATTTCGCGGGCAATCGTGCGGATCTTCTCGATCAGCGGCATGTCGTCGGGATAGAGGAATTTGAGCTTGCTCTTGCCGCTGTCGACGATCTTGAGCACCGCGCGCGCCACGTCGGCCGCGCCCTTGCCGCCCTCGGCCCAATGGTCGGCCATGATGGCCTCGACGCCGAGCTTCTTGCAGGCGTCCTTCACCAGCGCGACCTCCGCGTCGGTGTCGGCGCTGAAGCGGTTGATCGACACGACCGGCACGATGCCGAATTTCTGCACGTTCTCGACGTGGCGGGCGAGATTGGCCATCCCGGCGCCCAGCGCCTGGAGGTTCTCGGTCTTGAGGTCTTCTTTCTTGACCCCGCCGTGCATCTTGAGCGCGCGGATGGTCGCGACCAGCACCGCGCAGTCCGGCGCAAGCCCGGTCTTGCGGCACTTGATGTCGAGGAACTTTTCGCCGCCGAGATCGGCGCCGAAGCCCGCTTCGGTCACCACGTAATCGCACAGCTTGAGCGCGGTGGTGGTGGCGAGCACGGAATTGCAGCCATGGGCGATGTTGGCGAACGGCCCACCGTGGATGAAGGCAGGCGTGCCCTCGAGGGTCTGCACCAGATTGGGCGCAAGCGCCTCCTTCAGGAGCGCGGCCATCGGCCCGTGCGCCTTGAGCTCGCCGGCGCGCACCGGCTTGCGGTCGCGGGTATAGCCGATGACGATTTTCGACAACCGCTGCTTGAGGTCCTCGAGATCCTTGGCGAGACAGAAGATCGCCATCACTTCGGACGCGACCGTGATGTCGAAACCGTCCTCGCGCGGAAAGCCGTTGGCGACGCCGCCGAGCGAGGAGACGATCGAACGCAACGACCGGTCGTTCATGTCGATCGCGCGACGCCAGGCGATGCGGCGCGGATCGATACCGAGCGCATTGCCCCAATAGATGTGGTTGTCGATGAGCGCCGCCAAGAGATTGTTGGCCGTCCCGATGGCATGCAGATCGCCGGTGAAATGCAGATTGATGTCCTCCATCGGCACGACCTGAGCGTAGCCGCCGCCCGCGGCCCCGCCCTTGACGCCGAAGCAGGGCCCAAGCGAGGGCTCGCGCAGGCACAGCATCGCCTTTTTGCCGAGATGGTTGAGCGCGTCGGTGAGGCCGACCGTGGTCGTGGTCTTACCCTCGCCCGCCGGCGTCGGGGTGATCGCGGAAACCAGGATCAGCTTGCCGTTGGGACGGTTCTTGAGTGATTTGATGAAGTCCATCGACACCTTGGCCTTGTAGTGGCCGTAAGGCTCGAGGTTCTCCGGGGCGATATCGAGCTTTTCCCGCGCGATGTCCATGATCGGGCGCATCTTGGCTGCCTGCGCGATCTCGATGTCGGATCGTGGATTGAGGTGCTGCGAGGCGGTGATCGGAACCTTGGCGGCGGCGGCTTGGGTCGGCGTCATGCGAACCTCGTTCCAGTGGTGAGCTTGGCGTTGGCGGCGAATTCGCCGGCCGCGACCTTGGGGCCATCGGCGGTCTTCACGCGCAAAACTTTGATCCGGCCATCGGCGCAGACGACGGTAAAGCCGTCGGGCAAGACCTCGACGATCTCGCCCATCTTGCCGCCGATCCCCTTGGGGTCACGCGCCGGCAACGGCTTCGACTCGAAGATCTGCAGCGCCTTGCCGTCGAGCGCCGTCCACGCGCCCGGCGCAGGGTTGCAGCCGCGGATGAGGTTATGGATCTGCCGCCACGGCTTGCCCCAGTCGATACGCGCGTTGTCGCGCCCGCAGCGGCCCTCGTAGGTCGCCTGCGCGTGATCCTGCTTGATGCGCGGCGCTTTGCCGGCCTTGACCAGATCGATTGCCTCCAGCATCGCCTCGACGCCCATGGGAAACAGCCGGTCGAAATAGACCGAACCGAGGGAGTCATCCGGGCCGATATGGGTCTGCTTCTGCAGCAACACGTCGCCGGTATCGAGCCCGTTGTCGGGCCAGAAGATCGATAGCCCGGTCTCGATCTCGCCCTGGATGATCGGCCAGTTGATCGCGCTCGGCCCGCGATATTTCGGCAGCAGCGAGGGATGGTATTGGATCGAGCCCTTGGTCGGGATGTTGAGGAACTCGTCCGGTACGAACAGCGTCACGAAAGCCATCACCTGCAGATCCGGCTTGAGCGCCTTGAACTCTTCCCACACCTCGGGCTTGCGATAGGAGGCCGGCTGATAGACTGGAAGCTTGGCGGCGAGTGCGGCCTCCTTGAGCGGATCAGCCTTTGCGCCCTCTTTCTCCGGCGCGACGTAGACGGCGACGACGTCCTCTCCGCGCTTGCGCAGCGCTTCCAAAACCGCCTTGCCGAAGGCCTGTTGGCCGTGCACCACGATACGCATACCACCGTCCTCTCGACCTATGCGTCATTCCGGCCGAGCCAAGCGAGAGCCGGAATCCACACCCCACCGTCGGAATCTCTCTCGGTCGGTGGTCATGGGTCCCCGCTTGCGCGGGGATGACACTATTGTTTGATCATGCCGCCTCGGCGCGCGCACCTTTCTCCGCAGCGGTGATCGCGCCCGATGCCTTGATCTCGGCGATCTCCGCAGCGCTGTAGCCGAGTTCCTTGGCGAGGATTTCCTCGGTGTGCTCCCCGAGCAGCGGCGAGCGTCGCACTTGCGTGATGGAATCCGACATCTTCACTGGATTGCCGACGGTCAAATACTTGCCGCGCGTGGGGTGATCGACTTCGACTACCGTGCCCGTCTTGCGCAGCGACGGCTCCTCGGCGATCTCCTTCATCGACAGGATCGGCCCCACCGGAATGTCGACCGCGTTGCTGATGTCCATGACCTCGAACTTAGTCTTGGTCATGGTCCACTGTTCGATCGTGCTGAAGATGTGGCGCAGCCGCGGCAAGCGCGCCGGCGGCGTGGCGTAGTCGGGATCGGTCTTCCACTCCGGCTTGCCGATGAGATCGCAGATCGCCCCCCACACTGGCGCCTGGGTGATGAAATAGATGTAGGCGTCGGGATCGCTCTCCCAGCCCTTGCATTTGAGGATCCAGCCGGGCTGGCCGCCGCCGGAATCGTTGCCGGCGCGCGGCACCGCGGCTCCGAACGGAATGCCTTCGCCATACTGGCTGTATTCGGTGAGGGGACCGTGCGTCAGGCGTTGTTGATCGCGCAGCTTGACCCGCGCGAGGTTGAGCACGCCGTCCTGCATGGCGCAGAGCACGCGTTGGCCGCGCCCGGTGCGGATGCGCTGGTAGAGCGCGCTCACGATGCCGAACGCGAGGTGGAGCCCCGTGCCGCTGTCGCCGATTTGCGCGCCGGTGACGAGCGGCGGACCGTCGCGAAAGCCGGTGGTGGAGGCGGCGCCACCCGCGCATTGCGCGACGTTCTCGTAGACCTTGCAGTCCTCATAAGGGCCCGGGCCGAAGCCCTTGACCGAGGCCACGATCATGCGCGGATTGGTCTTGTGGATGTGCTCCCAAGTCAGCCCCATGCGGTCGAGGGTGCCGGGGGCGAAATTCTCTACCAGCACGTCGCAGTGCTTGATCAGCCGATCGAGGATTTCCTTGCCCTTGGGATGCTTGGAGTCGATGGTGATCGAGCGCTTGTTGCCATTGAGCATGGTGAAATACAGGCTGTCGGCGCCCTTCACGTCGCGCAGCTGGCCGCGCGTGATGTCGCCGACGCCAGGCCGTTCGACCTTGATCACGTCGGCGCCCATATAGGCGAGCAGCTGCGTGCAGGTCGGGCCCGCTTGCACATGCGAGAAATCGAGAATGCGCACGCCCTCGAGCGCCATGCCGGCCTGGCCGTACGGCTTGGTCGAGGGCTTCGGCACACCGTTCGCGACGACCTTCTTCGCCGTTGACGTTTTCGCTTTCAGCTTCGCGACCTTCTTCGACGCTGCCTTGGATTTGGACTTAACTTTCGTTTTGGCTTTCTTGCTCGTTGCCATTGTCGTTTCCTCTGAGAATTCAATTGATGTAGCCGATTTATTTCTTGCGAAGCACGCTTTGCGGGTTGAGATTGCCGATGCGGCCGCTCTCGCTGCCGGCCGCCGGATCGATCACCGCGTTGATGAGAGTCGGCTTGCCGGAGTCCATGGCCTTGTTGACGGCGCGACTCAACTCGTCGGGTGTCGTCACATGCACGCCGACTCCGCCGAATGCTTCGATGATTTTGTCGTAGCGGGCGTCTTTGACGAAGGCGGTGGTCGCAGGGTCCGAACCGCCGGTGGGATTGAGGTCGGTTCCGCGATAGATGCCGTTGTTGTTGAAGACGACGATGCAGACCGGAAGGTTGTATCGGCAAACCGTCTCCACCTCCATTCCGCAAAAACCAAAAGCGCTGTCGCCTTCGACGGCGAGCACGGGCTTGCTGGTCTCCACCGCCGCGGCGATGGCGAAGCCCATGCCGACGCCCATGACGCCCCAGGTGCCGACGTCGAGCCGTTTGCGCGGCCTATACATGTCGATGACGCCACGCGCGAGATCGAGCGTGTTGGCGCCTTCGTTGACCAAGATCGCATCCGGACGCTCTTTGATCACGGTGCGCAGCGCACCGAGCGCGCTGTGAAAATCCATCGGCGCGGTGTTCTTCATCAGGCGCGGCGCCATCTTGGCGATGTTCTCTTCCTTGCGCGCATTAACGGCGGACATCCAGTCGGCCGGCGGCGCCGGCCATGTGCTCCCCATGGCCTCGAGCAGCGCGGAGACGCAGGAGCCGATGTCGCCGACCAACGGCGCGACGATCGCGACGTTGCTGTCCATCTCCTTGGGCTCGATGTCGATCTGGATGAACTTCTTCGATCCGGACTCGCCCCAGCTCTTGCCTTTGCCGTGCGACAGAAGCCAGTTGAGGCGGGCGCCAATGAGCATCACCACGTCGGCGTCTTTGAGTACGGTCGAGCGCGCGGCACCCGCCGACTGCGGATGCGTGTCGGGCAACAGGCCCTTGGCCATGCTCATTTGCAGGAAGGGAATGCCGCTCTTTTCGACCAGCGCGCGGATCGCCTCATCCGCCTGCGCGTAGGCCGCGCCTTTGCCGAGAATGATCAGCGGACGCTTGGCGCTCTTGAGAACATCGAACGCGCGCTTGACTGCCGAGGGCGTGGGAAGCTGGGCCGGCGCCGGGTCGATCACCTTGACGAGTGACCTTGCTCCAGCCTCGGCCTCCACGACCTGCGAGAAGAGCTTGGCCGGCAAATCGAGATAGACGCCGCCCGGACGGCCGGAGAGGGCCGCGCGGATCGCGCGCGCCACACCGATGCCGATGTCCGCGGCATGCAGCACGCGGAACGCCGCCTTGCAGAGCGGCCTGGCAATGGCGAGTTGGTCCATCTCCTCGTAGTCGCCCTGCTGCAGATCGACGACCTCGCGCTCGGACGAGCCGCTGATCAGGATCATCGGGAAACAGTTGGTCGTGGCATTGGCGAGCGCCGTTAGCCCGTTGAGAAAGCCGGGCGCCGAGACGGTGAGGCAGATGCCGGGCTTTTTGGTCAGGAAGCCGGCGATGGCAGCGGCATTGCCGGCGTTCTGCTCGTGCCGGAACGAGATGACGCGCATGCCCGCGGCCTGCGCCATGCGGCCCAGATCCGTGATCGGGATGCCGGGCACGCCGTAGATCGTGTTGATGCCGTTGAGCTTGAGCGCGTCGATGACGAGATGAAAGCCATCGGTCAGCTCCTGCTGCGTTTCCACAGCCGCGGGCTTGGGCTTGACTGCTGCATCAGGCATTGTGCTCTCCCTACATCGTTTTGCACCGCGCTTGCTTCGCGCGGTTCGTCGTTCGATCAGTCCAAGTAGTCCGCGTACTTCGCCACGTGATCGGCAAGCCCGAGCGCATGGTTGCGCACGAGATCCTCGGCCCGCTTGGTGTCGCGCGCCTCGAGCGCCTCGATGATGCTCAGATGGTCGCGGATCGAGCGGTCGGCGCGATCCTGCTCGCCGATCGTCTTGCGCCGGATCATTCGCATATGGGTGAACAAATTCTCGGCGAGCGAGATCAGCACGCCATTGCGGCTCATGCGGATGATGGCCTGATGAAACTCGATATTCACCTCGGAATATTCGTCGAGCCTGGCGTGCAGCTCGCCGTTCTCGAACCGCGCAAACATCGTGCGCAGCGCCGCGATCTCCTCTGCGCTGGCGTTTTCGGTGATGAGGCGGGCCGCCATGCTCTCGAGCGCGGCCCAGGCGGTGATCATCTCGATCACCTCGCGCTTGGTCTTGCGAACGACGTAAATTCCACGTCGCGGGACCGCGCGCACAAAGCCTTCGCGCTCGAGCTGAGCCATGGCTTCGCGCACCGGCGTGCGGCTGATGCCGAAATCCAAGGCGAGCCGCCGCTCGTCGAGCCGGATATCGGCGCGGCTGCGGTAGACGTCCATGGCGACGATGGCGTCCTTGAGCGCGGCGTAGGCGCGGCTCTTGAAGCTATCCGGGCTGGCGATCGGCTCCAGGCGGGGGGACCCCGCCGCTCCCGTGTCATCGAGCACCGATTGCGACCTCACGGCGGTACGAGGCGGGCTGCGGCTATGGGAAGTCATGGCTGGTATACAATATGCCAGGGCCCCAGCCGCCGCAACAGCGCTCCCGAGCGCGGTCCGCGAGGTGGCTCAACCGACTTGGGCCGGGACCATTCTGGCGCGTTACGCCCATTGATCTCAATCAATGCACCTCTCCAGGCGGCTCGTAATATGAGCAGGCGGTCTGAACCGGCGGGCCCGCTGAAGCAGCTATCGTCGGCAAGGCAACCTCCACGGCGCGCGGCGGGGCGCGACAAAGGTGACGCCCTGTGTGAACCGGTTCACATGCCTGTTGCAACGAACGGGCTATGAACATCGATGTAACGCGGAAGGAGGCACCGATGTCCGAACTTGCCGCCCGCTTCACCTATTCGCCCCTCCTATCGACCCCCTTCAAGATCGTCTGCCTGTTCAGCTTGTTGGGCCTGCTGCTCGCGGCAGTCATCATGCCGATGGTCGCTCCGGAAGAGCTGACTTGGGTGCTGTCCCACATCGAATGACAGCCGCGCAACGAAAGGCGTGAGTTCGCCGAACTGACGGTGCGAGCTTGCCGTCAAGCCATGGCGCGTTGCCGCATCGGCCGTAACACGAGAAGCGCCATGACCGCCGCGACGATGTTGAGAATCGCGGCAATCACGAACACCGCCGTCCAGCTGCCGGTCCAGCTCGCCAGCACGTTGCCCAGCGGCACGAGCAGCGCCGCCGTCCCTTTGGCCGTGTACAACATGCCGTAGTTCGTGGTGGCGAACTTGCGGCCGTAGATGTCGGTACAGGTCGCCGGGAAGAGCGAATAGATTTCGCCCCAGGCGAAAAACACCAGGCCCGACAGAATCACGAACAGGAGTGGGTCGGTGGCAAAATGCAAGAGCGCATAGATGCCGATGCCTTCGAGCATGAAGGCGATGAACATCGTGTTCTCGCGACCGATATGATCGGAGACCCACCCAAAGAAGGGGCGTGTGAGTCCATTTAAGATACGATCCATGGACAGAGCGAATGGCAATGCGGCCATGGTGAGACCGAACAACGAAAC
>DATNNX010000116.1:0-2082 GCA_035601615.1 Xanthobacteraceae bacterium
ATACATCGTGGGCACGAAGATCAGAGAGTCGCAAACGTCGCGAAGAGCAAGCCGCCGATCACCGCCCTCCCCAGCGGCGCGTTTTGCTCGCCGCCCTCGCCTACCCCCAGGGCCATCGGCACCATGCCGAGAATCATCGCGCCGGCCGTCATGAGGACCGGGCGCAGACGGGTGTAGCCCGCGCTGGTGGCCGCGCGCAGCGGGTCGTCGCCCGCCGCCATGCGTTGATTGGCGAAGCTGACCACCAGAATGCTGTTCGCGGTCGTCAAGCCGATGCACATGAGCGTGCCCATGAGCGCCGGCACACTCATGGGGGTTTGGGAAAGGAATAACATCCACAGTACCCCGCCCAAGGCAAACGGAACTGCCATCAACACGATGAGCGGATCGATCCAGCTCTGAAAATTCATCACCAGAAACAAATACACCAGAATGATGGCGAGCGCGATGCCGGTAAATAGCCCGGTATAGCTCTCCCGCATGGTCTCCACCTGGCCGCTCAAAGTCACCGTCAAGGCTTTCGACGCATCCGGTCGATGCTCCTTCAAGACCTCGTCGATATCATGGGTGCTGGCCGCGGGCGAAGACATCGTCGTCGGCAGCAGCGCGAGCCGGGAGCCATGGTTTTCCCGGGGACTTCAAGGGCCATGGATCGGCATAATCGAGGAGAGCCGGCGTGCCGGCCGCACCCCCCTGCTCGGGGATTTGTCCGCGCCCGTGAAAGACTCTTCCGGACGCGTCGTCGGGGTGATTGCGGCGCATTTGAATTGGCGCTGGGCGCTGAGCGATGTTCGGCATCTGAGCGATACCCCGAGCTCGCGCGGCTCCGCGCAAACGCTGGTGTTGGACCGCGCCGCCACGGTGCTGGTGGGACCGGACGCGCTGCTCGGCAGGCGATGGGGCGGAATCGTGCTCGAGGAACCGCCGCCGATCGAACCCGTGTGGGCGTCGGCGTCGACCGCGGCGGCACTCGCCGACCTCAAGTCGCGCACTCCGCGATTCGAGCGGCTGCCGGATGGTCAAACGGCGCTGATCGCCCGCGCTCCCATGAGCATCGGTGCCCAGTATCCGGCGCTCGGCTGGCAGGTGCAGCTCAGCGAATCGAAGGAGCAGGTCTATCGGCGCGCGAATGCCTTGGGCGTTCGTATTCTGTGGATTTCCATCTCCCTCGGCGCCGCCACCGCGTTGCTCGGGGCGCTGGGCGCGCGCCATTTGACCGATCGGTTGAAGCGCCTGACGCGGTCGGCCGCCGCGGTCGGCCGCAATGAGGCGGAGCGCATCGAAGTGCCGAGCGGACGCGACGAAGTCGCCCAGCTCGCCGCCGCGTTCGCCAAGGTTTTGGATGCTTTGCATCAGGAGCGCAGCGAATTGCTCAGCCTGAGCAGCGAGCTCGAGCGGCGCGTCGCCGTGCGTACGCGGGAAGTCGAACGTCTTGCCGAGGAATCCCGTTATGCGGCCGTCGTGCGCGAACGCCTCAAGATCGCACGCGACCTGCACGACACGCTCGCTCACTCCATGATGGCCATGCTGAGCGAGGTGCGCTTGCTGCGCAAGCTCGAGATGCACGATCTAAAATCGCTGCGCGAAGAATTGGCTCGCGCCGAGGAAGTGGCGCACGAGGGATTGAACGAGGCGCGCACCGCCATCACGCAGATGCGGGTCAACGCGGTGCGCGACACCGGCCTGGGCTCGGCGCTGGGCAAGGCATTCGGCCGGTTCATCGATCGCACCGCCTTGAGCGGCGAGTTCATCGCGGACCCCGGGGCGGCCAGCTTCGGCGATGAGCGCGCCGAGACTCTGTTTCGCATGGCCGAAGAAGCTCTGCGCAATATCGAGCGCCACGCCATGGCCACGCGCGCCGTGGTTACACTCGAGACGGTCGACGGAACGCAGCTGAAACTGAGCATCGAGGATGACGGTGTCGGCTTCGATCCCGGCGCCCCTCGCCAGGGGCACTATGGAATCGTCGGGTTGCATGAACAGGCGCATCTCATCGGTGCGCACCTCTGCATCGACAGCGCTCCGGGCAGGGGCACGACGCTCACGGTAACCCTGCGCATGACCCCCGAGATGCTCTAGGAC
>DATNNX010000117.1:0-11352 GCA_035601615.1 Xanthobacteraceae bacterium
CACAACCCCGCCAATTCGGCGGATTTCACACGCAGCCAGGAACTCCCCGGTAGCACGCGACTGCGTGGTGGGCCCGGGAGGACTCGAACCGCAGACCACATCATTACGCCCGGCCGTACAAATGCGCAGTTCGAGTTCACGCTTGCAGCGACCGCGAAGGCCTCCGCAAGGTCGTGAAGTCGAGACGGATCGCCCCACATCGGTGCGTCGCCCAAGACCCACTGAAGCTCTGACGGCGCCGTCCGGACTAGCGAGCAGAAGGCTTCTCTCGCGAACTATCTAACCGAATTTCTGTTGATTGCATCGGCGAACTTTGCGCGAACATTTTGCCCGCCGTTTGCCCAATCCGGTTCGGCTTTTGGGCACAGTTCGCGGCTTGTTCAGGCATTGCGAGGCACGATCATCTTCGCTGAAATTCGCTAAAACCGCCGATTTTTCGGGACATTTGATGGTGGGCGCGACAGGGATCGAACCTGTGACCCCTACCATGTCAAGGTAGTGCTCTTCCGCTGAGCTACGCGCCCGAGCCCGCCCTCCTCTTATCGGCTGGTTCGAGACGAGGCAAGGAGCCTCTCAAGCGGCGAGCATCTTCTGAACCTCGTTCACGAGCTCGCGCAGATGCACCGGCTTCGAGAGGACTTTGGCGTTTCTCGACGCCGCCGCATCGGAATTCAGCGCAACCGCAGCAAAGCCGGTGATGAACATGATCTTGATGTCGGGGTCGAGCTCGGAAGCGCGACGCGCCAACTCGATGCCATCCATCTCCGGCATCACGATGTCCGTAAGCAGAAGCTCGAACGGCTCTTCCCGCAGTCTTTGGTAAGCGGACAGCCCATTGTCGAACGAGATCACGTCGTAGCCGGCGTTCTGCAGCGCCTTCACCAAAAAGCGCCGCATAGCGCTATCGTCCTCGGCAAGAATGATCTTCGCCATGGTCCCGCCCACTCAAAATGATGAGGTAACGCCTGCCCCTTTGATATTCTTCCCCCACCCATAAAGCGCGATGGCGGGTAAATAACGAGTGAAACCGCGCCGGGGACCGCCGGCAAGGTTGACCCAAAGCTAACCCCGACTGCGTCCTCGGTTTTAGCCCATGGACAATAGCCTGTTTCCCGCCATAGTGGTGCCAAAAGCGTGCGGTGGTCGTTGCTCCCAGGTTAAACTCGCCCATTTGTCATGTCCGACGTGAAAGACGAGCTCGACCCTCCCTTTGAGATCCTCGAACCGGCCGAGTGGCGAGGACCGGTCGTGTTAAATTCACCGCACAGCGGAAGCGTGTATCCGCGCGCGTTCCTGACCGCCTCACGCCTCGAGCTCGCGACGCTGCGGCGCTCAGAGGACAGCTTTGTCGACGAACTCAACCTGGGCGTCGTGCGGCGGGGCTATCCGTTGATGCGGGCGCACTTTCCTCGCTGCTACGTCGACGTCAACCGCGAACCTTATGAACTCGATCCACGCATGTTCGAAGGCCGGCTGCCGTCATTCGCCAATACCCGTTCGATGCGCGTCGCGGGAGGATTGGGCACGGTTGCGAGGGTCGTTGGCGACGCCCAAGAAATCTATCACCAGCGCATTCCGGTCGACGAGGCGATCAGGCGCATCGAGGGACTGTACAAGCCTTATCACCGCGCTCTGCGTCGCCTGTTCACGCGCGTGCACAGGGATTTCGGAGCCGCGATCCTGATCGACTGTCATTCCATGCCGTCGAGCGCTGGCAGCAAAGACGAGCGCCCGCGCGCCGATGTCGTGCTAGGTGATCGTTACGGCACGAGTTGCGTCGCTGCGGTCGCCGAGACCGTCGAATCGACGCTGCGCGCGCAAGGCTATTCGGTAAGCCGCAACAAGCCTTATGCGGGTGGCTTCATCACCGAGCATTACGGCAATCCGGCTGCCGGCCTGCATGCCATCCAGCTCGAGCTCAACCGCGCGCTTTACATGGACGAGCGGCGGTTCGAGCACTCGGCCTCCTTCGGCCGGCTGGCCGCAGACCTCGAGATGCTCGCTGATGCGCTCGCGGCGCTCCCGATCCAAGAGCTACGGCCGTACCGCGCGGCAGCCGAATAACCGTTGGTTCACGATGCCAATGAAAAAGGGCCGCTTGCGACTGCAAGCGGCCCAAGTCTAGGGAGGAAACGCCCAAGGAGGGCGGCGGTAACGCGAGGCGCTACCGCACCGCAACAACATACAGTGCAGCGCACAAATGGCAAGGGGAAAGCAAGGTGGCGGTGACCGTTTTCTGGGCATAGGTGGCCTTCCCGCAATGCAGAGGCGCGGCCTTTGGGGCGGGTGCAGGGGCCGCTGAAAATCGAAAAACCCAAGCTCGCCCAGCCATTAAAGGCAGTGCCTGCGGGCCAATGGCGGTTCCAATCCGGGAGCGCGGACGCTGGCGTAGCGTTGCTCTGAGGGGCGCAACATGACCGCGATCGACTTTTCCGCTTTCGTCGACGAGCTCGCATCGGTGTCGGGCGAGACCATCCTGCCATTCTTCCGCACGGCGCTGAGCATCGAGGACAAGGGTCGCCCCGGCGGATTCGATCCCGTCACCACCGCTGACCACGCGGCCGAAACGGCGATGCGCGCACTCATTCGCCGCACCTTCCCGGACCACGGCATTATTGGAGAGGAATTCGGCGAGGAACGACCCGACGCGGAATACGTCTGGGTGCTCGATCCCATCGATGGGACGAAGTCTTTCATCTCCGGCATGCCGGCCTGGGGCACGCTGATCGCGTTGCTGCGATCGGGCGAGCCGGTGTTCGGTATGATGAATCAACCGTTCACTCGCGAGCGGTTCAGCGGCGACGGCGGACGCGCGCATTATCGCGGCCCCAACGGGAAGCGGGACCTGCGGGTGCGCACATGCCCCGATCTCGCCAGCGCGGTTTTGTTCACCACGAGCCCGCTGCTGATGAATGCGCACGATCGCGAGATTTTCGCCCAGGTTGAGAAAGCCGTGCGCCTGTCGCGCTATGGAGGGGATTGCTACGCCTATTGCATGCTGGCGGCGGGCCATGTCGATCTGGTGATCGAGACGGAGCTTAAGTCGTACGACGTGCTTCCACTTGTGCCGATCATCGCCGGCGCTGGAGGCGTCGTCACCACCTGGGAAGGCAGCGCCCCCCACGCGGGCGGACGCATCATCGCGGCGGGCGACAAGCGCGTGCACGCCGCGGCGATGGAGGTACTGGGGAAGGAGTGGCCAACATCGCGTGCGAACCAGTCCATGGGCTTCGACTGCTGATCATTCATTCCTGGATCACTTGAACAGCGGCGAGCCGGGCACGAATGCATCGAACGCCGCCAATGCTTGCTTGCGAAACCGATCCTGCTCCATCAACAGCTCATGGCGCGCGCCCGGCACAATCAGATGCGAGCCGCCGCGCAGCCGGACCGCAAACTCGGCGATAGCCGGGGTCGAGACGATTCCGTCCATTCCTGCGGCAATGATGAGGATCGGCTGCCGGATCCGCCCCGGATAGCCGGGTTCGGACAGATCGGCCATGACGCGAAAGGCGGCATCGCACCAGGCGACCGTCGGCGAACCGATCGCGAGCGCCGGCTCCGCCTCGACGACGGCGACATTGCGGGCGTAGCGCACCGGGTCGGAGCTGAGCAGGTTGCCTTTGAATGGACGCTGGATGATGGCCGCCGCACTGCCGCCCGGGACGTAGAGCGAGCCGAGGCCGATCGAGCGCAGGGCCTTGACGATGATGCGGTTCGCGCCGGACCGGCGCATTCCCGGCAACGCGATCATTGGCGCCAGCAGAACCATGCGGTCGAACCAGCGATGGCCGGCATAGGCGGCCCGCAACAGGATCGTCGCGCCCATGGATTGACCAAGCGCAAACAACGGCGGCGGACAGTCCGGTAGCACGATCTCGTTGATGAAAGTCTCGAGATCGATCTGGTATTGAGCAAAGTTCCGCACATAGCCTTTGCGTGCGTTGCGCAGCGTCCGGTCCGACAGCCCTTGTCCGCGCCAATCGAGCGTAGCTACTGCGAAACCTCGCGCGCGCAAGTCGCGCACGGTCTCGAAATATTTCTCGATAAATTCCGACCGTCCCTGAAACAAGCAGACGGTCCCTTTGCGCCCCCGTGGGGGCGCCCATCGCGCAAAACGCAGCGCGATTCCGTCCGGCGTCTTGAGGGTTCCGGTGACGACGTCGTCCGGCACCGGGTTGGCGGGGATCGAAACGAGAGTCATGGACGGGAGGCTCGCGCGGTCGCCTTATAGCAGGGCACGGGGTGGTCTCAATCTGCCCCAGGCAGGGAGCAGCCCGAGGCTCGTGGCGTTGCGGGAACTTCAGGAAAATCCTTGCTGCGTCAAGCCTTTAGCCCCCTTGCGGTTGCGCGCAACCCTCCCCATATGCGTCCTGCGCAGGCCTTATGGGGCTGCGCAACAAGCACAAGCGGTCCGGCCCACTGGGCGGACCATCTGCATTTCGCTCAACAACGAGGTTATGCCATGCGAACTTTCGATCTTGCTCCCCTCTATCGTTCGACCGTCGGTTTCGACCGGCTGTTCTCTATGCTGGACGGCTTCGAAGCTGCTCCGGGCTATCCGCCCTACAACATCGAGCGGACCGGCGACAACGCCTACCGCATCTCGGTGGCTGTGGCTGGCTTTGGCGAGAACGAGCTTTCGATCGAAGCGAAGGAAAACACGCTGACGATCAAAGGCGAGAAACAGACGAAGGACGAGAAGAACGACGGTGAGGTGCTCTATCAGGGCATCGCGGCGCGTGCGTTCGAGCGCGTCTTCCAGCTTGCCGATTACGTCCAGGTCAAGGGTGCGACCCTCGAGAACGGACTTCTGCACGTCGATCTCGTGCGCGAGATCCCCGAGGCGAAGAAGCCGCGCCAGATCCCGATCGGCAACGGCGAGACCAAGGTGGTCGAAGCCAAGGCTGCGTAAGCCGTCAGTTCGATCCAAGGGAGCGCCCCGGTTTCCGGGGCGCTTTCGTTTTTTGGCATCATTCGTCGTACTCATACTGGCCGGCGGGTGCCGGCGCAGGCGAGTCACCAGACGCCAGCTTCGGTCGGGGCCGCGGCAGCGGCGGTCTGGCCTGCGCGGCGGTCTCGCGCGGGACGATCCCCGGAGAGCCGGGCGGCAAGGGGCGGCCGCCCGGACTGGCAGGCGTGAAATCGTCAAGGCCCTCATCGGGGATCATTGCCATCGGCCGCGGCGCGGGCCCAAACGGCGGCCGCATCAGCGGCATGGCGTAACGAGGCTCCGTGAGCGGGATCACTTTGACGATGCGGCCATCATAGGCATCGACAACGACTCGGACCTCTTCTCCCGCGGGATCGACGGCCCGCAAGGCATAGACCGGACCCTGGCGCACGGGGCGCCCGTGCGGCTCAAGTCCGGTCGAGCGCACGATGGTCACGACCTCATAGGACGGCAATGCCCCATCACCGGGGTAGATGGTGCCGGGGTATGGAGGCGCCTGCGTCCATCCCGGTCGCGACGCCAGCAGCGCGAATGCGGCAAGACTCGCGCAAAGTAGAACTCGATGTTTCACGATGTGATCCCCCGATTACCAGCGTCGCGCGACGATCCGGCAAGCGAATTGTCTGCCGCTACGATAGCGAGGAATGGGGCGTAGCTTGGGCATGGGCGTGGCATCAAGACGTACCGGCGAGCGCCACAAATCGATCCACCTCCTCGACGCTGGTCGCAAACGAGGTGACGAGGCGCACGAGGGTGGCATCGCCATCCATTGCAACGTCTTTCGGCAGGGAATTCGTCGTCCACGGATAATAGCTCGCGCCGGCGGCCCTGAGCCGCTGGTCCAACCGCATGGGCAACGCGACGAACACCTCGTTGGCCTGCACCGGCCACACTGGGACGAGCTGCGCAGCGGCAAGTCCGGCTGCCAGCCGATCGGCCATCGCGTTGGCGTGCCGCGCAAGTTTGAGCCACAAATCGTCGGCGAGATAAGCCTCGACCTGAGCGGCAAGGAAGCGATGTTTGGAGATAAGATGCCCGCCGCGCTTACGCCGCTCCGGCATGTTTGCGGCACGGTCCGGATCGAAAAATATCACCGTTTCCGCGGCCAACGCGCCGCCCTTCGTGGCGCCGAATGAGAGAACGTCGACGCCCGCCATCCAGGTCGCTTGCGCCGGCGAGGCATTGAGGCGCGCGAGCGCGTTGCCGAGGCGCGCGCCGTCCACGTGTACCGACATTCCGCGCGCGTGCGCGATTTCGGCAAGCTCGCGGATTTCGTCCGGCCGGTAGACCGTGCCCCCTTCAGTCGCCTGCGACAGCGACAGCACGCTCGGACTGACGTGATGCGGACCACCCCACGAGCTCGCGCCGAGCGCGCGCTGCAACGTCGCGGGCGCGAGCTTACCTGCTTCGCCCGGCAAGCCCACGAGCTTGATCCCGCCGCCGTAGAATTCAGGCGCGCCGCATTCGTCCGCGGCGATGTGCGCCTCCCGATGGCAGAGCACAGCGCCCCAGGGCTCAGTCAGCTGCGCGAGTGCGAGCGCGTTGGCCGCGGTTCCGCTCGACACCAGGAACACCGCAAGCTCATGCTCAAAAATATCGGCCAATCGCTCCTCGACCCGCCTCGTCCAGGCATCGCCTCCGTAGGCCAGCGCGACGCCTTCATTGGCCTGTGAAATTGCCGCGAGGATTTCGGGCGCGATGCCGGCCGCGTTGTCGCTTGCGAAGTTCATGCGTTTCTCGGCGTGCACGCCGCGTTCAAGAAGGCGTGCGCGCCGCTTTCAGTCGTACGGGGCCCATCATGCTGGGGCGACAAGCCAAGCGCAAAGTCACAGTCGAGCGCCACCGGAGCGCAAGTCGCCCGAGAATGTCGACCGTAAACATGTCGCGGAGTTTTTGCGCTCGGCGGCGAAACTTTCGCGCAAAAAACGATTTTCTCGATAGGCGAACCCTTGCCTTCATGATTAGAATTTGGCAAGGTAAACTAGGTCAGTATTGCTGTCCCAGTTGGCGCCCGTCCGACTGTTTTCGGCCGGTTTGTCATATGGCCCACATCGGACGGTGAGAAGCGGGCCATCGCGCGTTCGCGGGGCTGCCTAACACGAGCGGCCGTGCGCCTCAGCCAAGCGCGATAGCGAAAAGGCCGCCAATGACCAGCGGTGCCCTTGAGGCCGTGACGCCGATCGGCGCTGCGGTAGCGAACGATGCGCCAAGATGCACACCGGTTCGGGTTGTGCCAGGGTGAGACGCGAGGACGACATGGGCGCGGCAGGCAGGCGCACAACGGGAGCCGGTCAGGGGACTGCCCAGCGCAACCCTGCGATCGGCTTCGGGAACACCGCGGGGCTACCGCCCGCGCATGGGCTTTACGATCCCGCCCTCGAGAAGGATTCGTGCGGGGTCGGTTTTATCGCCGACATCAAGGGCAGAAAATCGCACAAGCTGATCGAGGATGCGCTCGCCATCCTCTGCAATCTTGAGCATCGCGGAGCGGTTGGCGCCGACCCGCGCGCGGGCGACGGCGCGGGCATTCTGGTGCAAACCCCGCACAAGTTCTTTGCCAAGAAGGCGGACCGCCTGGGCTTTCGCTTGCCGAAGGCCGGGGAATATGCGGTCGGCGCGCTGTTCATGCCGCGCGATCAGGACTGGCGGCAGGTGATCTGCGACATCTACTCGCAGATGATCAAGCGCGAGGGCATGACTCTCTTGGGCTGGCGTCAGGTGCCCACTGACAATTCGACGCTCGGTGAATCGGTGAAGCCGACCGAGCCCGTGCATTTGCAGGTCTTCATCGGCCGCGGCAAGAAGATCAAGACCGAGACCGAGTTCGAGCGGCGCCTCTACATCCTGCGCAAATCAATGTCGCACGCGATCTATACGCGCAAGGAGCGCAGGCTTTCCGGTTATTACCCGGTATCCATCTCGTGCCGCACCGTCATCTACAAGGGCATGTTCCTCGCCGATCAACTCTGCACCTATTATCCCGATCTGCACGATAAGGATTTCGAGAGCGCGTTCGCGCTCGTGCACCAGCGCTTCTCCACGAACACATTCCCGACGTGGTCGCTCGCGCATCCCTACCGGATGATCGCGCACAACGGGGAGATCAACACGTTGCGCGGCAACGTCAACTGGATGGCGGCGCGCCAAGCATCGGTGTCCTCCGACCTGTTCGGCGAGGACATCAACAAGCTGTGGCCGATCTCGTACGAGGGTCAGTCCGATACCGCTTGCTTCGACAACGCGCTCGAATTTCTCGTCCAAGGCGGCTATCCGCTCGCGCACGCGGTCATGATGATGATTCCGGAGGCCTGGGCCGGAAATCCGCTCATGGACGAGGAGCGACGCGCCTTTTACGAGTACAACGCCGCGCTGATGGAGCCCTGGGACGGCCCCGCCGCGATCGCTTTCACCAATGGGCGGCAAATCGGCGCAACCCTCGACCGCAACGGCTTGCGCCCTGCGCGCTACTTCGTCACGCGCGACGAGCGCATCATCATGGCCTCCGAGATGGGCGTGCTGCCGATCCCGGAACAGGATATCGTCACCAAGTGGCGGCTGCAGCCCGGCAAGATGCTGCTCGTAGATCTCGACGAGGGCCGGCTCATCCCGGACGAGGAGCTCAAGGCGACGCTGGCCAAGAGCCATCCCTACAAGGAGTGGCTCGAGCGCACCCAGATCGTGCTCGAGGATCTGCCTCCTGCGCCCGGCCAGGCGGCATTATCGAACCTTACGCTGCTCGATCGCCAGCAGGCCTTTGGCTACACCCAGGAAGATTTGCGCATCCTGATGTCGCCGATGGCGATCCAGGGCGAGGAGGCGGTCGGCTCGATGGGCAACGACACGCCGATCTCGGCGCTGTCGGACAAGCCGAAGCTGCTGTTCACCTATTTCAAGCAGAACTTTGCGCAGGTGACCAATCCCCCGATCGACCCGATCCGTGAGGAACTGGTCATGAGCCTCGTCTCGATCATCGGCCCGCGGCCGAACCTGTTCGATCTCGAGGGCACCTCGCGTCTCAAGCGCCTCGAGGTGCGCCAGCCAATTCTCACGGATGCGGATCTCGAGAAGATCCGCGCCATCTCGGAGGTTGGTGACGGCCACTTCAAATCGCGCACCCTCGACACGACCTGGCCGGCCGAGTACGGCGCCGCCGGTCTGAAGGATGCACTCGACACGCTGTGCGTCCGCGCGGAGTCGGCCGTGCGCGAAGGCATCAACATTATCATTCTCTCCGATCGCCGCGCGGGACCGGACAATGTTCCCATACCTTCGCTGCTCGCCTGCGCGGCCGTCCATCATCACCTGATCCGGCAGGGCCTGCGCACCTCGGTCGGCCTCGTGGTCGAGTCGGGTGAACCTCGCGAAGTCCATCACTTCTGCTGTCTCGCCGGGTACGGCGCGGAGGCGATCAATCCGTATCTCGCTTTCGAGACGTTGCGCGCGATGAAAGAGAATCTGCCGCAAAAGCTCGACGAGAAAGAGATCGTCAAGCGCTACATCAAATCGATCGACAAGGGCATTCTCAAGGTGATGTCCAAGATGGGCATCTCCACGTACCAGTCATATTGCGGCGCGCAGATTTTCGATGCAGTCGGCCTCAAGTCGGAGTTTGTCGCCGAGTACTTCACCGGCACCGCGACTCGGATCGAAGGGGTGGCGCTTGCCGAGATCGCCGAGGAATCGGTGCGGCGGCACCGCGAAGCCTTCAGCGATGCGCCGATTTACCGAGATGCTCTCGACGTCGGCGGCGAGTACCAGTTTCGCGTGCGGGGCGAGGATCACGCGTGGAGCGCAGCCACCGTCTCGGCGCTTCAGCACGCGGTCCGCGGCAACCTTCCCGACGAGTATCGCGCCTATGCCAAGGTCTGCAACGAACAATCAGAGCGGCTACTTACAATCCGCGGCCTTTTCCAGCTCAAATCTGCGCAAGAGGACGGCCGCAAGCCGGTGCCGATCGAGGAGGTCGAGCCGGCCGAGCGCATCGTGCGCCGCTTCTCTACGGGCGCCATGTCGTTCGGCTCGATCTCGCGCGAAGCGCATACCACGCTCGCCATCGCCATGAACCGCATCGGCGGGAAGTCCAATACCGGCGAAGGCGGCGAGGAGGCGGATCGCTTCAAGCCGTTGCCGAACGGCGATTCCATGCGCTCGGCCATCAAGCAGGTCGCCTCCGGCCGCTTCGGCGTGACGACGGAATATCTCGTCAACTCGGACATGATGCAGATCAAGATGGCCCAAGGCGCCAAGCCCGGCGAAGGGGGCCAACTTCCCGGGTACAAGGTCGACAAGATCATCGCCAAGGTGCGGCACTCGACTCCCGGCGTCGGGCTGATCTCGCCACCACCGCACCACGACATCTATTCGATCGAGGACCTGGCGCAGCTGATCTTCGATCTCAAAAACGTCAATCCGGAGGGGCTCGTATCCGTGAAGCTCGTCTCCGAGGTCGGCGTCGGCACCGTCGCGGCGGGGGTTTCCAAGGCGCGCGCCGATCACGTAACCATCGCCGGCTTCGAAGGCGGCACCGGCGCCTCGCCGCTGACGTCGATCAAACACGCCGGCTCGCCCTGGGAGATCGGCCTGGCCGAGACACACCAGACGCTGGTGGCCAACCGACTGCGCGGGCGCATCTCCGTACAGGTCGACGGAGGCATGCGCACGGGCCGCGATGTCGTGGTCGGCGCGCTGCTCGGCGCCGATGAATTCGGCTTCTCGACGGCGCCCTTGATCGCAGCTGGCTGCATCATGATGCGGGTATGTCACCTCAATACCTGCCCGGTTGGCGTGGCCACTCAAGATCCCGTGCTGCGCAAGCGCTTCAACGGCGCGCCCGAGCACGTGATCAACTATTTCTTCTTCGTCGCCGAGGAGGTGCGCGAGCTGATGGCCGTACTGGGCTATCGCACCTTCAACGAAATGATCGGGCAGATGCAGATGCTCGACAGGCGCCAGGTTGTCGCGCACTGGAAGGCCAAGGGGCTCGACTTCTCCAGGCTGTTCCTGAAGCCGGAGGCGCCGCGAGGCGTGGCGATCTGTAACTGCGAGCCGCAGGATCACAAGATCCATGACATCCTCGACCGCAGGCTGATCGCGCAGGCGCAGAGCGCGCTCGATCGAGGTGCGCCGGTGCGGATCGAAAGCGCCATCAAGAACACCGATCGCGCGGTCGGCGCCATGCTTTCCGGCGAGATCGCCAAGCGATATGGGCACGAGGGGCTGCCCGACGATACGATCAGCGTGAAGTTCACCGGTACCGCCGGGCAGAGCTTCGGTGCTTGGCTCGCGCGCGGGGTGACTTTCGAACTCGAAGGAGACGCCAACGATTACGTCGGCAAGGGACTCTCGGGTGGCCGCATCATCGCGCGCCCGACCGCCGATGCCGGCATCGTGCCGGAGGA
>DATNNX010000118.1:0-12961 GCA_035601615.1 Xanthobacteraceae bacterium
CAGTCAGCAGAAACCAGACCGGACGGCCGGTTTCTTTGGCGAGTCGCGTCATCCACGCGAGTTCGGCATCCTCATCATCGAAATCACTGTTCATACCGAATGCGCCGGCGCCCACGTCGCCCAGCGCCGCGCCGATGCCTACGAGCTCGTCGCTCGCTGCATATCGCGAGGGGACCATCTTGCCGACGGGCGTCTTGTGCGAATCCGTACGCGAAGTGGTGAAACCGAAAGCGCCGGCGTGCAGCGCTTCGACCGTAAGACGGCGCATCTGGGCGATATCTTCGGGACGCGCCGCCTCGAGGCGAATGGCGCGCTCGCCCATGACGTAGACGCGCAATGGGTGATGCGCGATCTGGGCGGCGATGTCGATCGCGCGCGGCCGGCGCTCCAGTGCATCGAGGAACTCGGGAAATGTCTCCCACTCCCAGGTCAGTCCGTCGGTGAGGACGACGCCCGGAATCTCTTCGACGCCTTCCATCAGCTCCATCAGCGCGCCGCGATGCTGCGCCCGCACGGGGGCGAAACCAACGCCGCAATTGCCGAACATCGCAGTGGTGACGCCGTGCCAGCACGAAGGGCCGAGCAGCGGGTCCCAGATTGCCTGGCCGTCGTAATGCGTGTGCACGTCCACCCAGCCGGGCGTCACCAGGAGTCCCGTTGCATCGATCTCGCGCCGTGCCGGACCTAGCTTGCCGCCGACCTCGGCGATGCGCTCGCCCGCGATGGCCACATCGCCGGTAAAGGCCGCCTTCCCGGTACCATCAATGACGGTACCGCCGCGAATGACGATGTCGTGCATCGATCGCTCCTCAAGCGTTGCGAGCGACGATGATGCACTCTTTGCCAGAGCGACGCAAATGCAAGGACTTTGGATAGCCCCAGGCCGCATCTCTCGTCCGCTCATTCCCGCGTCGGCGGCAAATCCGGTCTATCATCGCTGGTCTGCGTCGCTGCTTTCGCGGGGACGAGCAGAAACGATCTCCCTCCAAGCACGAGGAGCCAGTCGATGCCAAAGACTTCGGATTATTTCGTCGGCAAGACCATCATCGTTACGGGCGCGGCGAGCGGCATCGGCCGCGCCGCTGCAATGATCTTTGCCCGCGAAGGCGCAAGCGTGGTCTGCGCCGATATCAACGCTGAGGGGGCGAAAGAGACCGCCGATCGGCTCCTCACCCAAGGTGGCAAGGCACTGGCGCTCGCGACCGATGTCACCTTGCGTAGGGAGGTCAACGAGATGGTGCGCCGCTCGATCGAGACGTTTGGACCTGTGCAATTCCAGTTCAACTCGGCGGGCGCCGCGCTGCGGCGCTCGAAATTTCTCGACATCGATGATGCGCTGCTCGAGAGCACCTTCGCGCTCAACGTCAAGGGCACACTCTATTGCATGCAGGCCGTTTTGCCGCACATGCTCGAGAACGGGCACGGCGTCATCGTCAACATGGCGAGCATGGCGCACCGGCGCGGCGGCCCGGGCTCTTCGGTGCATTATGCGGCGGCCAAGGGAGCCGTCGTGTCGATGACGCTCGGGGTCGCGCGCGAATTCGCGCAGGCTGGCATCCGTTGCCTCTCGATTTCGCCCGGACCCATTCGCACGCCGTTCCAGAGCGCCGCGCAGACCCCGCCGGAACTGATGCAGCGGTTCCTCGACGACGTGCCGATGAAGCGATTTGGCGAGCCCGAAGAAATCGGCGAGCTGGTGCTCTTTATGTGCTCGGATGCTTGCCCCTTCATGACGGCCGATACCGTCTACGTGAACGGCGGGGGCGGCTGGCGTTGAGTGGGGTTCGTAGCCCGCGTAGTCCGGATGAGCGAAGCGAAATGCGGGAACTGGTTGCCCCGGATTTCGCTGACGCTCATCCGGCCTACAATCCTCAATATAATTTGGTGACTTAGTCTGCGAGCCGCAGCACCGCGTTGAGCAGCACTCCGGCGCCAGCCCCGAGGTGCTCGGGCGCGGTATGTTCGTGCACATTGTGGCTCAATCCGCCGACGCTCGGCACGAAGATCATGGTCGCCGGGCAGAGCCGTGCCATCATTTGCGCGTCGTGGCCGGCGCCCGAGAAAAGCCGGCGGCAGGGAAGTCCGAGTTCGCGCGCCGTCGTTTCGACGAGCGAGACCATCTCGCCTGGAAAGGAGACCGGCTCGAAGTGCGCGAGGCTGCGAGTTGCGATTGCGACGTGCTCCTGGCGAGCGAGGCGCTCCAGGAAGCCATCGAGTTGCCGGCCGGCTTGTTGCAGCAGGCTCGCATCGGTATTGCGCAGATCGACCGTCAAGAGCGCCCGTTCCGCGACCACGTTCACGAGATTGGGGTAAAGCTCGATGCGACCGACCGTTCCCTTCTGTTGGCCGCCCATGCCTTGCGCGAGGCGGCGCACGAACACCGCGATCTCGCCGGCGGCGCAGGCTGCATCGCGCCGCAGATCCATTGGCGTGGTGCCGGCGTGGGCGGAGCGACCGGTGATCGAGACCTCGGTCCAGGAGAGCCCGGTGATGCCTTCGACCGCGCCGATGGCGAAACCTTCGTTCTCGAGGATCGGCCCTTGCTCGATGTGCAGCTCGAGGTACGCGTGCGGCGTGAGTAAGCCGGTCCGTGCATGGCCGGCATAGCCGATGCGCCGCAACTCCTCGCCGACCGTTGCGCCGTCGATGCCCCGCACCGCGTAGGCCTTCTCGAGTGCAAGGCCGCCGACATAGACCAGGCTTCCCATCGCATAGGGTGGAAAGCGCGATCCCTCTTCATTGGTGAAGGCGACGAGCGCCAGTGGCCGGCGCGTGGCTCGGCGCGCGTGATTGAGTGCCTCGCATGTTTCGAGGCCCGCCAGCACGCCGTAAAGCCCGTCGTAGCGGCCGCCGGTCCCCACCGTATCGATGTGAGAGCCAAACATGACGGGCGTCAACTCCTCGCGGCCCTCACGCGTGCCGATGATGTTGCCAATGGCATCGACGGTCACCGTCAGGCCGAGCTCGTGCATCCAGCGCACGAGCAGATCGCGGGCGGCGCGGTCCTCGTCGCTGAGTGCGAGCCGGCAGTTGCCGCCGCCGGGCAAGGCTCCGATGCGGTTGAATGCATCGAGCCTGCCGAGCAACCGGTCGAGGTCGATCCGAGGCGTCGTCATCCCCGCTCCGCCGCGCATTCTCGTGTAGGCTGCCAGTCCAGTCTATCATGGATGACATGAATTTCGGGATCACGCTTTCGAACCGCGCGGTACCACTCGGGCTTTGCAACGTTCGCGATCTGCTCGTGCTCGCCGACGCGATCGAAGCATGTCCGGCGCTTGATTCGGTTTGGTGCGGTGACGCGCTCTTCGTCAATCGGCGCCTCGACGCATTGACGCTGCTCGCCGCGGTCGCGGGGCGGACCGAACGTGTGCTGCTCGGCCCAGCCTGTATGGGCTCGTTCGCGCTGCGTAATCCGCTCGTCTTCGCCTATGAATGGGCCTCGCTCGACGTTTTGTCGAACGGCCGCACGCGTCTTGTCGCTTGCGCCGGCGGCGGCTCGTCTGCGCTGTGGCAGGCGGAGGGCGAGGCGCTCGGCATCGCAGCGGGAGAGCGGCGCAGGCGGATGATCGAGAATATTCACGTGCTACGGCACCTCTGGACGAAAGACAACGCGCCGTTCGTGGGGCAATTCACCAGCTTCTCCAACGTCACGCTGGAACCGAAGCCGGTGCAATCGCCGTGTCCGATCTGGCTGGCGACGAATGCGCAGCGCCTGGCGACCGGGCAGGTCGATTCCGGCGGCTCGGAGCTTGCGCTCACCCGCGTCGGAAAGATTGCAGACGGCTGGATGACGCATTCCGTCGGCCCGGAGGGATTCAAGCGGTCATGGGAATTCATTCTGCGGGCCGGCCGCGAGAGTGGCCGCGACATGTCTTGCTTCGATAACGTGCTTTATCACCACATCAACGTGAACGCGGACAAGCAGGATGCGCTCGCCGATTCCAAGACGTTTCTGGACCTCTACTATTCCGCCGATTACACGCAGGCCCGGCTGGAGTCCTGGCTAACTTACGGCTCGCCGCGGGACTGCATCGAGCAGATCAAACGATACAAGGCGTCGGGTTGTCGGCGCATCACCTTTCGGATTTCCACCATGGGTGATCAGATGGCGCAGTTCCGACGCGTGACCGAGGACGTGCTGCCATACGTCGATTAGACCGCGGAACACGATTCGGGAGAGACCGCATGCAGACGCTCGGCCTCGGCTTCACCTGGGAACAGCTCTCGCCCGGACAGCGCTTTCGCACGCTCAATCGCACAATTACCGAGACCGACCTGGTGCTCTTCACCGGCGTGACCGGAATGCTGGAGACGATTTTCATCGATCGCACGTTCGCTGCCGAGAAGGGCGCAATTCAAGGCCAGTTCGTGCCGGCCGCTTTGACCTATAGCTTGATCGAGGGGCTGCTTTGCCAAAGCATGATCCAGGGGACCGGGCTTGCCATGCTCGAACTCAATCAGCAGGTTCTGGCGCCCGTTCGCGTCGGCGACACGGTCCACGGCGAAATCGAGATCACGTCCGTGCGCCCGACGTCGAAGGGTAACCGCGGCATCGTCGTATCCAGGATCGACGTGAAGAACCAGCAAGGCGATGTGGTGATGACCTACGAAGCCACCCGCATGCTGGCAGGCCGCTCGGCCGACGAAGAGAAGCCGCGAACGGCATAGGGTGCGGCGCACATGCGGGGATTAAAGGATCGCACCGTGCTGGTGACCGGCGCCGCCAACGGCATCGGCGCCGCGACCGCGCGCAGGCTTGCGGAAGAGGGCTGCGCGATCGGCATTTTGGACGTGGATACCGCGGCGGGCGAGGACGTCGCCGGCGAGATCGCCGCGCGGGGCAGGCGGGCAAACTTCTATCCCGTCGATATTACCGACTACGAGGCGGTGTCCCGCGCGGTGGAGAGTTTCGAGGCCACCTTCGGGCCGGTCTCATTTCTCGTCAACAATGCCGGCTGGGACCGTGCCTGCAATTTCCTCGATACGGAGCCTGACTTCTGGCGCAAGGTCCTAGCGATCAATCTGTTCGGCCCGCTCAACGTCACTCACGTCGTCCTGCGCGGCATGGCGGCGCGCGGCTTCGGACGCGTCGTCAATGTCGCCTCCGACGCCGGACGCGTCGGCTCCTCGGGAGAGGCGGTCTATTCCGCCTGCAAGGGCGGCATCATCGCCTTGACAAAAACGCTCGCGCGCGAGCTCGTGGGCAAGGGCGTGATCCTCAATACGGTCTGCCCGGGCCCAACGGACACGGCGATTCTGCGCAGCTTCCTCGAAGGCGCCGAGGGCGCGCGCATCGCCGAAGCGCTCAAGCGCGCCATTCCGATGCGGCGGCTGGGCGTGCCGGAGGACTATCCGGGTCTCATCGCCTTTCTTCTGTCCGATGACGCCGCCTATATGACCGGCCAGACGATCAGCGTCTCAGGCGGTCTGACCATGCACGGATAGATCCATGCGCTCGTCGTCCCCGCGAAGGGGGGAACAACGAGCACACGCGCTCAATCGTACACCGTATCGACGTAATGATCGGAGTCAACGACGGCCTCGATGACCGTCGGTCCCTTTGCCGCGAGCGCCGCCCTCACGGCAGCTTCGAGCGCATCGGCGCTATTGGCGGCGAGCGCCGGCACGCCGAAGTAATGCGCCGGCGGCTCGCGGTAGGCTTCCGCCTGCAGCTCGGTGCCGTAGAGCGGGAGCTGGCGCCGGATCTGCTTCACCTTGATTAGCGCGAGCCAACGGTCGTCGAGCACCACGATCGGAAGCGTGATCCCGAGCCGCTTGGCAGTCGCAACCTCGCCGCACGTCATCTGGAAACAGCCGTCGCCGAGGAGGCAGACCACCGGTGCCTCAGGTTGTGCGAGCTTGGCCGCAATCGCACCCGGCAGGCCGAAACCCATGGACGACCAGCCGTTGGTGATGTGGAAACTCTTGGGCGCGTGCGCGCTCCATTGACTGGCGATCTGGTGCGTGTGCGCCCCGACGTCGAAGGCGAGCAGCCCCTCGCGCGGCAATGCGCGGCGGACCGCATCGATCGCCGCATGCGCGGTGAAACTCTTGGCCGCGGGACGCAGAGTGGCTTGGAAATTTCGGCGATGCTCCGCCAGCATTGCCGAGTCCCATCGGTTCGCGTCGGCCGGCATCGCGCAGAGCCGCGCCAGGGAGGAATCGAAATCGCCGATGACCTGATGCACGAGGTTGACCGAAGGTGAGACGTCCACCGGCTCGATGTCGATCTGCAGCAAGGGCCGATCGTCGATCCACGCCTCGTATTCGACCTCGACCGTATCGTAGCCGAGACCGATGATGAGATCGGCGGAACGGAGAAATTTGCGCTGCACTTGCCGGCAGGCGCGCTCGATACAGCCGAGCGCGAGCGGATGATTCTCATCGATCATCCCCTTGGCCATGGTCGTGGTGGCGAACGGCAGATTGTGCCGCTCGACGACTTTGCGCAGCAATGATGGATCGCCCACTCGCATCGCCGTTGCGCCCAGCACCGCGATCGGTCGCTCGGCTGCGGCAATCAAGCCTCGCGCTCGCGCGAGCGCGGCGTCGGGTGCGGCGGCGAGCCTTGCGGGTCGCGCCGGCGCCGCGAGTTCTTCGTTCGTGGCGGCGAGCGCGACGTCTTCCGGCAGATCGAGATGCACCGGCCCTTTCGGTTCGCTCAGTGCGAGCGCAATCGCCTGCGTCAGCGTCTCGCTCACGCATCCCTGCTCCAGCTTGAGCGTGGCCTTGGTGATCGGTTTGAACAGCGCATGGTGGTCGATCCACATCTGCATGCGCCGGCCGAGCTGATCGGTGTTGAGATTACAGGTGATCGCGATCACCGGCGAGCGATCGAGAAAGGCGCCGCCGATGCCGGTCGCGAGATTGGTGGCGCCGGGTCCCAACGTGGCGATGCAAAAGCCCGGGGCGCCAGTCATCCGGCCGGTGACGTCGGCGGCAAATCCGGCCGAGCCTTCGTGCGCGGTGAGCACGAACTCGACACCGCCGCTGCGCATCGCCTCCATCAGCGGCAGCACGTTGCCGCTCGGAATGCCAAAGCCGCGACTGACGCCATTCGCTTTGAGCGTGGCGATGATCAGATCAGCGTTGTTCATGCCGGCGACGAATGGCGAGTGCAGTTTCTCATGCGCCGTCACGCAGGCGCACGCGCGTCGAGCTTCTTGGCAAGGAGCAGCGATGCAACGCCCGGCTCGCCCAGATCCCAGAACAACCCGGCCATCGCGCCGAGCCCCTCCCGCGCGATCGGCGCGAGCAGGTGCTCGTCGGGCGCGTGCTGCGAACATCCGGCATAGGAGTGCGGGATCCAGATGGTGCGCAAGCCGAGCACATCGGCGAAGCTGTCGTTGGGCAGCGATCCGCCGAGATTGGGAAGAATTGTCGGCGCGCGGCCGGTGGTGCGCTCGATCGAGCGGGCGGTGAACCCAACGCAGGGGTCCTCGGGGTCAAGCCGGCTCGCCCGGAAAAATCCGCCGCCGCCGGGGCGCACCTCGACTTGCGTGAAACCGTGGCGATCGAGGTGGCGGCGCAGCGCCGGAATGATATCGTCGACGTTCGTTCCGACCACATAACGCAGCTGGCAATGGGCGCGCGCTTGCCCTGGAATGGCGTTGACCGGACGCTCGGGCGTTCCGGAGATGAAAGCCAGCACCTCAAAGCTGTTCCAGCCGAAGACGCGCTCGGCCGGCGTGAGCTCCACTTCGCCCCAGTCGCGATCGATGGTCGGACCGTTTCCGCCGCCTTCGACCTCGACGCCGGCGAGCACGCGCCGCACCGCCGCCGGCAGCGGCGGGCGCCATTCCGGCACGCGGATCGTCGACGAGAAATTCGCCGCTGTCGAAATAGGTGTGCGCGCGGGCGATGGCGGCGGTGCGGCTCATATTGTCACGCTTTGCGGCTGCATGCTTGAGTTGCTCGCGCTCGACAATTACCGTCCGCTCGATATTGCATGCGGCCCGACGCTGCGGCAAGGACGGGCGGGAGAGCGCACGTGTTCAAGATCCTGCATTTGAATGAGTGTCCCGTAAGTCCGATGGCGGAAGGACGAGGCGAGCAGATCAAGTTGATCAACGCGAGTCTCGGTACCGAGAAGCTCGACCTACATTTCAACCGGTTGTTTGCCGGCGGGGCGCACGGCAAGCGGCACCACCACAGCAAGGCGGATAACGTCTATATCGTCAAACGCGGCGAGGGCACGCTCACGCTTGAAGGCGAGAGCTACGTCGTCCGCGAGAACGACGTGATCTACATCCCCGCCGGCGTGGTCCATTCCCTTGCCAATCACGGCGACAAGCTGTTCGAGATTTTCGAAATCTACGCGCCGGCGGGACGGCAGTTCGATGTCGTACTGGACGAGTGAAGCGCCGACCTCAGCGGCTGAGAGATGACAGACACTAGAGGCGTCCTGTTTGTGCCTTACCAGAACACGCTCGGCTTGCTCGGCGTCGAGGACGCGCTGCGGGTCTGCGAGGAGGTCTACGCCATGCACGCGCGTGGCAGCGTGGCGTGGGCATCGCCGGCGAGTTTCAAGCTCGATGTGGCGGAGGGATTCAACAACCATTGGCACGTGAAGGCAGCCTTTCTCACGGAGGTCCCAACAACCGGTGTTCGCCTTTACAACTATTACGACGACGGGATGCGCAACACCATCGGCGACCTCGGCTGCACGCGCTATATCGTGCTGTCCGACCCGCACAGCGGCGCGCCGGTGGCGATTATCGACGAGCATTGGAGCTATGCTATACGCAGCGCGGCGGCTGCGACACTCGCCTGCAAATGGTTGGGCCCGAGAAACCCGAAAGCTCTGGGCCTTATCGGCGTCGGCACGATGGGCACGAATTCGCTGCGGTGTCTTTGCACCATGTACAAATTCGAGGAGATCCGGTGCACCTCGCGCCGCCCCGAGACGCGGGCAGCGTTTGCGCGCAAATGGTCGCAGGCGCTCGGGATACCTGTCGTGCCCAAGGAGACGGTCGAAGACGTCGTGCGCGGCGCCGATATCGTGGTCGGCGGCACCACCTCGGGTGAGGTTGTCAGCCGCGAGCCTTGGCTCAAGCCCGGCACGACCTTCATCTCGCTGGCGCGACGCGAGCTCGATCCGGCCGGCTGGTCGAAGATGGATAAGGTCGTCGTCGACAGCTGGGAGTTCAATATGCTGCAACGCGAGTTCAAGCGCACCGTCGAGGCGGGGCTGTTCTCGCGCGAGAAGCTTTATGCCGAGATCCACGAATTGCTCTCGGGCGCGAAGAAGGGCCGCGAACGCGATGACGAGCGAATTCTTATCCACACGACGGGGCTGGTATCGCAGGACGTTGCGCTAGCCCACTTCTTGTATCAACGCGCGCTCGACAAGGGCTTGGGCCTTTGGTTGCCGAGCGCGCACGAATGAACGACGCCGAATTTCGTGCCAGCGTGGGTTGGCTTGTGGATTGCTGGGAAAGTTGACTGAACGAAACAAGAACCTAAGCTAATGTCGCTCCGACCGGCTGATTCGTCGCTATGGATCGGTGTCCTGCAGATTACCTGTAGCTGAGTCATCGCATGCGCTTCCCGCCGAGCTTCCTCGACGAGTTGCGTGCCCGCCTTCCGGTTTCGGAAGTTGTAGGCCGCAGGGTAAAGCTGAAAAAAGCGGGGCGTGAGTGGAAGGGCCTTTCTCCCTTCACCAAAGAGAAGACGCCCTCGTTCTTCGTCAACGATCAGAAGATGGCGTGGTTCGACTTCTCTTCCGGGAAGAACGGCAACATTTTTGATTTCGTGATGCTGACCGAGGGACTCACTTTCCCTGAAGCGGTCGAACGGCTCGCTGCGGAGGCTGGTGTACCACTCCCTAAGGTCTCGCCCGAAGACATAGCGCGCGAACAGCGGCAGCGAACTCTCTACGATGTTCTTGAACTCGCAGCCAAGTTTTTCCAGACGTCACTTGCATCCGCGAAGGGAGCGAGGGCGCGCGGCTATCTTAGCGACCGTGGAATTCAACCAGCGACACAGGTCGAGTTTCAGATGGGCTATGCGCCGGCGGATCGGTTTGCCCTCAAGGAACATCTCGGCGCGCAAGGTGTGCCCGTATCTGACATGATAGAAGCCGGGCTTCTGATTGCAGGTCAAGATATTCCTGTCCCATATGATCGGTTTCGTGATCGGATTATCATTCCCATTCATGATCAGCGTGGGCGGGTGATTGCGTTTGGCGGTAGAGCGCTGGACGATCAGGTCCAACCGAAATACTTGAACTCACCTGACACCGTATTGTTTCACAAGGGCTCAGTGGTCTTCAATTTTCACAGAGCACGCCGACCGGCCCATGATGATGGTTCAGTGGTGGTTGTCGAAGGCTATATGGATGCTATTGCCATCTATCAAGCTGGACTCAAGTGCGTCGTTGCTACAATGGGAACAGCGTTTACTGAGGCCCAAATCGCCACTCTTTGGCGATTATCGACCGAGCCCGTAGTATGCTTCGATGCCGATCCTGCAGGCATCTCCGCGGCGCATCGATCCATAGATCGAATTTTGCCGGCACTCAAAGTCGGACGAACCTTCCGATTTGCCTTTATTGAAAGCGGCAAAGATCCAGACGAGTTGATCCGCGAAAAGGGAATTGAAGCGTTTCGCTCTGTGTTAGGAGGCTCGCTCGCTCTATGGGACGTTTTGTGGGAACGAGAAACTAATGCAGACATCCGAACTCCTGACGCTCAGGCGGCTCTGGAGCAAAAGCTTTATGGCATCATCCGGACGATTACCGATACAGCGGTTCACAAGGCGTATTTCCGAATGTGTCGGCTGCAGCTGTTGGATCTTTTTTGGCAAGTTGCGAGGAAGTCACGCGCGCCCGCCCACTCAGGTCTGATAAATCGCGAGCTCAAAGCACCGCAAGATAGAGTTCAGAAAGTGCTGCTCGGTCTCCTTGTGCATTATCCAGATCTTGTTGACGAAAAATCCGATGAAGTGTCTGCGGTGCATTTTGCTCCGCGGTTTGAGGAATTTCGTAAAGCGTTGTGTGATCTGCTGATCATGCAGAATGAGGTATCGGTTCAAATAATTTATTCACACTTGAAACCAGCGTTTTATGAAGTGCTCGAGGAAGTGCACGGCGAAAGTACTGAACACCGTCGATGGGGGCACCGCTTATTAGAGATGTTCCCAATTGTGAAGGCTGACCCTCCACGTGAATTTATTTCTGAATGTATCGACCATTTCGTCCATGTCTTGCGGGTCGAGCAGACGGCCCAAGACATCGAGTACCTTCGGGAATTATGCTCAGTTCCGTCCGAAGCGGACGGCGCGACCGAAAGGTTGTTGGAGTTGGTCAGAGACATCCAGCTACAACGCGAACTCATCCACAACAGGGACGCTTTCCTTGCGGAGGAGGCAATGAACATCAGGAGGGTATGGGGGCCCTCGCAGTGGAGTATGGCGGCGTAAAACTCTAGAGTCCCTTGAAGGAATCGCCTTGCATCGGCAATGGCATTCCTTACTTAAGGAACTCAGAGACGCGGAACAGGCTCTGGGCCAGGATCCCTCCGAGGCCAACTATTCCTGGTTACAGGATGTGAAGGCTCGGCTGGGGCTGCTCGACGGAACCGAGGCGCTGATCGAGGGTTTTGGAGCCTCCTCGGGCCGGCCGGTTCGGTCTCTATGAACGCTGGGAAGCCAAGGGGTGCCCGGAGGTGGAACCGGAGCTAAGCCTTTGGCTTTCTGTTGTAATGGAGGCTTAATCGGGGCTTAAGCGGGCTCCGGCGACACTCGGCGGGTGCGAATCGAGGCAGTTGGGGACGGATCAGGGCCCCTGCCCCGACGGGCCGTTCGATTCTTCCCGCATAGGGTAGAGGGGTAGCGTGATCGACGGTCCCCGGAGGGGAGCGTCTCCAGGAGAGGACGTATGGCGAGCAAGACCAAGGCAGCGCAAAAAGAGAAAGAAAAGGAGGAGGCGCCCGAGAAGGAGGCCTCCGAAACTCCGGACACGCCGCTGCCGTTGCTCGACCTCTCCGACGCCGCGGTCAAAAAGCTCATCCGCTCCGCCAAGAAGCGCGGCTACGTCACCCATGACCAGATCAATTCGGTGTTGCCCTCCGAGGAGGTCAATTCCGAGCAGATCGAGGATGTGCTGGCCATGTTCAGCGAGATGGGCGTGAACGTGGTCGAAACCGAGGAGCCGAGCGAAGAAGGCGAAGAGGCGCGCGAAGAGGCCGACGAAGAGGCCGAGAGCGAGGGCGGCGAGCTGGTCGAGGTGCAGCAGAAGGTCCCGGCCAAGACCGAGGCCAAGGAGCCGGCCGAACGCACCGACGATCCAGTGCGCATGTATCTGCGCGAAATGGGTTCGGTTGAGCTGCTCTCGCGCGAAGGCGAGATCGCGATCGCCAAGCGCATCGAGGCCGGCCGCGAAGCGATGATCGCTGGGCTGTGCGAAAGTCCGCTGACCTTCCAGGCCATCATCATTTGGCGCGACGAGCTCAACGAGGGCAAGGTCTTCCTGCGCGACATCATCGATCTTGAAGCGACTTATGCCGGTCCCGACGCCAAGGCGATGCCGGCGCCGGTGATCGGCCCCGATGGACAGCCGATCGCGGCAGCAGGGGCGGCGGCTGCTGCCGGCAGCGCCTCTGTGCTGGCGCAGACGCCCGCGCCGCCGGCCGCGCCCGCGGGGGCCACCCCGTTCAAGGGAGCGCCCGAGCGTGCCAACGGCGAGGAAGGCGAAGCCGGCGAGGCTGCGCCCGGCGAAGGCGATTTCGACGACGACGATATGGAGAACTCGCTCTCGCTTGCCGCCATCGAGGCCGAGCTCAAGCCCAAGGTGGTCGAGACCTTCGACAATATCGCCGACGCCTACAAGCGGCTGCGCCGCCTGCAGGACCAGGACATCCAGAACAAGTTGCGCAACGATTCGCTCTCGCCCGCGCAGGAGCGCCGCTACAAGAAGCTCAAGGACGAGATCATCAGCGAGGTGAAGTCGCTGCGGCTCAAT
>DATNNX010000119.1:0-2435 GCA_035601615.1 Xanthobacteraceae bacterium
CGGTTTTGTAGGCTTTGACGTTGCCGACGAGATCCCTACCCGCAGTTGTCTGCTGGTGTTAAGGGTTCTCGGACGCCTGCCGCTGATGGACGATGCCACATGCTCGGGCGGCAGGCGTCCGAGAAGCCTCAGGGGAGGAAACCGCGGGAAGGGTTGGCTCGGTGGCGCCGTGCGCTATGGGAATAGTGGCGTTGGCAGATGTGGCTCGGTGCGCTGGGTTGGCTGAGTTGGGGCAGCGTGAGGTAGTCGCCGACGGGGACGGAGTGCCACGGCGAGGGGCCTTGAGGCCGCCCGTATATCCGCATAGCGCGCCCGAACGCTCGCCAATGGGGCTTTGAGCCAAGGATCTCGCTTGGCCGTCGGGGACTGGCGGCAAAGGCGAGCAGCGTTGGGGCGTCGTGGGTTCGTGAGCGGCGTCATGATGTATCGATCCTGATCGGGCTCGACGGACGGGTGCGGGGCGTTGAGCCGCGCTCGAAGGTCTCGATGATGATCATGCGGCCGCCGCAGCACGGGCATGGAAGGGAGTGCATCGGCGGCTCGTCGGCGTCGCAGGGCTCGCTCTGGCTTGCCGGGAGGCCGAGCAGCTGGCGGGCGCGGGCGAGATTCTCGGTGCGCCCACCGTTGGCGAACAGGCCATAGTGCCGGATGCGATGGAAGCCGTCGGGTAGGACGTGGATGAGGAAGCGACGGATGAACTCGTCGCTCGCCAACGTCATGACCTTCTGCCGCTCGGGTGCCTTTGCGCGGTAATCCTTCCACCTGAAGGTGACGCCGTTGTCGTCGCAGGCGATCAGCCGACTGTTGGCGATGGCGACGCGGTGGGTATAGCGGCTGAGATAGGCGAGCACCGCCTGCGGCCCGGCGAAGGGCCTCTTGGCATAGACGACCCACTCGATCTTGCGCAACGGCGCCAGGTAGGCCGCGAAGGCGCGCCGCTCGGCGAGCGGCGCGTGATCGCCGAAGAAGTGGAGGCGGCCGGCATCATGCGCCGCCGCGAGCTTCTCCAGGGACAGCCGGCGGAACAGCCGCGAGAGCACACGCACGGGCAGGAAGAAGCCCGGCCGGCATGAGATCCAGTGCTCGCCCCCGGATCGTTGTCCGGGGCAGGCTGGCGAGAGGCCGCCGCCCGGCACGATGCAGTGGACATGCGGGTGATGGGTGAGCGCCGAGCCCCAGGTGTGCAGCACCGCGGTGAGGCCGATCCGGGCCCCGAGATGCTTGGGGTCCGCGGCGATGGTGATCAGCGTCTCGGCCGCGGCCTTGAACAGGATGGCGTAGATCGCCGCCTTGTTCTGATAGGCGATGTCGGCGATCGGCGCCGGCAGCGTGAACACCACATGATAGTAGGGCACCGGCAAGAGTTCGGCCTCGCGGTCGGCAAGCCATTCCTTCGCCGCGCCCTGGCACTTGGGGCAATGGCGGTTGCGGCAGGAGTTGTAAGCGATGAGGGTGTGGTCGCACTCCTCGCAGCGCGCGACATGGCCGCCGAGCGCCGCCGTGCGGCAGCGCTCGATCGCCGACATCACCTTCAGCTGGCCGAGGCTCAGATGGCCGGCGTTGGCGCGGCGCCATGCCGGCCCGTGGGCGCGGAAGATATCCGCGACCTCCAGCCTTTCTCGCGGCACGCCGCCGCCGGGTCAGGCGGGCGGTAGAGGGCCTTGGCTCAGATGCTCCAGCGGGCTCTTGACCGCCCGCAGTGTGGTGCTGGCGACGTGGCTGTAGTGGGCGGTGGTATCCAGCTTCTTGTGGCCCAGCAGAACCTGGATCACCCGGATGTCCACCTTCTGCTCCAAGAGGTGGGTCGCAAAGCAATGCCGCAGCGTGTGGAGACAGATGCGTTTGGATATGCCGGCGGCCTCCTGGGCGGCGTGAAAGGCCCGGTTCAGCTGGCGGGTGCTCAGCGCCGTGACCGGGTCGCGGCCTGGGAAGAGCCAGCCGCCCGGAAGCATCACGTTGCGCTCCCGGCCAGCCCGCCACCAGGCGCGCAGGATCTCGAGCAGGGGACCTGACAGCATCGCGTAGCGGTCCTTGCGGCCTTTGCCTTGCTCTATCCGGATCACCATGCGGCTGCTGTCGATGTCCGAGACCTTGAGCGACACCACCTCCGAGGCCCTGAGCCCGGCACCGTAGGAGAGGCTGAGCGCGGCGCGATACTTCAGGCCCGGTGCGGCGTCCAACAGACGCGCCACCTCCTCCGGACTGAGCACCACCGGCAGCCGGCGCGGCTCGCGCACGGTCGTCAGGCCGACCTCGGCATCGCCGCGGCCCAGCGTCACGCCGAACAAGAAGCGCAAGGCCGAGACCGCCGCGTTCATGGTCGTCGCCGACGCTCCCTCCACTCTCATCTGCAGCTGGAAGCGCCGGAGATCCTCCGCCGTCGCCTGATCCGGCGAGCGGCCCAGAAAGACCGTGAATCTCCTGACTGCCGCGAT
>DATNNX010000120.1:0-6694 GCA_035601615.1 Xanthobacteraceae bacterium
GAGGCGGCGGCGATCGGCGGGCTTGACGTGCAGCTGGTCTATTATCGCGGCCTCGGCGAATGCCGAGCCTCGCGCTGGGTATCGCAGGCGGAGCGGCTCGGCACGCTGATGGAACGCATCGAATGCCGCGGCGGTCACACGCAGCTTGGCAAGATCCTCGCCCACGCCAAGCGTGAGGCCCAAGGCGCGAAGGTCCAAACCCTTGTCTTCGTCGGCGATGCCATGGAAGAGAAGCTCGACGATCTCTGTCACGCGGCCGGAGAGCTCGGGCTTCTCGGCGTCCCCGCCTTCATGTTCCAGGAAGGCTTCGATCCCATTACAGAGCAGGCCTTTCGCGAAATCGCGCGCCTTACGCGCGGCGCCTATTGCCGTTTCGATCCCGGCGCAGCTCATCAGCTCGCAGAACTGTTGCGCGCCGCGGCGGCCTATGCCGCAGGCGGCTTGCGTGCGCTCGCCGACCTCTCGGCGCGGCAGCAGAGCGGCGCCACGAAGCTGCTCGAGCAGATGAGGCCGTAAATGGCTACCATCGTTTTCGGCCTTGTCGTGCTGGCGCTGCTGCTGTGGGCGCTCAATGCCTTCACCAAAGTCAACCCGCAGACCGCCGCCGTGGCGCTGAAAACGGGAGGCGGGTTGGGCGCGCTTGCCGTCGCGGGCGTGCTCGGGGTCCGCGGGCGGCTCGATATTGCCATTCCGCTCGGCCTCACCGGGCTCGGCCTGCTTGGCTGGTTGCCGTGGAGCATCCCCGGGCTTGTCGCGCGCACGCACAAGAGCGCCGACCAGGTGTCGCGGGTGCGCTCGGCTTTCGTCGAGATGGAGCTCGATCACGACAGCGGCGCGATGCGCGGGCGAATCCTCGCGGGACGGCATGAAGGAGCCATGCTCGACGCGCTCGATATCGCGACGCTCACCGGCTTTCTCACCGATATTGACGAGGAGAGCCGTGCGCTACTGATGGCGTATCTCGACCGCCGGGAGCCCCGCTGGCGTGAACACGCGCAAGCTGACGCGACAGCGGGCGCGGATCGCAGGTCGTGGGCCAGCGGCAAAATGACGGAGGAGGAGGCCTATCAGATCCTTGGCGTGCAGCCGGGGGCGAGCGCGGAAGATATCGGGCGCGCTCACCGCGCGCTCATGAAGAAACTGCATCCCGATCAAGGGGGCTCGACGTATCTCGCGGCCCGCGTGAACGAAGCCAAGGACGTGCTTTTGCGCCGCCATCGCTGAACTCCTTTACCCGCGACATCGGCGGCTCCTGTGCGACGCGGCGCCTCTTCGTTCGACGTCAGTTCTTGATGGTCACGCAATCGACGTCGTTTTTCTTGAGGTATTTGCAGGCGGCTTCCGCCTTGTCCTTGTCGAGACCGGCAAAGCGGGCGCGATAATAGGTGGTGCCTCCCTTATCGACGGTTTCGGTAAAGGCTTCCGCGCCCGTGAGCATTTTGGACGCCTGGCTTTGGACGCTGGAGAGGCGCTGCTTGGCAGCTTGCTCGGCGGGGTACGCGCCGACCTGAATCATCCAGCCGGGGCGGTGCTTTGCCACTTGCACCGCGGGTTTTGTTGCCGGCGCTGCGGGTTTGGCAGGCGCGGTGGTCGCGGCGCTCGCGCTGGCAAGCGGTGGCGCCGGCTGCGGCTTTGCCGCGGCTGGCGCGGTGGCCGCGGTCGCGGACTGAAGCTTCACCGCAGCGGCGGGTGCGCGTTCAGCCGGCGCCTCAATCGCTGGCGTGGGAGGAGCTTTCGTCGCAACGGCCGACGTGGACGGCTCCGCTTTCGCGGCCGGCGTCGGGCTGGATGGGGTCGGTTCCGCTTTCACGGCCGCCGCTGGTGCTTGCGGCCCGGGCTCTGATTTCGCCGCGTCCACCGGTGCGGGCGCTGGGACAGGCTTGATCGCTGATGGCGCGGGCGGCGGCGACGTTTCCGAGACCGCTGCGGCCACTGGAGCTGGCTCCGCCTCGGGCTTGGCCGCTAACGCAGGCACCGCCGCCGGCGCGACAGCAGACGGTGGCTCGACGGCCACTGATGCCAACTGGGCGATGGGAGCGATTTTTGTTCCGGCCCTGACCGCGAGCGTCTTGACCAGTACAGGCTGGATCGGTTCGGTTGAGCCGATGTCGACGCGCGCTTGCGTCAGCGTTGCAACTGGCTCGGGATGCGCACCTTCTGATGACGTCCCGGCCGGATTGAAACGCGCAGGCACGCTGATTGCGCTAGCGACGGCAAACCGCGGTTCGGCCTTGGTCTTCGGCGCCGCTGTGGCTTCCGGCTTGGCAGCCACATCGGGCTTGGGTTGCGCTTTCGCGACGACTTTCGGCTCCGTGTTGGGCTCGGCTTTGGTCACGACCATCGGCTCGGGCTTGCGCTCCGGCTTGCTCGCAACGGTCGGCTCGGGGCCGGCCGCTCGGCGGCCTCCGCAACCATCGTGGCCGTGCGCTTGACGGAAGCCAGCGCGATCTTCTCGTTGATCAGCTCGCGCATGCGCGCGTCGCGGCTGGCGCCGCTGCTGCCGCCCATGACGACGGCAACCAGATAGCGATTGCCGCGGTGTACCGAGGTCACCAGGTTGAATCCCGAAGCGCCGATGTATCCGGTCTTGATGCCGTCGACGCCTTCGACCTTTCCGAGCAGGTGGTTGTGGTTGGCGATGGATTGGCCGCGGAAGGTGAACGAGCGGATGGAAAAATATTTGTAGTAGCGGGGGAAGCGTTCCTGAATGGCGCGTCCGAGAACGGATTGATCGCGCGCGGTCGTCACTTGGTCGTCATCGGGCAGGCCGGATGCGTTTTTGTAGACAGTATCCTTCATGCCGAGCGCCTGTGCCTTGTGCGTCATGAGCTTGGCGAAATCGCTTTCGCTTCCCGCGATCGCCTCCGCGACCACGGCGGCGGCGTCGTTTGCCGAGCGCGTCACCATGCCCTTGATCGCGTCTTCGACGGAGAGCGTGCTGCCCGGCTTGAGGCCCAGTTTGGTCGGCGCCTGTCCTGCGGCTTCGCTCGACACCTTGAGTGCGCTGTCGAGCTTGAGTTTGCCGGCCTCGAGTTGCTCGAAGAGCAGGTAGAGGGTCATGATTTTCGTGAGGGAGGCCGGATGCCGGCGTGCGTCCGGATTGGTGGCATGCAGCACGGCGCCGGAATTCGCGTCGACGACGATGTCGGCGTAAGGCGCCGCGTGGATGGCATCGTTTGTTAGTGTGAGAACGACAGCGACAAAACCGAACAAACCCCAACGAAGCCCATCACGGGCTCCGGTCCGGATCCGCAGCATGGTATTTCCCCCGTCCTCGTCCCCTTCGCGCTTCGTGCGAAGCGCTGACACCCCTGTCGTGCCGAGGTAAAGCGATTGGATGAGGCAAAAAGGGCGGTTTTCTGGAGTTTTTCCGACCTTTTTGGCCTCCCCCTGCTTCTGATTTCCAACCAGACGGCGGATGGCTCTGCCGCCCGAGCGGCACGCGGCAATCCTAGGGTGAGGCGGATTGCGAATCCGTTAAGCGGCGGATCAGACTGCCATATTGCAGTGCAAAAAAATCCCTTGACATTTTTGTGCAGTGCAATATATCTCGGTTAATCCGGCGCGCTGCTGGAGACACATGCGAAAGGTTAGACACAATCGGCGACACTGCCGGGAGAAATGCGATGGTCAAGAATATCGAGGACATTCAGAAGTTGGGCAAAGACAATGTCGACGCGACGGTGAAGTCGCTGGGCGCGCTCTCGAAGAGCCTGCAAGCGATTTCGGTCGAGATCGCGGACTATTCCAAGAAGCTGTTCGAGCAAACCGCGGTTGCGACCGAGAAGCTCATCGGTGCGAAGTCGTTCGAAAAGGCGATCGAGGTGCAGAGCGACTATGCGAAGACCTCGTATGAGAGCTTCGTGGCGGAGGCGAGCAAGCTAGGCGAGCTTTACGCCGATCTCGCCAGAGAGGCGTACAAGCCCTTCGAGGCGCAGTTCGGCAAGGTCGCCTCGGCGAAGTAATCTCTCGCCTTCAGATAACGAGCCCGGTCGCCTGGCCGGGCTTTGTTTTTCCCGGTGCTTCGGGTTCTTACGCCGGCGCTCCAACGACCCACCCGACGATCATCCCGAGCGCGCAGACAGCCATCGCGCATGTCGCCGCCCATCCGAGCCAGCGCAGCCAACCGTTGACAGTGAACTGGCCCATGACACGCTGCTGCGCCGTCATCAGCATCATCACGACCATCACCGGAACAGCAACCAAGCCGTTGATGACCGCGGTCCAGTAGAGCGCCTTGATCGGATCGAGCGGAGTGAGCGTGAGCGCCATTCCCAGGACGGTCGACGCGCCCAAGCTCGCATAGAACGCCGTCGCCTTGCCGGGCTCGCGCGAGAGCCCAACCGGCCATTTGCATGCCTCGCCGATGGCGTAAGCCACCGAGCCGGCCAGCACCGGCACCGCGAGCAGTCCGGTCCCGACGATGCCAAGCGCGAACACGACGAAAGCAAATTCGCCTGCGATCGGCCGCAGCGCCTCGGCCGCTTGCGCGGAGGTTGCAACGCTGGTGATGCCGGCCTTGTTGAGGGTCGCGGCCGTGGTGAGAATGATGGCGAATGCAATGAAATTGGAAACGCCATCCCGGTAAGCGTGTCCGCGCGAATACGTCCGAACGCCCGCATCGCTTGCCGCGGCGCTTTCACCAGCGGTTTGGCCCGAGGGTCCACGTGTTGGTCCTCGGCTTCCTGCGAGGCTTGCCAGAAAGACAGATAAGGTGAGATCGTCGTGCCGAAGACAGGCGCGGCACGGCCAGCCGTGCGGCGGGGCGGTGTTTCTCTGCCTCGACGCTCACATCCTCACCGCGAATGGCCGCCTCGCCGCGTGCGGCGTGCGGCGCCGCTCGCCGACCCCGGCGGATCAATCGCGCACGGCGGCCGAAATATCATTTCTGCCCGCACTCACAGCCGCAGCCGGGACCCGGCTGGCTGGCTGCCCACGCTCCAATATCGTTGGTTTGAGGATCGGCATGAGGGCTCTGCACGTGCGCGCCGTGGATAAAAACGCAAAGCGGGGTCAGAAAGTTGCGTCCTGCACCCTTGCTGCGAAACGCGTGGGGCGGGGCGTCTGCGGAGATCACGGACGCGCGAGGATGGTTGCGCGAGGAATCCGCAGATTTCCAATGAAATCGCCCCGAATTGTCCGCAATTGAGTCGGTCGATTGACCTGTCATGGACGCTCCGGCACGAGATTTGCAAATCCAAACGCGTCAGAATTCCCGACGATTCGCCGACACACGCGATCTGGAACCGGCCTGGCGCTGTCCTTATTATGATCCATCGATACCCCAGGCTGCCATCTCCTGGTACCCATGAACCGACGACTGACCGCAATGACTGCAAGCGCCACAAACCGCCCCCCGCGTCTGGCGGACGAGGACAACCACAAACGGCGAGGGGGCGCGCCCGGGACTGCGGTCATCACCAAGACCAAGCGGGAGACGAAGCGGCCCAGCCTCTACCGCGTGCTGCTCTTGAACGACGACTACACTCCGATGGAGTTCGTGGTCCACGTGCTCGAGCGCTTCTTCAACAAAGATCACGGAGCCGCCCATCGAATCATGATGCACGTGCATCAGCACGGCATCGGCGAATGCGGGATCTACACCTACGAGGTGGCCGAGACCAAGGTGACGCAGGTCATGGACTTTGCCCGCAAACACCAGCATCCTCTGCAGTGCGTCATGGAAAAGAAGTAGCGACGATGGAAAACCAGGAACGCCGGGGCTATATAACTCGTTATCACGAGAGCTGACATGCCGACGTTTTCGCGCAATCTCGAGCAGTCCCTGCACCGCGCCCTGGCGCTGGCCAATGAGCGTCATCACGAATACGCCACGCTCGAACATCTTCTGCTAGCCCTGATCGATGACCAGGACGCGGCCGCGGTCATGCGCGCCTGCAACGTCGATCTCGACAAGCTGCGGCGCAGCTTGACCGCTTATCTCGAAAGCGAGCTCGAAAACCTGGTGAGCGACGGCAACGACGATTCAAAGCCGACTGCCGGCTTCCAGCGCGTGATCCAGCGCGCCGTCATTCACGTGCAGTCATCGGGCCGCGAGGAGGTCACCGGCGCCAATGTGCTGGTCGCGATCTTTGCCGAACGCGAGAGCCATGCCGCGTATTTCCTGCAGGAGCAGGATATGACGCGCTACGACGCGGTCAATTACATCAGCCACGGTATCGCCAAGCGGCCGGGCATGTCGGAGGCGCGCCCGGTGCGCGGGGCCGAGGAGGATACCGACACCAAGACGGGCGACGACAGTAAAAAGAAGGGCGACGCGCTCGAGGCCTATTGCATCAATCTCAACAAGAAGGCGCGCGAAGGCAGGATCGACCCGCTGATCGGGCGTGATAACGAGATCAACCGCACCATCCAGGTGCTGTGCCGCCGGCAGAAGAACAATCCGCTGTTCGTGGGCGACGCCGGCGTCGGCAAGACCGCGATCGCCGAGGGCTTGGCGCGGCGCATCGTGCACGGCGAAGTGCCCGACGTGCTGCGGAATGCGACCGTGTTTGCGCTCGACATGGGCACGCTGCTCGCCGGCACGCGCTATCGCGGCGATTTCGAGGAGCGGCTCAAGCAGGTGATCAAGGAGCTCGAGGCCTATCCCGGCGCGATCATGTTCATCGACGAGATCCACACCGTGATCGGCGCCGGCGCCACCTCCGGCGGCGCGATGGACGCCTCGAACCTG
>DATNNX010000121.1:0-11506 GCA_035601615.1 Xanthobacteraceae bacterium
TCGAGCAGGCGCCGGTCGTCGTAGATCAGCGAGACCGTGTCGTGCGGGTTGTCCTGATCCGGCTCGCTCGGCACCCAGTAGCAGCCGTCGGGCGTGAACAGCGACAGCCAGTCGTCGAACTTGCCCTCGTCGAGTAGCCGCGCCTCGTGCTGCAGGAAGCGCTCGCAGCGATTGAGGTCGAGCGCTTCGGCGGGGCGATGCGTCGCGCGATGGCGCGGCACCAGAACCGGCCGCCGGCTCGGGACTGCGGGCCTGGCTTTCTTGGCTCGTTTTGCCATGGCCGCGCTCGAGTGGGTCAGGAGGCGGCGCGCACCGGCGCCGCATGCCCGTTGGTCATGAGACCGAGCCAGGCGTCGAGCATGTTGCGGATATAGACCTCGCTCGTGGAATTCTTGCCGCGGCGGCCGCCGTGCGCATCGGGCACGTCGCTCTGGTAGCCGCGACCGATTTGTAGCCACTCGGCTCCTTCGCTCGACATTCCCATGTCGAGCCGGTTGTAGATTTCGAGATCATCCGTGAGGACGAGGGAGCCGGTGCCGTTGACGACATTGGCGAAGCTGATGGCATTGCGAAACAGCTGTTCCCGCGCGCCCTTGAGTCGGAAGGTGTAGGCGTGCACGACCGTGCGGTTCACCGCGATCGGGTGCACCACCCGCATTTGCTGGAACTGGCTCATCAGCGAGACGTTTGGGTAGATGTTCGAATTCCAGCGACGCACCTCGAGAATCCGCCTCGCCTGCGCCTTTCCTTTCTTGCGTTCCAGTGCGGCGATGTATTGGCGGAACACGGGATCGTTCAGCGCGGCAACGAGCTTGGCGTCGTCGTGGTAGTCGCCGAGATAGCTGTGACCGTTTGGATAGGTCCAGATCCCGACTTGCGATTCCCAGAAGCTGTAAGGTGCGCCGTTCTGGCGCATCTGGCGAATGGCGATCTCGCCGGCCCCGTCGCTGTAGACGTCGTCGGACTGCTCAAGCGCCGCGTCGATCGAGGAGCGGTGCGTGAACAGGGGATGCGCCGCGTCGCAGAGGTTTTCGAAATAGACTTTCCAGTTGCCGTCATAGGCGTGCTTGAATACGCCGCCGGCCACCTCGATCTCGCCGTCGGGCGCGCGATCGATCATGTCGTCGAGCGACGTTCTCATCGGGCCGAGCCATTCCTCGAGGCTCGGTCCGTCGTTCGCCTCGCTGGCGAAGACGAAGCCGCGGTAGCTCTTTACGCGCGGCATCGGCAGCATGGCCATTTTTGGATCTTTCGTGTCGAAGCCTTGCGGGTAGCCGTGATTGAGCGGCACCGCCTTGATCCGGCCGTCGAGGTGATAGGTCCAACCGTGATAACAGCAGATGAATTCGCCTGCGTTGCCCTTGTCGGTCGCCACCACCAGGGCGCCGCGATGGGCGCACTGGTTATGGATCACATGCACCCTTTCCTCCGCATCGCGCACCAGAACGACGGGTTTGCGCCCCATGCGGGTCGCGAAATAGTCGCCCGGGTTTTTGATCTGACTCTCGTGCCCGACATAGAGCCAAGCCGCGCCGAAGATGCGCTCCATCTCCAGCTCGAAGATGGCGGGATCGGTGTAGATGCGCCGGTGCACGCGACCGGGTGCAATCAATGAAGCAAGCTCGGCGTCAATATTGCTCATCGTCTTGTCCATTGCCGCCGCATGAATTTCCAAATGATACCGCATCCTGGCGGGGAGGCTACTCCAAAGAATTCTCCCAGGACCGCGCTACGGTGTTGTACCGACCGGCCGGTGTAAGGCCGTTTTCGTGCGCTGCGCGACCAGCCACTTCGAGCGTCCCGTCCAGCCCAGCGCCAGTCTCCGCAGGAAGGGGGGCCACGTTGTCGGAAGGCCGAGCAAGTACGACATGCGTTGGGTATGTTCGGTCATTGGCCGCTCGTTGCCCTCCCAGGTCTCGAGCGCCGCCGGCACGTCCGCATTGCGCTCGAGATAGACCGCCAGCGACAGCGCGTTCATCATGGCGCATCCGGCGCCCTGGCCGATGTTCGGCGGCAGCGCGTGCGCCGCGTCGCCGATGATCGTCACCCGCCCCGCCGACCAGCGGCGCAGCTTGATCAGATCGAAGCGATCGTAGCGGCCCTGCGCACCGAAGCGGTCGATCAACGGCGCGAGGTGGGGAAACCAGGCTTTCCATGCATCCTTTCGAACCGGCGTTGTCTTGGCGACCTCGTCGCGGTCGAGCATCGTGAGCGCAATATAGATGTCGGTCTCGCTGCAGGGCGTGTAGAGCACGCGCCGCGTGCCTGACCAATATTCAACGGTGGTAACTCCGCGCGCCGGCAGACGCTCCTCTTGCGTCTTTGCGATGAGCAAGCGCGTGGCGCCATCGACCAGATACTTGCGCTTCGACAAGAGACCGACCGCGTCGCGCACGGCCGAATTGCTGCCGTCGGCGCCGACGATCAGGTCCGCCTTGAGCTTGCGGCCATTGGCCAGCACGAGTTCGCCCTCGGCACTCGCGCCGGCCGCGGTGGAGCCGGTGACGATCTCGGCGCCAGCGCGCGTTGCCGCCGCCGCGAGCGCGTCGATGACGGTCTGGCGCACGATGCTGAAGACGCGGTTGCCGTCCCAGTGGTGCACCGAGATTAGACGGTTGCGATCGTCGCGCACCTCGCGGGTTTGGACGACAGCCGCACCCCTGACCGCCTGCTCGTAGGCGCCGACCGCCGCGAGCACGCGCAGCCCGTTCTCGTAAATATAGATGCCCGCGCCGGTGGTGCGCAGGCGTTCCCCGCGCTCGTGCACGCGCACGCTCCAGCCGTGCTGCGCAAGGGCGCAAGCCGCGGTCAGGCCAGCAAATCCCGCGCCGGCGATTTCGGCGTGTCGTTGCATCGAGCGGCCCTAAGGCAGTTCGCGAGCGAGGGTAGCACTCGTAAACAGGCTGGCGCTATGATGGCCGACGAGAGCTGCGCCCGGCAGGAGGATAGCCATGGCACGTCTGCGCCACTTTGCAGTTTGCGTGAAAGACCTCGAAAAGGCCGCGCAGTTCTATGTCAACGTGTTCGACCTCAAGCGCATCGGGCGCGAGGATCTGGAGATCGGCTCCGCGATCTATATGACCGACGGCGTCATCAATCTCGCGCTGCTCAATTTCAGCGGAAAAGCAGGGAGTAAGGCGTCCGACATCAAGGAAGGCACGGCCTTCGTCGGCGCCCACCATTTCGGTTTCCAGGTCGAGGATCTCGCCGAAACGGAAAAGCGCATCGAGGCCAACGGCGGGAAGTTTTTCTTCGATCTCGGCGACGAGCGCCACGGCAATTTCGAGCGCAAGTTCAAGGATCCCGACGGAGTGATTTTCGATATTTCAAAACACGGTTGGCAGGGGACCGATGGTTATAAGAAGTAGGCTGACTGGATCAAACGCCGCATGCGCACGCTCGCTGCTCGCGCCCTCTCCCCAGCGGGGAGCGGGCTGCTCGACTCTCCCAACATCGAGGTGAGGGGGGATCGGCTCCTTGGTACCGCCGGTAACCTCCTCACATCAGCGCGATTGCGCGCCTACTTGATGAATGCGTTGCTGTAGAGCTCCTCGACCGGCGTCGCTTTCTGGATGAAGCCCTTTGCGAGATAGAAATCCTGCAGCGTGGCGAGCCGCTCGGCATTGACCTCGCCCAGCTGTTTTTGCCCCGGATAGACGAGCTTCGCATACATGTTGAACGCGAATTTGACTGCCCCTTCCTTTCCCTTCCAGTCCGGCACGAAGCGCACGAAATTGTCCGCCTCCTTGTCGGGATCGTCCATGATGTCTTTCATGCCGTGCAGCGCCGCGTGCACGAACTTGCGCACCATCTCCGGCTTCTCTTTGATGATCTGATCGGATGCCGCGATCCCTTGCGCCATGTGCGGGAAGTATTCGTCGGTCGGGATCACCTTGACTTTCACCCCGGCCGCTTGCACCGGCGGGATCCAGTCCGGCACGCCCGCCATCCCCACGGATTTGCCGGTGGCGACGAATTCCCACACGCCGGTGGGACCCACCGACTGAATATCGACGTCGTTCTGCGTCAATCCCGCGCTCGCGAGCAGCCCGAGCAAGGCATAGAACGTCGTGTCCTGATACGACATGACGGTGATGGTCTTGCCCTTGAGGTCGGCCGGCTTCTCGATGCCGGAATCCTCGCGCACGACCAGCTGCATGAATCCCTTGCCGCCGAACACCGCCACGATCTTCACCGGCACGCCGTTGCCGCGCACCACGATCGGCCCGTCCGCGACGATGCCGCCCAGCGGAGCGTTGCCGGCGCCCACTTGCTTCGCCACGTCGACCCCGCCGCGACCGACCGCGAAGCTCACGTCCAGCCCCGCAGCCGTGAAGTAGCCCTTGCCTTGCGCGAGTTGGATCGGCCCGAAGGCGGGCAGAATCGGCGGCGCCGGGAACAGATACGTGACCTTTTCCGGCGTCTGCGAGAATGCCGGCGCGCTCACCAGTTCCAGACCAAACGCGCTGCCGCCGGCCATCAGCAGGCGGCGGGATATTTTCATCTCACGTGCGGACATCTCACCCTCTCCCTCGGCGCATGAGGCTTGCCGGCCATGTTTCGCCGTCTGCCACTATACGCCATGGTATCGTTCTGCAATACGAATGCGCGGGCAAGGCATCGTTTGCCTGGACGAGTTTTGGGTGATGTCGGACCTCGTACGACTCGAATATCGCAACGTGACCATGCGCTTTGCGGCAGGTTCCGGGAAAGCGCTCGTGGCGGTGGAGCGCGTGAGCTTGGCCGTTCGTGATGGTGAAGTCGTTTCCCTCATCGGCCCGAGCGGCTGCGGGAAATCAACTCTGCTCAACATCGGTTCGGGTCTCTACACGCCGAGCGACGGCGCGGCCTTCGTCGACGGCGAGCGCGTGCAAGGTCCGAACGCGCACGTCGCTTTCATGCTCCAGAAGGATCTGCTGCTGCCCTGGCGCACCGTGCTCGAAAACGTGATGTTCGGAGTGGAAATCCAGCGCCTCGGCTTGCTGGAGCGCAAGCGGCGCGCGCAGGCGTTGCTGGAAAACTTCAACCTTGCCGAGTTCGCCGGCCACTATCCGCACCAATTGTCCGGCGGCATGCGGCAACGCGTGGCGCTCGCGCGCACGCTCGCGGTCGATCCATCGGTGCTGCTGCTCGACGAGCCGTTCTCGGCCGTGGACGCGCAGACCCGCATGGTGCTGCAGCGCGAACTCGCGCAAACGCTCAAACGTGCGGGCAAGACTGCACTGCTGATCACGCACGACCTCCTCGAGGCTGTGACGCTGTCAGACCGCGTGCTGGTGATGAGCCGCCGGCCGGGCCGCATCATCGATGAGATCCGCGTCGAACTGCCGCAGCGCGAGGATCCGATCGCGCGCCGCCACGCACCCAGAGTAAACGGCTATGTGGCGCGGCTGATGGATCGGCTCGACATCCGTCAGGCCGATGAATACGCGGCTGGAGCCTCCGCGTGAACCGCAATTCCTGGCTGGTGCGCAGGGGAACGGCGGCCAGCTTGGCCTTGCTGCTCGTCGTGCTTGCAGGATGGCAATGGGGGCCGGGCGTGCTCGGCATTCCGGTCTTCATCATCCCGCCGCTGTCCGCCGTGTTCGAAGAGTTTCTGCGCATGCTGGCGGTGAGCGGGCTCATGACGCACACCGGCGTCACGGCGGCCGAGGTGATTGCGGGTTTCCTGCTCGGAAGTTTGCTCGGCGCGTTCTTCGGCTACGTGCTGGGCATGTCGCCTACCGCCGAGTTTGCACTCTCGCCCTACATCCTTGCGCTGCAGATCGCGCCCAAGGTGGCATTCGCCCCCCTGTTCATTCTGTGGATGGGATTCACCGTCTATCCAAAAATCCTCGTCGCCATTTTGATCGTGTTCTTTCCTGTCATGGTCAATGTGATGACCGCGATCCGCAACGTCGATCCGGATCTGATCAACCTCGCGCGGGCCTTCACGGCAACCCGCGCGCAGATTTTCTGGAAGATCGAGTTCCCCGCTTCGCTGCCGCCGTTATTCGCCGGCTTGCGCATCGCCTCGACACTGGCCGTTGTCGGCGTGGTGGTGGGGGAGCTGGTCGGAGGCAATCTCGGGCTCGGCTATCTGCTCGCCTTCGGCGAGGGCCAAGCCAATACCGCGATGGTATTCGTCGCGATCCTCATGCTGACGGTGGTCGGAGGCATCGCCTATCTGGCCGTCATCGTCGTGGAGCAGCGCGTGCTGCATTATTTGCCGCCGCGCGCGCTCAGCGGCGTCTAGCGCGCGACACGATATCCGCAGGGGAAAATCCGACCGCGATGCCGTGGCGCGCGGCGACGAATCCGGCCGCCCAGAACGGGGCGGCGCCGGCGCCGCAGGCGATGCCGGCGGCGGTCGCCGGAATGGCAGGAGGAGAGCGACCGGACGTCAAGACGTTCCTTAACGAGGGCAAGCCTGCACCCGCGGACCGATAATTAGCAGTTGCCGCGCGGCACGTGCGCATTACCAATGGAGCTGAGGATTCGCGCATATGGCCGCTCTCGACGCAATCAGCATCGGCATTCTATTGGGCGCGCTCCTGGTCCTGGCCGGCATCATGTCGAGCTTGGTCGCCTTGCGCTTCGGAGCGCCGCTGCTGCTCGTGTTCCTGATCGTGGGCATGCTCGCGGGCGAGGGCGGCCCGGGCGGTATTCAGTTCGACGACGTGCGCACCACCTATGTGGTCGGCTCCATCGCCCTGGCGCTCATTCTGTTCGACGGCGGCTTGCGCACCCGCTTCGCCACCTTCCGCAGCGTGCTGGCGCCGGCGGTCACGCTGGCGACGGTCGGCGTCCTGGTGACGGCGGCGTTGACGGCTCCGGTCGCGAAATTTCTGCTCGGCATGAGCTGGACCGAGGCGCTCCTGGTCGGCGCGGTCGTCGCCTCGACCGACGCGGCCGCGGTGTTCTTTCTGATCCATGCCCGCGGGCTACGCCTGCGCCCGCGCGTCGGCGCGATCCTCGAGGTCGAGTCCGGCAGCAACGATCCGTTCGCGGTGTTGCTGACGGTCATCCTGGTCGAGTTTCTCACCGTCGGCGATCGCTCCTGGCAGCACGTGCTCGCGATGCTCGCCGAGCAGGCCGCGCTCGGCACCGTCATCGGCATTCTCGGCGGGCGGGCGATCGTCGTCGTGCTCAACCGGCTGGGCTTGGCGCAGGGCCTGCACGCGCCGTTTGTGACCACGAGCGCGCTGGTCATTTTCGCCCTTGCCGCGGTGCTGCATGCCTCGGGCTTTCTCGCCGTCTATCTCGCCGGTCTCGTCGTCGGCAACCGGCCGACACGCGCGCACAACACCGTGGTGGTATTTCTGGACGCCGTCACCTGGCTCGCGCAAATCGTGATGTTCGTGCTGCTCGGCCTGCTGGTATGGCCGATGCGTCTCGTCGACAGTATTTTCCCGGCGCTGGCGGTGGCGGTCGTGCTCATGTTCATCGCGCGCCCCGCCGCCGTCTTCGCATGTCTCACGCCGTTTCGCTTTGCGTGGCGGGAGAAGGCTTTCATCTCCTGGGTCGGCTTGCGCGGAGCGGTGGGCATCTTTCTCGCCTCGATCCCGCTGCTCATCGGATTGCCGAACGCGCACCTCTATTTCGACGTCGCTTTCGTGGTGGTGTTGACCTCGCTCCTCGTCCAAGGTTGGACCATTGCCGCGGCCGCGCGGGAGCTGCACATCGCACTGCCGCGGCACGATCCGTTGCCGCGCCGGGTCGAGCTCGATCTGCCGGGGCAGCTCGAGCAGGAGATCGTGGGTTATCCGGTCGCCGCCAACAGTCCCTATCTCAAGCGCGGGCTGCTGCCGCCCTGGGCGCGACCGATGCTGGTGGTGCGCGAGCAGAAGATTCTTAGCCCGCTGGAATCGCAGCCGGTGCGAGCCGGGGATTACGTCTACGTGCTGGCGCCGCCGGAGAAGGCGCAAGCGCTCGACCGTTTCTTCGTCGATATGCCGCCGCCGGCCGCGCCGGATCCGCGGCTGCTCGGCGATTTCTTCGTGTCCGGCGACGTCACGCTCGGCGCGCTGGCTGACATCTATGGGCTGTCGATCGCGCCGGAAGACACGGAGGTCACGTTGGCCAATCACTTCGCCGGCGAACTCAAGCGCCGCCCGAAACCGGGCGATGTCGTGCCGCTCGGCCCGATCGCGCTGGTGGCGCACCGCGTGACGGGCGGACGCCTCGCCAGCGTCGGCCTGCGGCTCGCGCAAGAGGACGAGCCGCCCGCAACGCTCGCGGCCAAGCTCAAAAAGACCGCGCGCGATCTTTGGTCGCGCTGGGGGTGATCAATTCGGACGGCTCTTAGCCTCGCCACGCGAGGCTATGCACGCCGCCTGCGGCCAGCCGCGGCGCGAGCAAGGCTCGCGCGCTCCACCAGCCTGCGAATAAAAGCGTAGTCCAGAACATGTCGCCGAGGAGTGTATTGTGCAAAAACGGCAGCGCCGCGATGTAGCAGTGGACGAGTCCGGCGAGATCGTACGTGTACATGCCGCTGAACGCCCACACCGCAAAGTTCGTGGTCGCGAAGAAGATCAACGACGACGACACTGCGAGCAGGGCGAGCACGATCGCCCCTCGCGCGCGTCCCCACCTGCCGAGAAGCGCAGGAAGCGCAAGCGCGGCATAGACGACGCCCATGACGCGCGCGTCTGGGCAACCGAGGACGAGATCACTGATGAGCATCGCCGCAAGCGGCACGGACAAGGCCAAGGCTCGGCCACGCAATACCGTACCGGCAAACAGCGCGCTGGCCGCCACGGGCGTGAAATTCGGCGCGTGCGGCGCCAAGCGTGCAACAATATCAAGCCCCACGAGCCCCATCGCCAGCCAGAATTCAGCGGGCGACAGATCCATCCTAAGAGCGCACAGTGCGCGGCGGACATTTGCGATCGGAGCCATCATTTCCCTTCCTGCGTAGTGAAGCGCCAGAACACCACGTCCGACGGCTGCACCTCTAAGACAGCGAAGCTTTTGTCAGCATAGCTGGTATTGATCCACAACTGCCAGTTTTTCTTGCCGGCGCCCTCGTTGGCAACATCGTCGATTCGCGTGAGGAACGAAGCACCGCCGCTGCCGCTATAGCTGAAGCTGATTCCATGCGGCCGGCTCTTGGCCGCGTTCATCACATCGAGCACCGTGCTGCCCTTCACCCAGGCAAGAGCGGTGATCGTCTTGGTCACTCCGTCTCCGTAATCGATCACCAGGCGGACGATTGCGCTTTGCGCTTGCGCCCGATCGGCCAGCGCGGGCACCAGCAGCATGGTCCCCAGCAGAATTGCGGCCGAGCGGCGGGTGAGACGACTACTCCGGACCATGATCGCTTCTCCATCATGCGATCCGCACAGGGTAGCCGGATCGGCCCGCCGCCCACTCCTCGATGATGGCGGCGAGCGCGTCGAGCCCATCGGTCAACGCGGCCGGCCCCGGCTGCAGAATGAGCGGCGACTTGATCTCGCGCAGGAAGCCGTCGCGCACGGCGGCAATCTCAGCGAAGCCCGGCCGCGCCGCGACTTTTGTCGGCACGAACTTCTTGCCGCACCAGGAGCCGATGATGATGTCGGGATTAGCCGCGATCACATCTTCGGAGGATACGATGCGCTCCTTCGCGGTCTTGCTGCGGGACAGCGCGGGGAAGACATCGATGCCGCCGGCAATCTCGACGAGCTCGGCGACCCAGCCGATGCCGGAAATCATCGGCTCGTCCCACTCTTCGAAATAGACGCGGGGACGGCGCTTAAGCGCGGCGGCGCGCCCGCGCGCTTGCGCCAGCCGTCGCTCGAGGCTTGCCACGAGCGCTTCGGCCTTGGCGGCCGCGCCGACCAGCGCGCCCAGCGTGCGGATCATGTCGAAAATGCCGGCGATGTCGCGCTGGTTGAAGGCATGTACCGCGACGTTGCGGCGGATCAGCTCGGCGGCGATGTCGGCCTGCAGGTCGGAGAAGGCGAGAACAAGGTCGGGCTTAAGCGCCAGGATTTTTTCGAAATCGGCCGAGACGAAGGCCGAGACCCGCGGCTTCTCCCGCCGCACCCGCACCGGCCGCACGGCGTAACCCGACACGCCCACGATGCGCCGCTCCTCGCCCAGGAGATAAAGCGTCTCCACGGTCTCTTCGGTGAGGCAGATGATGCGCTCGGGGGGAAACATCTCGCTCTCGCATCGGCGAGGCCCTATTGGCCGGCCGCCGTGAGATCACCACATGACGACTACCCCGATTGTCGGAGACCGCCATGCCGGAAGCAAGGAAACCGCGCGCCATCGGTTTCAACCATGTCGCGCTCGAGGTCGGCGATATCGAGGAGGCGCTCGCCTTCTATGGTCGCCTGTTCGATTTCAAGCTGCGCGGCAAGAGCAAGACCTCGGCTTTCATCGATTTGGGCGATCAGTTCCTCGCCCTGCAGAAGGGCCGCACCCAACCGCCCGACGATGGCCGCCATTTTGGCCTCGTGGTCGACGACAAGGACGCGGTTCGCCGCGCACTCGCGGCGGCGGGCGTCAAGCCGCTGCCCGGCCGTTTCCTCGATTTCCTCGATCCCTGGGGCAATCGGATCGAGATCGTCGGCTACGACAACATTCAGTTCACGAAGGCGCCGAATGTGCTGCGCGGAATGGGGCTTGCCCATCTCTCGAAGAACGCAAACGCGATCAAGGAGCTCAAGGACAAGGGCATGTCCCCGAGCTAAAGCGAGGCCGCCGGGCTGGGGGCCCTCCTTACGCCACCAGCTCCGCCGTCGCCGCGTCGAGCACGTCGATGCCGCCTGTGGCCACGACGCGTCCCGCCTCGAGCAGCACCACCGATGTCGCGACGCGCTTCAACTCCGGCGCATGGTGGCTGACATAGACCATGGGTACTTCGTCGCGGAGCTTTTGCAGATAGGGCAAAATTTCGCGCTTGCGCGCCGCGTCGAGCGAGGCGAGCGGCTCGTCGAGCAAAAGCAGGCGCGGGCGCATCAAGAGCGCGCGGCCGAAGGCGACGCGCTGGCGCTCGCCGCCCGAGAGTTTTCCCGGCCGCCGATCAAGCAAATGACCGATGTCGAGCAGGTCGACGATTCGCGCCGTTTCCGCGCGGTCGCGCGCAAGGCGGCACATGCGGCGGCCGTAGTCGAGGTTGCCCGCGACGCTCAGATGCGGGAACAGGCGTCCCTCCTGGAACACATAGCCGATGCGGCGGCGATGCGCAGGCACGTTGATGCGATTGGCGGAGTCGAACAGCACCGTGTCGTTGAGGCGAATGTGTCCGCGGTCCGGCGCGATCAGCCCGGCAATCATGTTAACGAGCGTCGTCTTTCCCGCCCCCGACGCGCCGAACAGAGCGGTCACTCCGCCCGCGGTCTCGAACCGCGCCGCAAGCGAAAACTCGCCCAGCCGTTTCTCCACGTCGAGCGCGAGCATGCTCATTCCCCGTGAAAGCGCGTGCCGGCTCGGCGCGCGAGCCATTCGGCCACGACAAGCGCCGCAAGCGAGATCGCGATTGCGACCAGCACCAGGCGGCCCGCCGCCGCATCGCCGCCGGGGACCTGGGTCAAGG
>DATNNX010000122.1:0-10365 GCA_035601615.1 Xanthobacteraceae bacterium
CAAGGCGTTGGCCGGCTTCGGCGGCGTGCGGCGGCGCTTCACCCGCACCGGCGAATGGAACGGCGTGCCGATCATTGACGACTATGGCCACCACCCAGTCGAGATCGCCGCCGTCCTGCGCGCGGCGCGCGAATCGAGTAAGGGCCAGGTCATCGCCGTCGTTCAGCCGCACCGCTACACCCGCCTGGCGTCCCTGTTCGAGCAGTTCTCGACCTGCTTCAACGACGCCGACACCGTAATCGTCGCGCACGTTTACCCAGCGGGCGAGGCGCCGATTGCCGGCGCCGATCGCGATTCGCTGGTGCAGGGTCTGCGCGCGCACGGGCATCGGCAGGTTATTCCGCTCGACGGCGCGCAAGATCTTGCGCGCATCATCAAACGGCTGGCGCAGCCTGGCGATATCGTGGTGTGTCTCGGAGCCGGCAACATCACCCAATGGGCCTATGCGCTGCCGGGCGAGCTCGCCGCACTCGGAGCGGTGGCCTGATGGTCATCGCGATCGGCACAGTCCCCGCTGCAGCCGCCGCATCGCCATGACATTCCCGGACCTAGTCGCGGATCTGAAGGTGCGCATGCCGAACTTGCGCGGGCGGTTGCTGCCGAACCAGTCGCTCGCGGAGCTGACCTGGTTTCGCGTCGGCGGGCCGGCGCAGCTGCTTTTCATGCCGGAGGACGAGCTCGACCTCGTTGACTTCCTCGCCCATCTGCCAGGCGAGATTCCAGTTTGCGTCATCGGGCTCGGCTCAAACCTGATTGTGCGCGACGGTGGCGTTCCTGGCGTCGTCATTCGCCTCGGTCGGGGCTTCGGTGAGGTCAAAGTCGAGGGTGGCTGGCGCATCCGTGCCGGCACGGCCGCGCCCGACGTCAAAATCAGCCGAGCGGCGCAAGAGGCTGCGATCGCAGGACTCGCGTTTTTTCGTGGCATTCCCGGTGCCGTGGGCGGTGCGCTGCGCATGAATGGCGGCGCCTACGGCCGAGAAACCAAGGACGCGCTGATCGAGGCCCGCGGCGTAGACCGGCAGGGCAGGGTGCACGTGTTGAGCAACGGCGATATGCATTACAGCTATCGCCATTGCGGCGCGCCCGACGACATTGTCTTCACGGAAGCGCTCTTCCAAGGCGCATCCGGCAATCCGGCCGACATTGCCGCCGAGATGGAGAAGATCACGGAATCGCGCGAGGCAACCCAGCCAATCAAGAGCCGCACCGGGGGCTCGACTTTTAAGAACCCGCCCGGTCAGAAGGCGTGGCAACTCATCGATGCCGCCGGGTGCCGTGGCCTCAAGATCGGGGATGCGCAGGTGTCGCAGATGCACTGCAATTTTCTGATCAACCTCGGCAGCGCCACCGCCGCCGACATCGAGACCCTGGGGGAGACGGTACGCCGGCGGGTGAAAGAACACTGCGGCGTCGAGCTCGAATGGGAGATCAAGCGCATCGGAGTGGCATAGCACCCGTTTCTTGTACTTCCACAAAAGTGAGGGTGCCACCGAGACGCTCGACGCCAATCAGCCTCGGTTCTGTTGAGTGGTATAACCAATTGAGCCTGCGGCCGAGACTGAGGAAAGATGAGCAAGCACGTCGCCGTCCTGATGGGAGGCTGGTCCGCCGAGCGCGAAATATCGTTGCGCTCCGGCAAGGCCTGCGCCGAGGCGCTGACGCGGCTCGGCCATCGGGTGACCCGTATCGATGTCGGTCGTGACATCGCGGCGGTACTGACCACGGTCAAACCCGACGTCGCTCTCAACATGTTGCATGGACGTCCAGGCGAGGATGGCACGCTTCAGGGCGTACTGGAAATTCTCGCCATTCCCTACACCCATTCTGGCGTGATGGCTTCGGCCACCGCGATGCAGAAGGACATTGCCAAGTCGCTGTTCCGCGCCGCCGAGGTGCCCGTCCCGGAAGGTTTGGTGGTGTCGCGCTTGGAGGCGGCGAAGGCTCACCTGCTGCCGCGGCCCTATGTCATCAAGCCGCTCGCCGAAGGCTCAAGCGTCGGGGTTTTCATCGTGCGCGAGGATCACGCGCATCCGCCGCAGGAGCTCACTCGCGAGGATTGGGCTTATGGCGAGCGGGTGCTCGTGGAAAAATACATTGCCGGCAAGGAGTTGACGTGCGCGGTCATGGGCGATGCGGCACTCGGCGTCATCGAAATCGTGCCGACGGTAAGGTTTTACGATTATGAGGCCAAATACGTCCCGGGTGGCTCGAAACATCTGCTGCCCGCCCCGGTTTCATCGTTTGTTTACCAACAAGTCCGAAGACTAGCGTTGGCGGCGCATCAGGCGCTGGGCTGCCGGGGTGTGAGCCGTGCGGATTTTCGCTACGACGATCGCATCGAGGGGACAGGGGGACTCGTGTGTCTCGAGGTCAACACGCAGCCCGGCATGACGGAAACGTCGCTCGTGCCCGAGCTTGCGGCGCACGCGGGCATCACGTTCGACGAGTTGGTGCAATGGATGATCGCGGATGCCTCGCTCAACCGCTGAAGTGGATTGCGCGATTGTGCTCGTGCCTGCCCGCTCGTGTGGCTGGGCGGCGCGCTGCGGATACTAAATCGGTGCGATCGAGGTCGCGGGTCGCACGCAATATGGACCGCTGGTCCTCTTTTCTCGAGGGCAGGTGGCCGCGCGGTTCGGGAATTGCCGCCTGCGGCCTCATCATTCTCGCGAGCATTGCCTACGGCGCCGTCAAAGGGGATCACGTTCCGCACATCCTCACAGGCTTGCGGGACGCGCGTGATGGGATCGCCAATGCGGCCGGCTTTCGTGTTGTATCTGTTGCGCTCAGTGGCAATCATCACGTCAGCCGGGAGGAAGTGCTCGCTACCGCGGGGATCGCCGGCACCACCTCGCTACCGTTTCTCGACGTCGAGCAAGTTCGCGAGCACCTCAAGACCAATCCGTGGATCGCGGATGCCACGGTGCTCAAGCTCTATCCCGGTGAGTTGCAGATCGGCATCAAGGAACGAGAGGCGTTTGCGCTGTGGCAAAAGGACGGGCGCGTATCGGTCATCGCCGATGATGGCACCGTTCTCGGGCCCTATGTCGCGCCCCGTATGGTCCGGATGCCACTCGTCGTAGGTCACGGGGCGCAGAAAAAAGCAAAGGAGCTCCTGTCCCTACTCGATCGCTATCCCACGATGCGTGACTTCGTACACGCATCCGTGCTGGTAGGCGAAAGGCGCTGGAATCTGCGTCTGAAGAACGGCATGGACGTGCGGCTTCCCGAATCCGACATGGCGGGGGCGCTCGAGCGGCTGGTTGCGCTCGACCATGAGAAGAACCTGATCACGCGGGATATCGCCACAATCGATCTAAGGCTTGCTGATCGCGTAACGGTGCGTCTCTCGGATGCGGCCGCGCAGGCTCGCATCGAAGCGCTCAAGGCGAAAAAGAAGGGCGGCAGCGCATGAGCGCCCTCCAGTTCGGCCTCGCTCCGAAGATGAAGCGGTTGCCGACGAACCGCTCGGTGCTGGTCGCGGCGCTGGACGTCGGGACCAGCAAGATCGCCTGCCTGATCGGGCGGCTGCGCCCGCGCCCGACGCAAGAGACACTGCCCCTGCGCAGCCACTCCGTCGAGGTCGTGGGATTTGGCCATACGCTCGCCCGCGGCATGAAGGCCGGCACGGTGATCGATCTCGGCGAGGCGGAAGCAGCGATCCGACAGTGTGCCGATCTCGCCGAGCGCTCGGCAAAGATGCAGCTCGATTCGGTTGTCGTCTCGGTTTCCGCCGGCCGTCCGGCAAGCGAGCTGATCTCGGCGTCGATCGAGGTGGCCGGAGCGGCCATCGGCGACCGCGACATTGCGCGGGTGCTCGCTGCAGGCAGCCGGCATTCTGCGCGCGTCGGACGTGCCGTGTTGCATTCCCTGCCGATTGGCTATGCCCTCGATCAGGGCCGCGGCATTCAGGATCCGCGCGGCATGCTGGCACGCGAGTTCGGCATCGACATGCACGTCGTTACCGCGGACGCTTCTGCGGCGCGCAATCTCATGTTGGCGATCGAGCGCAGCCACCTCGCCGTGGAGGCCATGGTAACAAGCCCGTATGCCGCCGGACTCTCCGCAATCGCCGATGACGAAGCCGAACTCGGCGCCGCCCTGGTCGATATGGGCGCCGGCACCACGACACTCGCCGTCTTTTCCGGCACCCGGTTCGTGCATGCCGACGGCTTCGCACTCGGCGGGCGACACGTGACAATGGATCTCGCCCGCGGCCTCAATGCTCGCATTGCCGATGCCGAGCGCATCAAAACGCTATACGGCAGCGTGCTCACCGGCGCCTCGGATGAACGCGACATGATCGCCGTGCCTGCGGTGGACACGGACGAGCGAGAGGCGCCACATTTCGTTTCGCGTGCAAGCCTCGGCCGGATCATCAAGCCGCGCGTCGAGGAGATACTCGAAATGGTACGCGATCGCCTGGCGGCCTCGCCATTCGCGGCGGAGCCTCGCGGGCGCGTAGTACTGACCGGTGGAGCGAGCCAGCTCACCGGTGTTCCAGAGCTTGCCGCGCAAATCTTGCGCCGTCCGGTGCGAGTAGGACGGCCGCTCGACATTGCCGGACTACCAGACGAAGCCAAGGGTGCGGCATTCGCCGTCGCGACGGGACTGCTGATCTATCCGCAGGCGGCGCATCTCGAGCATTTCGAACCGCGGCAAACGCGGCACTCGGCAACAGGGGGCGGCTATATCGCACGGGTCGGACGATGGCTTCGCGAGAGCTTCTGATGACTCGATCGTCATTCGCAACGGCCGGCGGCGGACCGGTCCGACCCGGCGGCGGTGACGCCGCTTACGAGAGGCAAACATGAGCATCAATCTGAAGATACCCGACGTCCGTGAGCTTAAGCCGCGGATCACAGTTTTCGGGACCGGCGGTGCCGGCGGCAACGCCGTCAACAACATGATCACGAGCGGGCTGCAGGGCGTGGACTTCGTCGTCGCCAATACGGACGCTCAGGCGCTCACGATGTCCAAGGCGGAGCGCATCATCCAGATGGGCGTGGCGGTCACCGAAGGGCTCGGTGCGGGCTCTCAGCCGGAAGTCGGGCGGGCCGCGGCGGAGGAGGCCATCGATGAGATCCGCGACCACCTGCAAGGCGCACACATGGTTTTCGTGACCGCCGGCATGGGTGGCGGCACCGGCACGGGCGCGGCGCCCGTGGTGGCGCGCTGTGCGAAGGACGCCGGCATTCTTACGGTCGGCGTCATCACCAAGCCGTTCCACTTCGAGGGTGTTCGCAGAATGCGCGTGGCCGAACACGGCATCGTCGAACTGCAGAAGGTCGTCGACACGCTGCTCATCATCCCCAACCAGAACTTGTTCCGGGTAGCAAACGAGAAGACAACCTTTGCCGATGCTTTCGCCATGGCCGATCAGGTCCTTTATTCGGGCGTTGCCTGCATCACCGATCTGATGGTGAAAGAGGGCTTGATCAATCTCGACTTCGCCGATGTCCGGGCGGTGATGCGGGAAATGGGCAAGGCGATGATGGGCACCGGGGAAGCCTCGGGCGAGAAGCGCGCGCTCTCGGCTGCCGAGGCCGCGATTTCAAATCCGCTGATTGACGACGCCTCGATGAAAGGGGCGAAGGGCCTGCTCATCTCGATCACCGGCGGCAAGGACCTGACGCTCTACGAGGTCGACGAGGCGGCCACCCGCATCCGCGAAGAGGTCGATCAGGACGCCAATATCATCGTCGGCGCCACCTTCGACGAAAGTCTGGAGGGCGTCATTCGTGTCTCGGTCGTGGCCACAGGTATCGATCACGCCGGTCTGCAGCGAAGCGTCACGGAGCCCGAGGCGCGCATTGCGGAACTCACGCAGAAGCTGCGCGCCGAAGAGGGACGTGTCGATCAGCAGCAGCGCCCCGACGAGCGCATCGAGGCGCGGCCACTTCCGTTCGCAGCGCCGAGCGTTGCGGCGCCGGCGGCGCAAACCGCCCAGGCGATCGAGGCTGCTGCCAAGGCGGCGGTGGCAGCGGCGGTCCTGCCCATGATCGAGGACGTGACTATCCGGCCGATCCCGCCCAAACCGTCGCTGTTCCCGGAGCACATGGCGCTGCCCGCGGATCCGCCCCCGGCGCCGAGGGCCTTCATCCCGCCAGCACCGGAACGCACGCTCAACCGGCCGCGCCGCATGCCGGGCATCGACGAGTTGCCGCGGCCAGCGCAGGCCGAACTGCGGGCCAAACGCGGGGAGGGGGAGGTCGATGGTGCTGAAAAGCGCAAGGTGAGCTTGCTCCGGCGTCTTGCGGCCGTGGGTCTTGGTCGACGCGACGAACTCGAGGAAGGCGAGAAAATGCCCGCCCATGTGCGGCCGGTTCGGCCGCCTCCCGCGCCCCGCCCGCTCGATCGACCGGCCGAACGGCCTGTTGCCGCGTCACCGCCGCGGCCGGCCATGCCGCCTCCGCAGATGCCGCGCAGCGCCGAGCCGGTCTCTGAATATGCGAGGCGCCCAGTTCCCCAGGGCCAAGGACTCGATTCCCTGGGCCGGCAGGGGCTGATGCAGCCCCCGCTCGAGGAGGATCAACTCGACATCCCGGCGTTCCTACGCCGGCAGGCCAACTGATGCGGAAATGAGAAGTCCCGGCAGTGCCAGCGCGAATCGCTCGCACTGCCGGCGCACCCCTTCTATGCACCTGAACTCAAAAGCTAATCCTTGACCCCGCAGCTGCCATGGCGGCGGCGCAACCCATCGATTCTCGCTTGAAACGACCGCGCCGGCGCGCCCAGCGCTCGCGGGTGGCCAGCGGCTGCGGCAAACCCGCTGGTAACAGTCGGTAAAAAAGCGTGAGTTGGACTTCCGCCCGACGCCCGCTAAGCTTCCATTGTGAAAGGGGTTTTCGTCGGGGGATTACGCGGCCGGACTCCTTGCCCGCGGGTTTCGTACAGCCTTACCGATGGCAGGAATGCGACCGATGTCGCCCGTCTAATTTGATCCGCTGCGTCCGATCGACGCGCGCAGCGGGGGGAGTGGCTGGGACGGGGTTATGAAAGCCGCCAGGCAAACGACGCTTCGCGACCACACTGTTTTGTGCGGGGTGGGCATCCATTCCGGTTTGCCCGTTACGCTGACGTTGCATCCGGCTGATGCCGATACTGGCGTGCGCTTCGTGCGCACTCGGCTCGAGGGCTGGCAAGATCGCGAGATCCCCGCTGATCTGGCTGCGGTGACGGCCACCGAATTTGCCACCGTCCTTGGCGATGCCACCGGCCCGCTGGTGTCGACCGCCGAACACATATTGGCTGCGCTCTCGGGCCTCGGCGTGGACAACGCTGTTGTCGAAATCGACGGGCCCGAAGCGCCGATCATGGACGGAAGCGCGGCCCCCTTCGTCGCGGCGATCGATGCGGTCGGCCTCAGGATGCTCGATCGGCCGCGCCGTCACATCAAGGTGCTCAAGCCGGTGCGGGTGGCGAAAGGCGATGCCTACGGAGAAGTACGGCCGAATCCGCGCGGCTTCCGCATCGAAGCGGAGATCGAGTTCGAGCACGCGCTGATCGGCCGCCAAGTCTGGGCCGTCGACGTGAAGCCGGACACGTTCCGGCGCGAGATTGCGCGCGCGCGCACCTTCGGGTTCCTGCGCGACGTGGCGAGCTTGTGGAACGCCGGCTACGCACTCGGCGCTTCACTGGAAAATACGCTCGTGGTGAGCGACAACCGTATTCTCAACCCGGAGGGTACGCGCTTCGCCGACGAATTCGTTCGCCACAAGGTGTTGGATGCGGTCGGCGATCTGGCGCTTGCCGGCGCTCCCTTACTCGGCACTTACCGCTCGGTGCGCGGCGGCCACAAGCTCAATCATGCCGTGCTGTGTGCGTTGATGTCGGATGCAAGCGCCTGGACCTGGGTGGAAGGGGAGATGCCGCGGCCTGCCGCCGCCCACGCGGAGATGGTCTCCCGATTGGCACCGGCCTTCGCCCCGGACAGGTCCTAAGCCCAAGTCCCGCAAGCGGTTCCGGCTGCCATATTCCGGGCGGAATGGCGGCCTATTTCGTTCCTCCGGCGGGGGCGGGGCAGGGCAGCGGTTGAACCCCGCGTCGGGGACGGGATTCATCCGATTTATGGCTTTGCGTTCAGTGGCAATCGAAGGGGTAGAGGGCTGCGCGCGTGCGGCGACGCGGGTTGCCGCCTTCTTGCTGGTGGCGCTGGCACTTTGCGCCTGCAGCATGTTCGACAAAGACGCCGTTGCTCCGGAGGAGCCCGCCGACAAGCTCTACAACGAGGGCCTCTATCTTCTGAATACGAAGAAAGACGCAAAGAACGCGGCCAAGAAGTTCGAAGAGGTCGATCGCCAGCACCCCTATTCGGAATGGGCGCGCAAGGCGTTGATCATGTCCGCTTTCGCCTATTACGAAGCGAACGCCTACGAAGACTGCATCAGTGCGGCGCGGCGCTACGTGACGTTGCATCCGGGAAGCCCGGACGCCGCCTATGCGCAGTTCCTCATCGGTTCGTCTTATTTCGATCAAATGCCCGAGATCTCGCGTGACCAGGAACGCACCGAGAAGGCGGTCCAGGCGCTTGAAGAGGTCGCTCGCAAATATCCCAACTCCGAATACGCGGTCTCCGCCAAGCGCAAGATCGAGATCGCCCGCGACCAATTGGCCGGCAAAGAGATGGATATCGGGCGCCAATTGCTGAACACTCGCAACTACACCGGCGCCATCAACCGGTTCAAAGTCGTTGTGACGCGTTACCAGCGCACACGCCACGTCGAGGAAGCCTTGCTGCGGCTGACGGAGACCTATATGGCGCTGGGCATCGTCGAGGAGGCGCAGACCTCGGCCGCCGTGCTGGGCCACAATTTCCCCGATAGCCGTTGGTACAAAGACGCCTACGCGCTCATGCAATCCAGGGGACTGGAGCCCACCGAGAACAAGGGCCACTGGATCAGCCAAGCGTTCACGAAATTGGCCTCCGGCCAGCTTTAGATCGACACATCCGCGCGCACATCACCTGCCGGACTTGACACCGCAAATGGCCTCTAGCCAATTTGCGGCTCCTGCGGCGCGTTGTTCGGAACAAGCCCAAGTTCCGCTGCCGTTGTGATCACCAACCCGGGGGTACGCTGCGTCGTCGGTCGCAAGCTCGCCCGGCAACTTCCGCGTCAGCGGCCAAATGGAAGGCAAGGATAGTGCTGGCCCGGCTCTCGATTCGCGACATCGTCCTGATCGACCGGCTCGACATCGACTTCGCATCCGGGCTGTCGGTGCTCACGGGTGAGACGGGCGCAGGCAAATCGATCCTGCTCGACGCCTTCGCGCTTGCGCTCGGTGCGCGGGGCGACGCCGCGCTGGTGCGTCAAGGCGCAGAGCAGGGGCAGGTGACGGCGGCATTCGAGCTGCCCCCCGCACACCCGGTGCGCGCGCTGATGGCGGAAAGCGGACTTCCGGCTGAAGACGAACTCATTCTGCGGCGCGTGCAGTTTGCCGATGGCCGCACGCGCGCCTTCGCCAATGATCAGCCGCTCAGCGCGCAAGCGCTCAAGGCGCTGGGGGCGGCCTTAGTCGAAATCCATGGCCAGCACGACGAGCGCGCGCTGGTGGATGCGGCCGCGCATCGGCGCTTGCTCGATGCGTTTGGCGCCCTGGAATCCGAGGCGGAGGAGGTTGCCAGACTTTGGCATGAGCGTCGTATTCGCGCTGGCGAGGTGGCGGCACATCGCGCCGAAGTCGAGCGGGCGCAACGGGAGGCCGATTTTCTCCGGCACGCCGTGGAGGAACTCAAGCGGCTGGCGCCCGCCCCTGCGGAAGAAACCGCGCTCGCCGACAAGCGCGCCTTGATGATGCAAGCGGAGAAGGTCGCAGGCGACCTGCGCGATGCGCATGAGGCGCTCGCCGGGGCCCAATCGCCCGTGCCGGTCTTATCGGCTGCCTTGCGCCGTCTGGAGCGCCGTGCCGCCCAGGCTCCGGGGCTGATCGGGCCGGCGACGAGAGCGCTCGATGCCGCGCTCATCGCCTTCAATGAGGCACGCGGACATCTCGATGCGGCGCTCGCCGCCGCCGAGCACGATCCGAGCGAGCTCGAAAGAATCGAGGAGCGCTTGTTCGCGCTGCGCGCGGCGGCGCGCAAGTACAACGTCCCGGTCGATGGGCTCGATGCGCTCGCCGGCCGTTACGCCGCCGACCTTTCCCTCCTCGACGCGGGTGCCGAGCGCCTCGCCGCCCTCGAGGCCGCTGCGCAAGCCGCCGACGCGCAGTACCACGAAGCCGCGGCTGCGCTGTCGACCAAGCGCAGGCAGGCAGCCGCGGGTCTGGAGACTTCCGTCAACCACGAGCTCAAGCCGCTCAAGCTCGATCGTGCGAAGTTCATGACCGAGATCGTGACGGAGCCTGAGTCCGCGGGCCCGCACGGGA
>DATNNX010000123.1:0-17889 GCA_035601615.1 Xanthobacteraceae bacterium
TCTCGAGTATAGAGTTAACTACATCGTCCGCTTGCCCGTATCGGAGATGCACGTTCTCGCGCGCACCGACATCAAGTCGATCGAGGACCTGCGCGGTAAAAAGGTGAGTTTCGGGCCGGCAGGAAGCGCTTCGAGCCTCACCGGAACGATTGTTTTTCAGCGGCTCGGCGTCCAGGTCGAGCAGGTGTTGTACGACAACCCCACTGCCTTGCAAAAACTGAAGACGGGTGAACTTGCTGCGCTCGTGCGCGTGATCGGAAAGCCAATCGACTTTTTTGCGAAGATCCCCACAAATTCAGGTCTGCACTTCATGCCGATTCCGTTTTCGAAGGCCTTTGCCGATTATTATACGGTCGGCGAGCTTACAAGCAAAGAATATCCCGCGCTGATTCCGGCAGGTGAGTCCGTCGATACGATCGCGGCGCCGGCTGTGCTCGCGGTTTTCAATTGGTCGAAGGGAAATGAACGCTACCGGCGCCTTGAAAGGTTCGTCGAACGCCTTTTCACCCAGTGGGACAAGTTTCGCGAGCCGCCGCGCCATCCAAAATGGCGCGACGTCAATCTTGCCGCGACCGTTCCAGGCTGGAACCGCTGGGTTGTTGCGGAGGAAATGTTACGCCGTATTCGCCCAAAGGATGCTGTGGACCCACATGTGGCTAGCAGCGATTTTTCCGCTTTCCTAAAGGATAAAGGTTCGGCGACCGCGAATTTTACGCAAGAGCAGCGAGAGGCGCTGTTCCGCGAATTTTTGCAGTGGCAAGAAAAGCAGCGCAACAGCGCACAGCGCTAGGACGCCTATTGGCGGCACGTCTCGTGCAGACCCGGTCACCTGAGACCGAAAACAGAAACGCGCCTCAAACAAGAAATACAGAGAGCTGAAGAAAGTTCAGCCGGGAACGCAGCAGGAGAACGTCAGCGATGAGTACCCCAACAGGAAAGCCGGGGAAGCCTATCGATCCTTTCGCTCATGCGTCGCAAGACACGTACGAGCGCGCCAACCCCGAACATCATCCAGTCGAGAGCGATGGCGAGCCCATTCGCTCCCCTTACGCGCCGTCGAGAGCACGCGAGCGTGCGAGCGCGGAACGGCATCCCGAAGAAATTGACCACGAGTCTATTTTGTCGCGTTACGCGCCGAAGAAAGCGCGCCCACAACCGGCTCTGGGCCCGGATGCCGCCACTTGGGAGGATGGCGCGCCGCTTGTACCTCCTCGCGCGCCAGAACGTCTGCGCGAACATTCAGAGCGCCATGCCGTCGACGCCAACGAATCAGATATCTCGCTTCACCCGCACAGTCAGCAACACGAGCAAACAGGTGCCACCCGCCGTGATGCCGGCATCCCGGACCTCAAGCGGCTGGAAGCCACCCTTCGCTGGATTCAGCGGGAGGAAGCGGCCACGCGGCTCCCTCGCGCCTCCCAGCTACCAGTCCTCGGGCCTGCTCCCGCCGATGTCAAAGGCCGTCGTCACGGCAGCGAGATGTTGGATTTTCGAGCGCCGCGCTCGCTGGAGCCAGAACGGATGCTGCCTCCGCCCACAATGAGGTCGCCGCGCCGTTGGCTAGGCGCTGCGCTCATCACCTTGTTCGCGAGTATCGTCGCGGCTCCGATCGGATATTACTTTTCGACGGGAGATTGGAGCCCATCCTCGCCGCCTGCGCCCGGACCGCAAATGGCATCGCTCGGTCCGAAAACCAATGCGCGGCCGTCGTCCATAGGCCAACAGGAACTCCCACAGACGATGGCCCAAGACGACGATCGTGCGGGGTTTGCACAGAGCGAGGTATCCTCACAGCGCCCAGAGACGTCGCAGCCACGCGAATCAGCCGAAGGTGAAACCGTGGCGATGTTGCAGCCGAGCGTAACCGGCAATCGGGCTCTGCCCTCGAGCAAGGCCATTCGCGTGCTTGATCCAGAGGAGATCAAGCTTCTCATGAAACAGGGCGAGCAATTGATTGCGGCAGGTGATGTGGTCACGGCCCGAACGGTATTGCAGCGAGCCGCGGAAGCCGGCGATGCCAATGCTGCGATAGCGTTAGGCGCGACCTACGATCCCAATGTGCTCGCAAGGCTCGGCGTAGTGGGGGTCAGCGCCGATGTGGAACAGGCACGAAGTTGGTATGAAAAGGCCGAGACCCTCGGCTCACTGGACGCAAGACGGCGGCTCGACCTTCTTGCAAATCGTTAATGCGGGTGTACCCGGTAGGCTCGTGCTCTGAGGTCGGTTTGAGTTGCGTCCGATCCCTCGAGCTCGACAAGGCTCATGCCGCCGCCCAAAAAATCGATTCCGCGACGCGCCCCTCTTTTAGATCCGAAAGCTGCTTCCTGTAGACGCCGAGCACAAAGACGCGAATGGTCGACGATAGATTCTCGTGTTGCCGCTCGGAATCGATCGCGCCGACCAGATCCGACAACGTGATGTTCCGCCCCTTGGCGATTTCCTTCAGCGCATTCCAGAACGCATCCTCAAGGCTAACGCTGGTCTTGTGGCCAGCAACGACGATGGAGCGCTTGATGACCAGAGACTTCATGAGACTCCCCCACTTGTAGTAAATCCGTGACATCGGACTAGAAAATTTGTCCCGTACCGTGGCCGCATAAAAAGAATTCTGGAGCGTTGCAAAAATCACACAGCGCCCGGCATGCTCGTTGGGAGACGTCCGCCTTCGGCTGGGAGTGAGGCGCAAGACACCTTACTCTGCGCCCGCGGAACCGTCCTCTGCGCGCAAGACGACGTCTGCTTGATGAAGTGACTCCTCGTAATGAGAGGTATGCTGACGCCGCCAGTAGTAGTCCGCAACCGTTTTGCAGTTCGACATGGCGTTGCGGTCCGACCTCGATGCGTCTGTTCAGTGTGCCGCGCGCAAAGTTCCATTTAGCCGCCAAGCCGTCACATTTTTCCATCTTCATCGGCATGGAGCGCTCGCTCGGGGGGCCGAACGGGGGCAAATCATGTCATTTCCGAACACGCGTAACGCCGCCTGGTATCTCAAAGAACTCTGCGCGACGCTTGCTCGTAAACGGGGAGGGCTTATTGCCCTCACCTTGCGCGACGTTCGCTGCGATCCGATCGCGAACCGCGCTCTCGACTTGCTCATGCACGACTATACCGTCGCAGCAGAGAATTGCCGCTTGGTCCTGACCAAAAAGACAGGCGACCTGAAGCTCTTCGTGAATGAGCTCGACGACCTTCACCAATTGGATTTCATCCATAATCAGGCGATGGTGCGACAGATCGAGCGATTGCGAACGCTGTTGACTGCGTCAAACGAGCATCGGGAGCGCTGGAAGGTGCGTGCCTTGATGGCAGAGGTGCTACTGCTCGAAGCCACTGCCAAAACTAGCAACAATGACGGCCGTCGGAATGTCAATGACGCCAGATATGCGGCGCTCAAGCGCTTTCTCGCCAAGCGCTTCCATCCCGATTACGCGCCGGGAGGAGGCATCGAGAAGATCGTGCGCAGCGAGATCTTCAAGGAAATCTGGAACGAGATCGAGCGTCTCGATGAAGAAGTCTCGGCCAGCCGTTTCACGACCGCGGCATCACGTTCGGCGGCCTGAGCTCTGAACGTGCGACTGACGCGCCGAAATAAGAAGCGCGTCGAGTTGACGGACCGGGGACGGCATCTGTTCGATCGCGCTAAAAGCGTCTTTGTGCTGGCGGGCGAAGCATCGCCGAGGTTCAAGCCGAGTGCGTCGCTCTGGCGGGCACGCTTCGGCTCTCTCTGCCGCCCGATATTGCCACGATCGAAGCCCAACTGGTCCGGGGAGACTTGACCCTCGTTCTTCCCCGATTGGAAGCCGACGCCCGTGGAGATTTCGCGGCTGGCCGATACTGGCGCCCTCGCCCTGCGGTATATTCGCTTCACCTCCAATAGCGACTCAACGCATGCTCTGCCGCGAACATACCTTCTGACAAGCTTCCAACACTGCACTGTTGTCACACAGTCGATGCTCTGTTCTCACACGACCGAAGTCCGATTGCCGTAAGGTGCAACAACCCAGCATGCCTTCCTTTCTAGACGATCGCGTCGATAGCGACGCAATTCTCGACGACATCCGCATCATCGTGGAAATCGAGAGCCCCTCGCGCAACGCTGCGGGCGTCAACCGCGTGCTCGAAACAATCGCGAGGTCGTTCGAGGGCACCGGCGCCACGTGCGAGCGTGAGCCAACGACGGATTCGCTCGGCGACATTCTGCGCGTGCGCTGTGATCCGACGCGCAGCGAGCCGGGCATCCTGGTGCTCAGTCACATGGATACCGTGCATCCGATCGGCACGCTTGCCGGCAAGCTCGCGTATCGTCGCGAGGGCGACCGGGTTTACGGGCCGGGCATTTATGACATGAAGGGTGGCCTGATGCTCGCGGTCGCGGCGTTTCGCCGAATTGCGCAGGCGGGGCGGCGCACAAAATTGCCGATCACGTTCCTGTTGACGCCGGATGAAGAGTTGAGCAGCCCGGCCTCACGCAGCGTCATTGAGCGCGAGGCGCGTGGCCAACGTTACGTCCTCGTCACCGAGCCGGCGCGCCACGGCGGCAAAATCGTGACCGAGCGCAAGGGTATCGGCGTCTTCGTGATCCGCACCAGGGGCAGGCCCGCGCATGCCGGCGGTGATCCGGACAAGGGCCGCAATGCTATCGTTGCCATGGCGGAGATCGTGCTTGCGATCAACGCCCTGAACGATCCTGCGCGCGGCATCACGACGAATGTCGGGTTGATCGCGGGCGGCACCGCTCGCAATACGGTCGCGGAAGAATGCATGATCGAGGTGGACTTGCGTTTCTGCGACCAGACGAGTGCAGGCGAGATGGAAGCCAGGATCAAGGCTTTGAAATCGTCGCGACCCGACATCGAGACGAGCGTGACGGGCAAGATCACGCGGCCGCCGTTCGTGCGCGGGCGTGCAGTCGACCTCGTGTTCGACAAGGCTGCTGCCATTGCAAAGGAGATCGGCTTCAAGCTCGAAAGCGCAGCACGAGTCGGCGGTGGATCGGACGGGAATTTCACGGTCGCGATGGGCATCCCGACGCTGGACGGGCTTGGCGTCGATGGCGACGGCGCACACACGAATCATGAATACATGCTGTTCTCCTCGATCGAGCCGCGCACGCGGCTGCTGCAGGGCTTGATGGAGCAGTTGGAGTAACGCGCGCGGAACGATGCCGCCTCCTTGTAGGGCGCAATAAGCGAAGCGCATTGCGCCGTGTAGCCGGGCGATGGGCGCTCTGCTACAGCACCCCCACCGGCCGACCCCACCGTATAAGGGGGAGGGGAGCACACCGAGTACGCGCGGCAGGCATGCCGAACTAGCGCCCCGCATTTGTGTCTGGTGAATTCGACGCGGTCGGTGAATTCGGCGAGCCCTGAGTGGCGCAATGCGCTTCGCTTATTGCGCCCTACGCATTTGATGGAGCGGTTTGTGATGCCATCGGATGAATTACTGGCGCTGTCGTCCGTCGAGATGCGGCGGCGCATTGGAACGAAGGAAATCTCTCCGGTCGAGCTCGTGGACGCATCGATCGGAAGGATCGAGGCCCTCAATCCCGCGGTCAACGCGATCGCGGCGGCGGATTTTGCACGCGCGCGCAAGCTCGCGATGAGTGCCGAATCAGCCGCTCGCAAGGGCGAGCAACTCGGGGCGCTGCACGGCCTGCCGACCGGCATCAAGGATCTGCATGAGACCGCAGGGCTGCTGACCACCTACGGCTCGCCGCTCTATCGCAGCCACGTGCCGACGCACGACGCGGCCATGGTGGCGCTCGTGCGCAAGGCAGGCGCAATTATTCTCTGCAAGACCAACGTGCCGGAATTTGGCGCCGGCGCGAATACGCGCAATGTCGTCTGGGGCGCGACTGGAAATCCCTTCGACCCGCGGCTCAATGCCGGCGGCTCCTCGGGCGGTTCGGCGGTCGCGCTCGCCTGCGACATGCTCCCGGTCTGCACCGGATCCGATACCGGGGGGTCCTTGCGGATACCAGCCGCGATCTGCGGCGTCGTGGGTTTTCGTCCCTCGCCCGGCGTCGTGCCAGCGGATGGCCGGCCACTCGGCTGGACGCCGATCTCGGTGTTGGGCCCCATGGGCCGCAGCGTCGCGGATCTGCGGCTTCTATTCTCGGCCCAGATCGGAATGGACGACCGCGAGCCGCTGGCGTTCCCGCTCGATCCGGCTGCGATCGCGACGGCGCGGCCGGTCGATCTCGGCCGACTGCGCGTCGCTTTCACCGACGATTTTGGACAATGCCCGGTGAGTGCCGAGATACGGCGTGTCTTCCGCAGCCGCATCGCGTCCATGCGGCAGCTTTTCCGCACGTGTGACGAGGTCGAATTCGATTTCGGCGAGGCGGATCGTTGCTTCGATGTCGTGCGCGCCCAGAGCTACGTCGACCGCTATCGCGACGCTTACGCCAAAGACCCTGACTCGCTCGGCCCCAATGTGCGCATCAACTACGAAATGGCAGCGCGCATGACGCTCGCGGACATGGCCTGGGCGCACGCCGAACAGACACGGATTTTCCGGCGCTTCCAATCAACTTTCCACGAATACGACCTCGTGCTGTCGCCGACGGTAGGAGTCACGCCGTTTCCGTGGAGCGAGCTCTACCTCGAGAAGCTCGAAGGGGAGCAGCTGCGCAACTATTATCACTGGCTCGCTTTGACCTACTTCGTTACGCTCGTCACCAATCCGGCGATTTCCATTCCGTGCGGCGTCGACGAGCACGCGATGCCTTTCGGGTTGCAAGTCACGGGCCGCTTTCGCGGTGATCAGGATCTGCTGGACGCCGCCGAGGCAATGGAACAGGCCTTTGCTAATATCCCAGGGCTGCAACGCCCGCGTCCCGATATTGGTAAACTCGCCAAGCCTGCGATCGACCTCAAATCGATTGCGACCCACCCGCCCTTACAGGCTGCATCTGCCGAATGCTGATCTTCGGTGGCCAACGCCCGCGGAATTGGGATTGATGTAAGTTCGAATTTGGTCGACTGGGAAACCAGGCCCTCGAACAGGCCCTTGAAAAGGTCGTCGAACTTGGGGGGCGTTGCGAGCGTCCTTGATCAGCACCGTATGCGAGCGCTAAGAATTCTCCGCAGGCCAGCGGGGCTCCATCGCATCCATCGGGCCGAGATATTCGCGCATCATTCCCGGCACGGCAGCGGTCGCGCTCAGCAGCGGCCCTACTGGGACTAAGCAGCATCTTCGGATCTGGCGTCCGCTGCGCGAGGCCAGGCGGACAAGGAGACCTTTTGGCGCACTGGTAAGGAAATTACACAATGCTGATCAGTATTGGCGATCTAGACACCCACGTGCGCGTGTCGATATTCGACGTCATATTCTTGACTAGGAAAGAAGACGCCATGGGTACTTGAATAGATGAGATCAATTCCTTCTGATGTTGACACGGTTCAAAGGATCGAAGCTCGCTTCGGCCGTCGTAAGTATAGACCCCGCGCTGGCCCAGTGACCTTCCCGCCATGAAAGATCTGAACGCCCCGCAGGAAGGTGCTCTTCACGCGACCCGTGAGCTCCAGCCCTTCGAAGGGTGAATAGCCCTGTTTAGATTCGGACTCCGCAGCGTGAGCCAAGAAGCTTTCATGCGGATCGACGAGAGCGATGTCCGCATCGTAACCCGGGGCGATATCGCCCTTGTTGAGCAAACCAAACCGTTGAGCCGGCTTCCAGCTCAGAAGCTCAGCCATGTGATTGTAGGACATGCCACGCTTGCTGCCCTCGCTCAGCACTCCTGAGAGCAGGTATTCGGTTCCGCCAAATCCTGCTTTCGCGAGCCAGATATTCGTCGGATCGTCATTCGACCATTTCTGTTCGGCTGAACAGCAAGCATGATCGCTGACGATCCAGTCGATCTTACGGTCCAGCACGGCCTGCCATAACGCTTCCACGTCTTCGCGAGGACGGATCGGCGGATTGACCTTTGCTCGGATGGCGCATTTGCAATCGGTATCTAGCAGAAGATGCCCCACCGTCACTTCTCGGCGAAACGCGATGTGCGGAAACACCTGTTGCATGATCCACGCGGCATCAACCGCCTTACGCGAACTCAGGTGCAGGAGATTAATGTTCAAGCAGCTGGTTTCATTGGCCAGATAGGAGGCGATCCAGATGGCAAGCCCTTCAGAGTGCGGAGGCCGGGCAGCACTGTAGGCGTGCAGGCCGGTTAACTTGCCCTCGCGCTCGACGATTTTCGTGTAGGCATTGAGGATTTCGGCAAGCTCGCAATGAAGACTGACGCTGATATAGGCGGCGAGTTTGGGGTATTTCGTCATCAAACGCTGTGCCGAGCGCATGATGAATTCGAAATGAGCGATGTCATAGCGATCTTCGGGGCCGATCATCAGAAATTCATTCTGATTGGCTGACCGCCCGTGCAGGCCGTATCCTCCATAAAACATGAATATCTTGAACGAGGGGATACCGTAGTCGAGGGCGAGATGTTCCATTTCATCAATGTGCCCAGCCTCAATCGGCGCAATGTGATAACCGTAATCGACCCAGAATCGCCCCTCGGATTGCTTGAGGACTGCGGGCATGAAGTCCCGATATGGACCGCCCCGGTTCAGATAATAATGCCCTGTGCGTATATAATTCAGGCTTGAGGTTACGCCGCCGATGGCTGCCGCCTTGCTTTCCGAAACTGCGTCCTGGCCGAGGGGCGCATAGATGCCGATGTGCATGTGAGCATCGACGCAACCCGGGAATGCCAGAAGATTCTTGGCGTCGAAAACCTGCTTCGCTTGTTCCGCCTGGATGTCGGGTGCCAGGCGGGAGATCTTTTCATCCTTGACCGCGATGTCGAGACAATCCACCGACGTCTTATTTGGGCGCACTACTCGGGCGTTCTTGATGACTAGGTCGAAGAGTTTTTCCATTCGAGATTTCCAGCGCTTTCTAGTTCGGCGTTGCCCCTGACTGAGTGACGACGGGTGCCCAACGCCTGATATCTTCGCGCACGAACGCGGCAAACTCAGCGGGCGTGCTGCCGACGGGCGAGGCGCCTTCATTTTTGAGGCGGTCGCGCAACCTCGAGTTCTCGAGCGCTGCCACGATTACCGCGTTCAATTTGTCGGTGATCCCGGCAGGAACGTTGGCCGGTGCGAAAACGCCAAACCAGGCGTTGGACTCGAATCCGGGTACGACTTCTCCGATCGTCGGTAGATCAGGAAATGACGGCTGCCTTTGAGCACTAGTGACACCGTAGGCGCGCAGCTTTCCAGCGCGAACGTGTGCCGTCCCCGTCACCAAACTGATGAACATTAGATCGACCTGTCCTCCGAGCAAATCGGTTAACGCCGGCGACGTTCCCTTGTAAGGAACGTTGAGCAGACGAATACCGGTCATCATCTTGAATTGCTCACCTGCTAGGTGCAGCGAGGATCCGATCCCTCCGATTGCAATCGTCAGCGTATCAGGCTGACCCTCAGCAAGTGCGATGAGTGCTTCGAGGTTGCTCGCGGGCAGTTTTGGATGGGCCACCAGCAGGCTTGGCACCGTCGCAACCATGGTGATCGGCGTGAAATCGGCCACAGGATCGAATGGCAGCTTGGGATAAAGCGTCGCGTTGATGGTATGGCTGGTGAAACTCACAAGTAGCGTATGGCCGTCCGGTGCGGATTTTGCGACTACATCGGCGGCCAGATTGCCGCCCGCACCTGGCCGATTCTCCACCACGACCGGCTGTCTCAGGGCACTCGCCATCGGTTCTGCAAGCGCTCGTGCAACAGTATCAGTGGTTCCACCCGGTGAGGCGCCAACCAACAACTTAATTGGTCGCGACGGATAGCCTTCAGCCTTGGGACGCTGCGGCGTCATCAAGCCGCATGCAAAGATGACACCGAGAACCACGAAGCTTCGAGCGGACGGAATAGACATCCAAACTTTCCCGATGTTCAGGTTCCTGCCGGGCGCCAATTTGGCAGTGAAGGCAAGGTGCAACGTCACCGGCGCGTGCCTTTCTTCTTGCCCGACGGCGGTGGCGAGGATTCGTATCGTCTGCCGAGCGCGAGCATCTCCGGCGTTCCGATCAATTCATTGAGGCTAGTGAAGTCGAGCATACGGGAGCGGAACGGCTCGGAGGTTCCGCGTGCGGCGAGCGAGGCGTAATATTCGCGCGCCATGCGCGCCAGTGCGCGCACGATGCCGCCGGGAAAGATCACCAGCGCGAAACCCATCGCCTCGAGCTCGGCAGCCGAGAGCGTCGGGGTCTTGCCGCCCTCGACCATGTTAGCCATTACCGGCACGCCGCCGAGGGCCGGCGGAATGCGCTTAAGCTCCGGCAGCGTCTTGGGCGCCTCGACAAACAGCACATCGGCCCCCGCATCACGATAGAGCGCGGCCCGCTCGATGGCGCGCTCGAAACCTTCGACCGCGATGGCGTCGGTGCGTGCGATCACCAGCGTCTCGCGCGAGCGCCGGGCATCGACCGCGGCCTTAATCTTGCCAACCATCTCGGCCGTCGGGATGAGGACCTTGCCGTCGAGGTGGCCGCAACGCTTGGGAAAATCCTGATCCTCAATTTGGATCGCGCTCGCCCCCGCGCGCTCAAACAGGCGAATGGTGCGCCCGACATTGAGCGCATTGCCATATCCGGTGTCGGCATCGACGATCAGCTCGGCGCCAACGCGATCGCGCATCACGCCGACGATCTCGACAACCTCGCTCATGCTCACGAGACCGATGTCCGGCCGTCCGAGCCGCGTATACGAGATCGCTGCCCCCGAGACGTAAAGAGTCCTGAAACCGCTCTGTTCAGCGACCAGTGCAGTGAACGCATCGTAGACGCCGGGAGCGACTATGATGGGCTTCCGCATGAGGCGCGACCGCAGATCCATCACATCAGCCATCGTTATAGTCCGAGATAGGCACGTTTGAGGTTCGGGTCGTCGCGGATATCGGCTGAGTTTCCATCTAGCACGAACATGCCCTCTTCGAGGATATAGGCTCGGCGCGCCACCTCAAGGCACTGCACCACGTTCTGCTCCACCAGAAGGAGCGTGATGCCTTCCGTATTGATGCGCCGGATCAGTCCGAACAGCTCCTCGACGAGCAGCGGCGAGAGGCCGAGCGATGGTTCGTCGAGGATCAGCAATTTAGGCTCGGCCATCAACCCGCGCCCGATCGCCAGCATCTGCTGCTCGCCGCCTGAGAGCGTGCCGGCGCGCTGCGAGCGGCGCTCGGCGAGCCGCGGAAAGAGCGCAAATACTCGCTCCCGATTCCTCTCCCGCCGGATGCGGCCCCGCCGGTAGCTGCCAAGATCGAGATTTTCCTTGATCGTCAGGTTGGGAAAGATGCAGCGCCCCTCCGGCACGTGGATGAGCCCGCGCGCCACGATCGTCGCCGGCTTCTCGCGCTCGATCGCGCCGCCTGCGAAACGGACGGAGCCGTGCGTTGCGCGCAGCACGCCGGAGATCACGCGGTTGAGCGTTGACTTCCCCGCTCCGTTCGAGCCGAGCACGGCAACGATCTCGCCGGCGGCGACCTCAAGATCGATCCCGCGCAGCACCTCAGTCGCGCCGTAACCGGCGACAAGCCCGCTGACCGAAAGCAGCGCCTCAGACATGCGCGGCTCCTGCGGCCGAAAGGCGCGCTGCTGCGCCATGGCCGAGATAAGCCTCGACCACGCGCGGATTCCCAACCACGGCTCGAGGGGCGCCTTCGGCGACGATGTGGCCCTCCGCTAGCACGAAAACGTGCTCGGCGAGGCTCATCACCGCCTGCATCACGTGCTCGATCATAAGTATCGTGATGCCGCGCTCGGCAAGGCCGCGGATGATCGGCACCATGGTGGCGACCTCCCCGGGGTTGAGGCCAGCAAGCACCTCGTCGAGTAGAAGCAGTTGGGGCTCGGCCGCTAGCGCTCGGGCGACTTCCAGCCGCTTGCGGCCTGCGACGGTGAGGCTCGCCGCGGGACGGCCGAGGAGATCGCCGAGGCCAACTGTGCTTGCAACTTCCGCAGCGGCATCAAGCGCGTCAGCACGTGAGCGTCGCGACAGGTGCGCGCCGATGGCGATGTTCTCGTGCACGGTGAGGCCGGCGAACGGCTGTACGATCTGGAAGGTGCGCACGATGCCTCGCCGCGCCAGAAGATGGGGCGGCATGCCCGTAATGTCGGCGCAGCGGTAAAAGATGCGGCCTTCGCTCGGCGGCAGGAACCCGCTGATGATGGAGAACAGTGTGGTTTTGCCGGCACCGTTGGGCCCGATCAGTGCGGTGATCTGGCCGGCTTCGACGGCGAGCGAAGCATTGTCGACAGCGAGGAGGCCGCCGAAGCGTTTGAATACGCGCTCAACGCGAAGCAGCGGCTCAGCCATGGGCGCGCTCCGATACCGATGACCTCAAGCGCGCAAAGCGCACGCGCAAGTCGGCCAGCAGGCCCGCAATCCCACGCGGGGCGAAGGCTATGATCAGGACGAGCAGACCGCCGTAGATCACGAGGTCGAGGCCGGGGGCATCGCCGGTGATGAGCTTGGTCAATTCGCCGAGCGTCTTGACAACCAACGCGCCAAGCAGCGGCCCGAACACGGTGCCGATGCCGCCGACGATGGGCGCAAGCAAAGCCTCGACGGAAATCCACGGCCCGTAGGCGATATTAGAGTCGATGAACAGAAAATACTGCGCGTAGAAACCTCCGCCGGCGGCGGTGATGGCGGCGGAAATTGTCATAGCGGCGAGCTTGACCCGTGTTGCGTCGACGCCAATCGCTTTGGCTGCATCCTCGTTTTCGCGCACAGCGACGAGCCAAGCGCCGAACCGGCTCTGCTCGATCAGCCGCACGATGACGAGCGAGACCGCGACCATTGCAAGCATGATCCAATAGAACGGAGCGCGGCTCTGGAACTGGAACGCTTGCGGCCGCAGATCGAGGGTGATCAGGATACCGACGCCGGCACCGGTGATGGGGGCGACGCTAGCGAGAATGCGGAGCACCTCGGCAAACGCAAGCGTGACGAGGGCGAAATACGCGCCCTTCAATCCGGAACGGAAGGTGAGCAGACCGATTGCGGCGCCGACCAGCGCGCCGCCGGCGATTCCGAGCGCGAATGCGATCCAGGCGTTGACGCCGTAGCGCACTTGCAGGATGGCGCTGACATACGCGCCGGTGCCGAAGAAGGCTGCATGGCCGAAGGAATACTGCCCGCCGTAGCCGCCGAGCACGTTCCAGCCCTGCCCCACCAGGGCGATCAGCAACGCCACGGTGAGAAAATTGAGTACGACATTGGAGGCGGTGAGCAACGGCACCGTCGCGAGCGCGGCGATGACGAGCACAATGTGCGCAATCGAAGGCCCCCTCATGCCCGTTCTCCAAACAGGCCGCTGGGGCGGAACAGCAGCACCAGGATGAACATGACGAAAATGCCAATCTGCCCGAGCGATTCCCCGAGATAGAGGCCGGAGAGGCTCTCCACCACGCCGATGAACAGGCCGCCGACGAGCGCGCCTGTCACCGAACCCATGCCGCCAAGCACGACAATGGTGAAGGCGACGAGCACGAAGGCGTTTCCGACGTGCGGATTGACGTAATAGGTCGGGATGAGGAGGCAGGCGGCGATGGCAAGGCAGGCGGTGCCGAGACCGAAGGTAACGGCATAGATGTGCGCCACGTCGATACCGGAGAGCTCCGCCCCGAGCTTCTCCTTGGCAACCGCGCGGATCGCCTTACCGGTATCGGTTAGGCTCAAGATGAGCCACAGCACCAGCGCCACGGCGAGCACGATGCCGAAGCCAATGACGCGCGGCACCGCAAGGAAAGCGATGCCGAGGTCGACGACATTGAAGGCATAATCGAGGTTGAGCGTGCGCGTATCGCCGCCAAAGGCATAGAGCAGCACGTTCTCGATCACCACCGCGAGCCCAAGTGTCACCAGCAGAATATTGCGGTCCTCGCCGTGCGCGGCAGGGCCAATGACGAAGCGCTGCAAGCAATAACCCAGCGCGAAGAACAGCGGCGTGAGCACAATGGTCGCGACGTAGGGATCGAGACCGAGGAACCGGTGCGCGAAGAACGCCGCAAACATCGCGGCGGTGAGCAGCGCGCCGTGCGCGAAATTGATGATGTGCAGGACGCCGTAGATCAGCGTCAGCCCGAGTGCGACCAGCCCATATACCGCGCCGGTCAGGAGCCCATTGAGGATGGCGGGAACGAGGATGACCAGCGACAGCATGCGGCGACCGAAGGGCGACGGCGGCGCCCGCCGCCGTCTTCTGGCCGCTCAGGCGCGTGGCATGGGGAATACCGGCTTCCCCGTGGCGAAGGTCTGCGGGAAGATTACCTGGATATCGTTGCCCAGCACCTGGGTATTGATCGGCGCGGCGCCCTGGTTTTGGCCGTTGACGAACTTGGTTGGCCCGTAGGGCATCACGTGGCCGGAGAATGTGGAACTTTCCAACGACGCAATGATCTTGGCGCGCTCCGCGCTCCGAGCGCGCTCCAGCGCGTCGGCGACGAGGAGGATGCACGAGTAGTTCATGAACACTTCATAGGTGTAGAACTCCCCCCTATCCTCGACCTTCTTCTTGAGCGCCAATGCCTTCGGATTGCGCGGGTCGAACCAATGATTGCAGTCCATGATGTATTGCGCGGCTTCAGGGAACTCCTTAACGAACTTGTAGGACGATGCCGCGCCGCCGAGGACCGAGTAAATGCCTTTTGGGCGCACCCGCTGTTGCTGCATGGTGCGGGCGAGCAGCACGTACTCGTTATAGTAGTTCGCCGGGATCACGAGATCAGGATTCTGCGCCTTGATTTTCAGCACCACGTTATTGAAATCGCGGGTCGGCGTCGGATGCGGAATGGTCTCGAGCACCTCGAAGCCCCGCTCGGGCAGTTGGGCGTTGAGCAGCTTGGCGAGCCCCGACCCGAACAGAGAGTCTTCGTGCACGATCATCACCGTCTTGGCCGGCTTGCCGGCCTGGTCGTTGATGGTGACGAGGTTGTCGAGCGCTGTTTTTGCAATCACTCCGAAGCCAGGCCCGAACCGGAATGTGTTCTTGAGGCCGCGTGTGACGATGTTGTCGGCGACGCCCACGTCGACCACGTACGGCAGGTCGTAGCGGGCGGCGGTCTGACTAGCGGTAAGGCAGATCGAGCTGGCATAGCCGCCGACGATGGCCGCGACGCCCGCTGAGTTCATCTTCTCGACCTCGGCATTGCCACCTTCCGGCGTCGACTGCGCGTCGCCAAGCACAGCCTCGATCTTGGCGCCTCCCAGCGCCTTGATGCCGCCTGCCGCGTTGATCTCCTCGATCGCGATCGTTGCACCGAGCCGGCCCTGTTGGCCGGAGTAGGAGAGTGCGCCGGAAACCGGGTGCAGCACGCCAAGCTTCACCGGAGAGCCCTGGGCGCGCAGCAGCGGCGCGTTGATGAGACCGGTGGCGGCGGCGGCCGCGCCCAATGCTGTGGTTCGCAGCAGACGGCGGCGCGTAACCTGTCCTGACCAATGCGACATTGGAACCCTCCCATCTGACATGCGCGCGATAGACTAACATTGCCCGGCGACCCCTTCTATATTGCACTCAGTCCGCCGCGATGCTTAATCCCGGCCGATCAGCATGAATGCGCCTCTGACCCTGTTCGACAAGCTGTGGGTGGCCCACGAAATCGTGCGGCGCGAGGACGGGGAGGCGCTGTTGTGGGTCGACCGCCATTACGTGCATGAGGGATCGTTCAACGCCTTCAGCAAGCTCAAAGCGCGCGGCGCGCAGGTCGCCGAGCCAGGTCTCACCTTTGGTGTCGCCGATCATTATGTCCCGACGCGCGGCTCTCGGCGCGCAATCGACAATCCTGACATCGCGCGCATGGTGCACACACTCGAGGAAAACACCGCCGAGCATGGCATACCGTTGTTCGGGCTCGACGATCCCCGCCAAGGAATCGTCCACGTGGTCGGGCCCGAGCAGGGCCTCACCCTACCTGGCCTGCTGATCGTATGCGGTGATAGCCACACCTCGACCCATGGCGCGCTCGGCGCCTACGCTTTCGGCATCGGCGCCTCCGAGGTCGCCCATGTGCTGACGACGCAGACGTTGTGCCAGCGCAAGCCGAAGCGCATGCGCATTATCGTCAATGGATACCTTGGCCCTGGCATTGCGGCCAAGGACCTCGTGCTCGCCATTATCGCAAGGATTAGCGCCGACGGCGCGACTGGCCATGCCGTTGAGTTCGGTGGCTCCGCCATCCGTGCGCTATCGATGGAAGGACGGCTCACGCTGTGCAACATGTCAATCGAGGCCGGTGCGCGCAGTGGCATGATTGCGCCTGACGAAACGACCTTTGAATATGTGAAAGGCCGCCCTTATGCGCCGAAGGGGGCGGCATTCGAGCAGGCCCTCGAGGCGTGGTCGGCGCTCACGACGGACGACGGCGCGGAATTCGACCGCGAGGTCGAGCTCGACGCAGCCGACATTGCGCCTATTGTCACCTGGGGCACGAGCCCGCAAGATGCCCTGCCGATCGACGCCAGCGTGCCGGATCCTGCACGCGAGCCGGACGCGGCGCGCGCGAAATATCTGCGCGAAGCACTCGACTACATGGGGCTCATGCCGGGCACGAAGCTCGCCAATATTGCGATCGACCGCATCTTCATCGGCTCCTGCACCAATGCACGCATCGAGGATCTGCGAGCAGCAGCCGCAGTCCTGGCAGGCCGGGCGAGCAAGGTTCCCGGGCTGGTGTCGCCCGGCTCGTCTGCCGTCAAGCGCCAGGCCGAAGAGGAAGGGCTCGACCGCATCTTCCGCGACGCCGGCCTCGAATGGGGCGAATCCGGCTGCTCCATGTGTGTCGGCATCAATGGCGATGTGGTGGGGCCTGGCGAACGCTGCGCCTCGACCACCAACCGCAATTTCCGCGGACGGCAGGGACCGGGCGCGCGTACCCATTTGATGTCTCCGGCCATGGCCGCCGCGGCGGCAGTCACGGGAACGCTGACCGACGTGCGGCCGCTGCTCGCCGGGCGCAAGGTGTGAGACGCGCATGGACAAGTTCATCCGACTGACTGCGGCAGCCTGCCCGCTCGACGTCGCCAATCTCAATACCGATCAACTCTTACCGGCGCGCTTTCTGAAATTGCCACGCTCGGCCGGGCTCGGCGCGGTCCTGCTGCACGATCTGCGCTTCGATGCCGACGGGCGCGAGCGGCCGAATTTTCCGCTCAACCAGCCGGCCTGGCGCGACGCCAGGATTGTCGTTGGCGCTCGCAACTTCGGCTGCGGCTCCTCGCGCGAGGCGGCGGTCTATGCGCTCTACGACTACGGCATCCGATGTGTCATTGCGCCATCCTTCGGCGACATCTTCGCAGGCAATGCGGTCCAGAACGGACTGTTGACCGCGATCGTCTCCGACGACGAGGCGGCCGCGCTCGTGGCCATGCTCGGCGAGAAGCCGAGCCAGCCACTGACCGTCGATCTCGAGCAGCAGACCATCCAATGCAGCAATAGAACCTTCCTCTTCGCCATCGATCCCGTCCGCCGCACGCGCCTGCTGAACGGCTGGGATAACATCGCGTTGACCGACAGCTATATGGACAAGATCGCCGCGTTCAAGACGGCCGATCGTGCGCGCCGCCCATGGGCCATGCCCTGCCGCTGAGCCGATGCCCTGCTGCATAGCTTGGGTCTCATATCGGAAATCATGGTGCCGCCGACGGGACCTGATCCAGGTGCCCTCGAGCGCCCCTGCCTCATTCCGCAACCTATCATTCTGCGAATTTAGGCCACTGCGCCTAGCGTGATCTCTGCATTACGCAATCGAGCGATGAAATGGCGGAAGGTGCGCATAAGCCGAATGCCGTTAGCGCGGCGACGAACTCCAGGCGACGATGCGGTTCTGCAACGAAGGTGCGGAGTGCCCCCTCTCGTTCACAATCTGCTCGATCCAGCAAC
>DATNNX010000124.1:0-2349 GCA_035601615.1 Xanthobacteraceae bacterium
CGCGCCGGAACCGCAGACGCGATTCACGGTCATCGCCGGGACCGACACCGGCAGTCCGGCATGGACTGCAGCCTGGCGAGCGGGATTCATCTTGGCGCCCGCCTGGATCACGTTCCCCATGACGACGGTGCCGATGTCGCGAGGCTCGAGACCGGCACGTTTGACGCTGGCGCCGATCGCCACGGCACCGAGATCGGGAGAGGACACGTCTTTGAGACTGCCGCCGAACGTGCCGATGGCGGTGCGAATCGGAGCGGCGAGAACGACCGAGCGCGATGTACTCATGGCGGAACCTCCTGGGTTCGCTCGAGACCTGCACGACCGGGCCCCAACGGCGGTCGAGCGGCATTTCGGTCGATGCGTCCCATTGACAATGAGCGCATTTACACGCAGATAAGCGCATATACGTGTTTGTCAAGATTTGAGGATCGAAATGCCCTCCGACGCCCGGCCGAAGCCCGAGGTCTGCAACTGCCTGGCGCTGCGCGAAGCGACGCGGCACGTCACGCAATTTTACGATCGGTTGTTGGCCTCAAGCGGGCTGCGCACCACCCAATTCTCGATCTTGATCAGGCTGCGGCTGGAAGGGCCGATGACGATCAACGCCCTGGCCAAGAGTTTGGTGACGGATCGGACCACGCTGGGCCGCAATATCCTGCCGCTCGAGCGCGAAGGATTGATCGAGATCGTGCCGGACAGCGTCGACCGCAGGAGCAAGGTCGTGCGTTTGACCGAGGCCGGCGCGGCGCGGTTGCGCGCCGCGCGCGCGGGCTGGACGGAAGCGCAGAAGAAATTCGAGACATCCTTCGGCGGCCGGCGCGCCGCACAGCTGCGGGCTCTGCTTCACGCTGTCACGGAGACGGAGCTCGATGCTGCGCCCCGCGGCGCCGACTGAGCCGGCGCTCCGCCTGAGTGTGCCCAGGACAGCCTAGGTTCTTGCTGCGGCCGGCGCGGCGCGAGGGCGTACTTTGCTGCCCTCGATAAGAGTAACGGGCGGGTTAACGATAACCTGGTCGCCGTGTTTGACCCCGTCGGCTATTTCCACCTGCGTGCCCAAATCTCGCGTCACCGACACCTTGCGGATATGCGCCGTGCCATCCTCGATCACGGCGACCTGCAACCCGTCACGGTTGAAAATGATTGCGTCGGCTGGGACCAAAAGGCTCGGCGCCTTGCGCGGGATATGGAGCTCTATCGTGCAGTAGATCCCGGCAGTGAGCACCCCGTCGGGATTCGGTATGTCCACTTCGGTAAGCAGCGTGCGTGTCCCCGGCTGTAGCGCATCGGCGATACGCGCCACCATGCCCGGGAAGGTGCGATCTGGAATTTCAGGAACCCGCACGACGGCATCAACCCCGGGGCCCAACCCGAATGCGGAGTCTTGCGGCACGTAGACTTGGGCGCGGATCACGTTGCTCTGCATGATGGTGAACATGAATGTGCCGGTTGTCGTATCGGCGTGCACCAGGTCCCCCACGTCGACATTGCGCTGGGTGACGACACCATCGAACGGGGCGACGACGCGCTGATAGGCCTTTTGTTGATAAAGCACCTTCAATTGCGCCTGCTGCGCCACCACGTTGGCCTGGGCAACGCTGAGTGCGGCCTCCCGCGCATGAAGCGTGAACCGGTCGATATCGCCCTGCTGCGGGGTGACCCAGCCTTTTTCGACGAGCCCCTTGTCCCGGTCCCACGTCACCTGCGCCAAGTTCCGGTTTGCTTGCGCCTGTTCCACCGCCGCCCTGAGCTGGACCAGCGTGGCCTCCGCCTGGGCGATCTGATGATCGAGCTCAGGCGCGATGATCTCGGCCAACAACTGCCCCTCTTTCACGCGATCGCCGATGTCGGCGTAGCGCTTGTCGATATAGCCGCTCGCGCGGGCGTACATATTCGCAATGGAGAACGCGGAGGTGGTTGCGGGCAATGTGACGAGCACGGTCGCATCGCTCGCCTGCACGGTGGCCACGCGCACGCTCGGTACGAAATCGCGAATCTGCTCGGCGGTCGCCATGACCACCCGCTGCTGCGAATAGGAGCGGGATGCGCCGAAAGCTAGGCCCGCGGCGAGCAACAAGAGCACGCCGAGCCCGAACAGAACGGGCCCCCGACTGCGCCGAGTATCCGGGGAATCCCTCGGCGCCTTCCCGATTGTGCGATCGAGGACCGATTCGTCGGCGCGATCGCGGGCATCGATCTCATGCATTGGGAAGCTCCTCGAACACGCCATTCGCCGGTTTGCCGTCGTTGCGGCTTCGCAGCATGGCAAAAAGATATGGGACGATCAGCAGGGTCGTCGGCGTCGCAAACAGCAGGCCGCCGATCACCGCGCGGGCAAGCGCCGCATTCTGC
>DATNNX010000125.1:0-2662 GCA_035601615.1 Xanthobacteraceae bacterium
TCCAGCGTGGTGAAGACATCGGCGCGGTTGCCGATATCGATGACCCGCAGCGCCTTCAGTGCGTCGATCACAGCGCCAGGGCCGACCGGAATCCCGGCGGCGCGCAGCGCGCGTGCAAAGCCGATGACGTTATCGGCGATCAGGCCGGTGGCGGGCGTGGTGGTTGACGTGGTCATTCAAAAACGAATCCTGGTCGCGATGTCTCGGCCTTTGTCACCTCTCCCCGTTCTTTACGGGGAGAGGTCGAAATTCTCGCGACGCGAGAATTTCGGGTGAGGGGCGAGGCACAGCGTCCACTCATTCACGCCGGCGCAAGTTGGGAGAAGGCCCCTCACCCCAACCCTCTAAGAGCGAGCTTCGCTCGCCTCGACCCCGCAAGAGCGGGGCGAGGGAGCTTACCGCCGCTGCGGCGCGCTCCATCGTCGACAACTAATTCCCGCTCTCCGCCTCTTTCAATACCTTCTGCAGCGTGTCGCCCTGCATCCGCGCGATGTCATCCTGATATTTCAACAGCGCGCCGAGCGTGTCGCCCACCACCTGCGGGGTCAGCGAGCGGGCGTCGAGTTCGGTCAGCGCGGTGGCCCAGTCGATGGTCTCGGCAACGCCCGGCGACTTGTAAAAATCCTGCTGGCGCAGCGCCTGCACGAAGCCGACCACCTGCTGCGACAATTTTGCGGAGATACCAGGCACGCGCGATTTGACGATCGCCAGTTCGCGCTCGGCGCTCGGATAATCCACCCAGTGATAGAGACAGCGGCGCTTCAGCGCGTCGTGAATTTCGCGGGTGCGGTTCGAGGTGATGACGACGATCGGCGGCTGCGGCGCCTTGACGGTACCGAGTTCGGGGATCGTCACCTGGAAGTCGCTCAAAATTTCGAGCAGATAAGCCTCGAATGCCTCGTCGGCGCGGTCGAGTTCGTCGATCAATAACACCGGCGCGCCCGCCACATCCGGCTCCAGCGCCTGCAGCAGCGGCCGCTTGATCAGATAGCGCTCGGCGAAAATATCCGATGATAACTGGTCGCGATCTGTATCGCCGGCCGCTTCGGCGAGCCGGATCGCAATCATCTGCGCCGCGCTGTTCCACTCGTAGACCGCGGAGGCGACGTCCAGGCCTTCGTAGCACTGCAGCCGGATCAGCTTTCGCTTGAGCGCCGCCGATAGCACTTTTGCGATTTCGGTCTTGCCGACGCCGGCCTCGCCTTCCAGAAACAGCGGCCGGCCCATGCGCAGCGATAGATACGTCACGGTCGCCAGCGAACGCTCCGCGAGATAGCCGCGCGAGGTTAGCAATTCGAGCATTGCATCGACAGAACTGGGCAGCGCCGATGCATTCATGGGAAAACCAATCTTGATGCAGCGAGAAGCGGCAATGTCACGCTTTGGCGTTCGCGGCCTCGACGGCACGTCGCGCCAGCACCGCGATCAGATGCGCGCGATATTCGGCGCTGCCGTGCAGGTCGCTGTTCAGTCCCTCGGCGGGCACGGTCAGACCATCGAGCACCTTGTGCGAGAAACGCTTCTTCAAAGTCTCTTCGAACGCGGTGAGGCGGAACACGCCTTCGGAGCCGGCGCCGGTTACGGCGACGCGCACGTCCGACGGCCGCTTGGCGACGAACACCCCGACCAGCGCGTAGCGCGAGGCCTGGTTGCGGAATTTGACGTAAGCCGCCTTCTTCGGCACCGGGAACATCACCCTGGTGATGATCTCGTCATTCTCAAGGGCCGTCGTGAACAGCCCCTGGAAGAATTCTTCCGGCTTCAGCCGGCGCTTGTTGGTGACGATGGTCGCGCCGAGCGCCAGGCAGGCCGCGGGATAATCGGCGGTCGGATCGTTGTTGGCGAGCGAGCCGCCGATGGTGCCCTTGTGGCGCACCGCGGGATCGCCGATCATGCCGGCGAGTTCGGCCAGCGCCGGGATCGCCTCGCCGACAACAGCCGAAGCCGCGACATCGGCATGTTTTGCGGTGGCGCCGATCACGAGCGAGCGGCCCTTTACCTCGATCGAGTCGAGTCCCTCGATATGGGAGAGATCGACCAGATGCGGCGGGCTGGCGAGCCGCTGCTTCATCACCGGCAACAGTGTATGGCCGCCGGCGATGACCTTGGCGTCTTCATTCTTGACCAGCAGATTGGCGGCCTGCCGCACGGTTGCCGGACGATGATATTTGAATTCGTACATGAGGTATCCCTAACCGCGGGGCGGTGAATCAACTATGCGAGATCGGAGTTCGCCATCGCCTTGGCGCCCGCCGCGATCGATTGAACGATGTTCTGATAACCGGTGCAGCGGCAGAGATTGCCTTCGAGCTCTTCGCGAATAGTGTGCTCAGAGAGATCGTGGCCCTTGCGGTGGACGATATCAACCGCGGTCATGATCATGCCGGGCGTGCAGAAGCCGCATTGCAGGCCGTGATGCTCGCGGAACGCCTCCTGCATCGGGTGCAGCGGCGCGCCATCGGCGGCAAGGCCCTCGATGGTCTTGACCTCGTGCCCGTCAGCCATGACCGCGAGCGTGGTGCAGGATTTGACCGCCTTGCCGTCGAGATGCACGACGCAGGCGCCGCATTGCGAGGTGTCGCAGCCGACATGGGTGCCGGTCAGCCGCAGATTCTCGCGCAGAAACTGCACCAGCAATGTGCGGGGATCGACATTGGCATTG
>DATNNX010000126.1:0-5144 GCA_035601615.1 Xanthobacteraceae bacterium
CGCGCTCCCCGCCGACCATGGTCGAGGTGATGTTCCATTCCGGCTTGCCGTAGCGGCGGGTCGAGCGCTCGAAGAGTTCGAGTCCCGCAGCCATGGTCTTGCCGAAGGCGGTATAGGACAGAGGGTTGGCCGGATTGCGAAAAAACAGCCGCGCGGCGTCGGCGAAGGCACGCGAGGGATTGAGCGCGGCCTGGCTCATTTCATAGAGCCAGTAGGCCGGCGCCGCATACATCGGGCCAGTGTCGCCCGTTGCGGGCGGCGCGCCGCCGAATTCGCCAATCGCCATTGACCCGGCCCTCAGCGGCTTTTGCCGCACTGCAGCATACTGTCGTGGATCTGACATATAGTCAATGTCTCCGGCCGGTTATCCACCCGTTGCCGCAACGTAGATAATGATTTCGGCCCGCGCGGCGCTTTTGCGCCGCAGCAACGCTGGCATGACAAATTCGCTGGGAACCAGGATTATTCGCCGGTCTGCAGCAATGAGCCGACCCGCCGTGCGCTCTTGAGCAGTTGCAGGAAGACCAACACTCCGGCGCCGAAGTAGAGCGCGTTGAGCACAAACGCCTCAAGCATAAGATCGGCGCGTATAACGTGCTCCATCAGCAGCGCACGCATGCCCTCGAAGACATAGGTCGGCGGCAGCGTCCACGCGAGCACTTGCAGCCAATCCGGCAACACGCTGACCGGATAATAGACGCAAGTGAGCGGCATCAGCACGAACATTAGCGTCCAGGCGAGCGATTCGGCGCCCATGCCATTGCGCAACAGCACACCCGCGACGACGATGCCGACGGCCCAACTCGTCAGGATCAAATTCAAAAAAAAGGCCGCGAGCGCGAGCCCGAGGCTGTAGACATTGAAGCCGAAGAAGGCCATCGCCAGGAACGTCACCGGCAGCATCCCGATGGCGAGTCGGATCAGGCTCATGATCATCAGCGCGCAGACGAACTCGATCGGCCGCAGCGGGCTGATCATCAGGTTGGTCAGGTTGCGCGACCACATCTCTTCCAGGAACGACACCGAGAAGCCGAGCTGGCCACGGAACAGCACGTCCCACATCAGCACTGCGGCGATGAAGACGCCGCTGGCGCGCGCGAAAAATCCGGAATTCTGGGCGATGTAGAGTTGCAGAAAACCCCAGACGAAAAGCTGCACCGCCGGCCAGTAGATCAGCTCGAGAAGCCGAGTCCAGGACGAGCGCAACAGATAAACATAGCGCCGCACCATCGCGGCGATGCGATGCGGTGCCAAGGTCACAGCACTGATCGAAGGCGCCCTCATTGCGCCGCCTCGCGCGCCTCGCCGCGGCCGCGCGCGACGTCGAGAAACACCTCTTCCAGGGTCTCGCGGCCGTAGCGGACCAACAGCCGCTGCGGCGTGTCGTCGTCTTCGATGTGCCCCCGCTTCATGATGATGACGCGCTCGCACAGGCGCTCGACCTCGGCCATGTTGTGCGAGGCGAGCAGGACGGTAGCGCCTCGCTGTTTGCGAAACCGCTCGAGGTGACCACGCACCCAGTCGGCGGTGTCGGGGTCGAGCGAGGCGGTGGGCTCGTCGAGAAGCAGCACCCGGGGAGAATTGATCAGCGCCTTGGCAAGCGCGACTCGGGTCTTCTGCCCAGCGGAGAGTTTGCCGGTCGGCCGGTCGAGAAATTCCGAGAGATCGAGCTCGCGCACGAGCGCCGCAATGCGGCCGGCGAGGTCCTCCACGGCGTAGAGCAGCCCGAATACCTTGAGGTTCTGCCGCACCGTCAGCCGGTGCGGCATGTCGACGTATGGACTCTCGAAATTCATCTCGTGCAGCACCTGGTAGCGCTGGCGCGGCATCTCGGCGCCGAGCACTTTCACCGTGCCGGAGGTCGGCATGATCAGACCCATGACCATGGCGAGGGTGGTGGTCTTGCCGGCGCCGTTGCCGCCGAGCAGCCCGGTGATGGAACCGGGCTCGAGCGCGAAAGAAATGCCGTCGACCGCGCGGGTGGTCTTGTAGACCTTCACCAGCTGGTCGACGGCAATGGCGGGCTCGACGGTTTTCAACATGAGGTCGCCCTGCGCGGAACCGCAGATGTGGCGCGGCGCCGCGCACGAGGCAAGAGGCATCGCGGCAATTGGCCCGCGCGCCGAAGCGCCTGTCGATGTTGAGCACATGCGGCGAAGGCGTACATTGTTGGATATGAGCGACCAACCTGCCGAGGAAGCCCACCGGACCGGACGCAGCGTACGCCTCGACACCCTGGTGCGGCTGCGCTGGCTTGCGGTCATCGGCCAGAGCACCGCCGTGCTGGTGGTCTATTTTGGGCTAGAGTACGAGCTGCCGATCTGGCCGTGCCTCGCAGTGATCGCGCTCGCCGCCTGGCTCAACGTCGCGCTGCGCATTCGCTTCCCGATGACCCAGCGGCTCGAGCCGGACCGGGCGGCATGGCTGCTTGCCTTCGACATCGCCGAGCTCGCGGTGCTCTTGTTCTTCACCGGGGGGCTCGAGAACCCGTTCGCGTTTCTTTTCCTCGGACCTGTTCTGATCTCGGCCACAGCATTGCCGGCGCGAATGACGCTGATGCTCGGCGGCTTCACCGTTGCCTGCGCCACCGTGCTCGTGTTCGTGCACGAGCCGCTACCGTGGGACACCGAGCCGCCGCTCGAACTGCCCGCGACCTACGTCATGGGGGTGTGGCTTTCGCTATTGCTCGCAATCGCCTTCATCGGCCTGCATGCCTGGCAGATCACCGAGGAATCCCGCCAGCTTGCCGACGCGCTGGCGGCGACCGAATTGGTGCTTGCACGCGAACAGCACCTCTCGCAGCTCGATGGGCTGGCCGCCGCCGCCGCCCATGAACTGGGCACACCGCTTGCAACGATCACGCTTATCGCCAGGGAACTGCAGCTCGCGATCAAGCCCGGTTCCGAGCATGCGGAGGACGTGCGCCTCTTGAACGAGCAGGCCAAGCGCTGCCGCGCCATTCTGGCGAAACTGACCGAGCTCTCGAGCGGTGCGCCCTTCGACCGCATGAAGCTGTCGACGCTGATCGAAGAGGTGGTTGCGCCGCATCGGAACTTCGGCGTTGCCATAAGCGTCGCGTTATCGGCGGGCGAGACGGCCGAACCCGTCGGCGGCCGCAATCCTGCGATCCTCTACGGCCTCGGTAACCTGCTCGAGAACGCGATCGATTTCGCCCACGAGCGGGTCGAGGTCGCTGCCTCCTGGAGCGGTCAGGATGTCGCCGTCAGTATCACCGACGATGGTCCGGGCTTCGCACCCGAGGTTATGGACCGCATTGGCGAGCCCTATGTCACAAACCGCCGGCGGCAAAACCTGAACGGCGAGGCGAGCGGGCTTGGGCTTGGCTTTTTCATCGCCAAGACCTTGCTGGAGCGCTCGGGCGCTACGCTCGACTTCGAGAACCGCGCATTTCCCGATCGAGGCGCGATCGTGCGTGTGCGCTGGGGCCGCAGCGACTTCGAACGCGCGATGGCGTTCGCATCGTGAGAGTTGGCCCCTAAAGCACTGCCGGTCCGTGTCTTTTCCTCAACCGCCTTCATTCACCCGCGTTCATTATCGATTATTCACTTGAGGTTGGGCGGCAGCTTCCTAGATTACCTGCACAAAGTTGGGGCAAATCGTCGCTGCGCCTCACCCGGTGCAGCGGCGCCACGTCGTGGAGGCGTACATGGCGATGGCCGATTTGGTCGCGGCGATGCCGGCCGATCGCTCGCTGCTAATCGTGGAGAACGACAAGTCCTTTCTGCAGCGGCTCGCCCGCGCCATGGAAGGCCGCGGCTTCACCGTGACCACCGCCGAGTCGGTAGCGGACGGGCTCGCCCAACTCGAGACGATATCTCCGGCCTTCGCCGTCGTGGACATGCGGCTCGAGGACGGCAACGGCCTCGACGTCATTTCCGCCCTCAAGCGCCGTCGCCCCGATGCGCGTGCCATCATCCTCACCGGTTACGGCAACATCGCAACCGCGGTGAACGCGGTGAAGCTCGGTGCCGTCGACTATCTATCAAAGCCGGTGGATGCCGATGACGTGGTCGCAGCGCTGCTCGCGCTCGACGGCCGCAAAGCCGAGCCGCCGCAAAACCCGATGTCGGCCGATCGAGTCCGTTGGGAGCACATTCAGCGCATCTACGAACTCTGCGGCCGCAACGTCTCCGAGACGGCGCGCCGGCTCAACATGCATCGCCGCACCCTGCAGCGCATTTTGGCCAAGCGCGCGCCGAAGTGACCGGGCGGTCGTAAGCCGCGATTCGCAACCAAGATTTGAGCGCTCAGTCCGGGGCCACTGATCTCGAATACGAACCTTCTGGATCCGCCAGCGCGGAGAGGCGTAGCGCCGCCGCCCGCGCGAAGGCGAGCGTCATGGCCTTGCGGGTGGCGGCATGCAGTCGGTGCTCGGGCGCCTCGCATACGATCGATGCGCCGTAGGCATCGGCAACGATCAGACCGACGTCGAGCGGAAAGATATCGCACGGCACCTCGAGCGTGGTCGCGAAAAATAGCCGATCACAATGCAGGCGATAATCCATCCACTTCTGGTCAGCGCGAAAGTCAGCGATTGACGACTTGATCTCGACGATCCACACGTCGCCGTTGGCACCAAGCGCCACCAAATCGGCGCGCCGGCCGGACGCCAGCGGGAGTTCGCTCACCGCAGAGAATCCCAGCGAATGCAGAAGCCGCGTGGTGCCGCGCGCGATCGCGAGCGCGGTCGGTGATTGCCGGCCATCAACCGGCAGCGCGGCGGTGAGCGAACTGACACTCATCGAATGAATCAGCCCCGGCAAGGGTACGCTTGTGCTTAGAGGACGAAGCCGAACGCCACGCACTACGCTGCACTCCCAGCCCGTCCCGCAAGGGGATCATGTGGTGCGCTCTCAAATCTACTTGCCCGGCCACAACTCGATCAACAGCAGACAGAGCCGGGAGCGCCTTCCGCCAAAAGGCAAGGGCGCATGGCCAAGCTCCCAATTTATCGCGAGCGCTGAAAAGCACGCTTGTTGCAGCCCGACCGCCGTGGAATTTGGCTCATCGGGCGGCCGAGCTTGCCTGGGCGCGATCGGCGAAAGCGGCGGCGAGCGCATCCCGCTGCGCCACGATGATGCCACGCTCGGTGATGAGCCCGCTGACAAGGCGAGCCGGCGTCA
>DATNNX010000127.1:0-8651 GCA_035601615.1 Xanthobacteraceae bacterium
GAGCGCGCAGGATAGGGCCGCGACCGCGGCGCTCGGCAGCGCCCAAGCGCAGGCGACGAACCGCGCAATCTACTACGTCGATTTCCGGGCGCGGACCGCCGCCAGCTATGGTCATGCATTCGTCTGGTATGGACGGGCCGATCAAAAGCAGATTGAGATCGCAGGCCTTCATCCTGCGACCGAAAGCGTCATTCCCTACATCCTCGGGCACGTCATCCCAGTCCCGTCCGAAACGGGCAAGAGCTACGGCGATCTCGACGACGACTATTTGACCGCGAGCTACCGCGTCTACATGACCGAGGCCGAGGCCAAGCGGGTATTCGCTTACATCAGGCACCTGCAGGCGACCTCGCCGCTGTGGAACGCCGCGACCTACAACTGCGTCGCGTTCATTCAGGACATCGCCCGCTACATGGGCTTGCGGGTGCCCGGGAATCACTTGTTGTACCCGGAGGACTGGGTCAACAACCTCAAGCAGATCAATGGTGGACGGCGTTACATGTCGAGCCCGGCGGTCGCGCAGGCCTCTTCAACCAAGCCCTCCGCCACGGCGCAGAAGCCTGCCGCCACCGCGGGAGCGCAAACCGCATCCGCCTCGGGCGGCTACTGACGTCGCTCAGAGCGATAGAGCCGATGGGGGTTGTTGCGGAGGCATTTATGCCTCCGCTTCTTCATTCGGAGCCGCGAGAGGGCGCGGTCCAAGCATGAACATGAGAGCGCCGTGCCGAGTCGCGGGAAAAGGCGTGGGTCGCCGCGCGGTGGCGGCGTGGCTCGCAGCGGCGCTACTGATCGCTACTTCGGACGGCGCCTTTGCGCAGGCGTCCCCATCCGATGCCGAGGCCTGCCTCGCCGCGAATCGCACCCTCTCCCTAGGCGCGCCGCTGCCGCGTACCGCGGCGCGGCTCAAAGCCGGCGATTCGCTGCGCATCGTCGCCGTTGGATCCTCCTCCACGACCGGACTCTGGGTCTTGAGTCCGGGCGCGACTTATCCCGAGGTGATGCGGCGCGAACTTGCGAGACTGCGCCCGCACACACGCACCGAGGTGATCAATAGCGGCCACATCGGCGAGACGATCACGGGCAGCATGGCGCGCTTCCAGCGCGATGTCCTCGCCTATGGCCCCGACCTCGTCATCTGGCAACTCGGCACCAATGACGTGGCGTGGGGCGGCCACGCCGACGGTCTCACGGATCGAGTGATCGAGGGCGTGCGCATGCTCAAGGCGGGCGGCGCCGACGTGATCCTCATGGACCTGCAATACGCGCCGCTCGTGCTTGCCTCCTCCCAGCATTCGGTCATGCAGGCGATCGTTGCCGAGGTGGCCCGCCAAGAGCGCGTGGGCCTGTTTCCGCGCTTTGCCCTTATGCGCCGCTCGATCGACGCGGGATTGCCGGCGAGCGCGCTCGTAGCATGGGATGGGCTGCACAATTCCGCCGCCGGCTACGACTGCGTCGGTCGCGCGCTCGCCCGTGCCGTCGTCGCCGGCGGGCGCTGAGCGCCGCAAAGATCTACGTGGCCGCTGCTGCCCTCGCCGGCCACAGCCGCGCCAGGATGAACAGCAGGAGGCCCGATGCGAGACAGGCAGGAACCGCGGCCCACAGCCACGGCTCGCTTCCAGTCGCGAGATAGATCGCCACCGCGATCGGCCCGGCAGCAGCGCCACACGCGAGGATGACCAGCGCCCAGGCGGAGGATACCGTTCCGAAGCCGTCGCGCGTTTTGCCGATGAGCGGTCCCAAGAGGAGAGGTACGAACGCGAGCTGTGCGCAGGAGAACGCGAACAAAAGCGCAAGGAACGCGCTGCTCGTGTAGCTCATTTTCAGATAGGCATCGGCGATGAAGAGGCCTGCGATCGTCGTTGCGACGTAGAGCCCGCCGCCTGCAATGATCGTCCGTCGCGTCGCCTCACCGGCGTCTCCCTTTGCCGACCCGAGTTCCGGCCAAACCGTTGGCAGCACGTCATAGCGGACGGTGCATAGGCTCGCCAAGAACAGCGAACTCATCGTGGAGAGCGCGATCGCAAACACGCTGAGCAACAACAGCGACAAGGCGGCGCCAGCGAGCGCATTTTGTTCTGCGGCCAACTCCCGAAGGAAGCCCGCAACTGCGTTCGCGCCGTCGGGGATCGCCATGGTGACGACGGCAATAACGCCGAACATGCACATGAACAGCGACATCAACGGCGTCTCAACGGCGTAGATCCTCACGATCCCGCGAAATACCGCTGGTCGTCGGCTGGGCTCCAGGTCGCCTGCGTCTTTCGCGAAGACAGCAATTCTTTGCCAGTTGGTCATATCGACGAGCGGATGGAAGAGCGGCAGCAACACCAAGGCGGCCAGTCCCACGCTTGGCACGCGCGTCCCCGTCGCCAGTGCGGCGATGCTGTCAATGACGGCAGCCGAGAGACCGTCGGCGTAGAGTTGCATGACCGCGACGACAATGACCCACGCCGCAAAAACGGATATGCAGGCGTTGAGTATCTTCTCGAATCTCCTGAACAGGCGCGCGGCGAACGGCTCCCGGCCGGCTTCATTCGTCGCGTCCGAAGAAGCGCCGCGAATGGGGCCGGTATCGACATAGCGCGAACGCCGGTAAAGCGGCATGACTGCGCAACAGGCGGCAACGAAGATAACTGCGAAGGTGCTGTGCGGCGTCATCGGCCGCAGCGCCGAAATCATGAGGTACAACAGCAGAGCGACCGCGCCGAACAGGCCGAGGTAGCACATGCCCAATTGCGATTGGGCCGAGCGCATGACCCCGGAGTTCCCCGAAAGGATTGCGTACACGCCCATCAAGGCCACGAGTCCGCACACGAAGACGTATGTGGAGGCCGTATTGCCGGAGAGAACCGGCTTGAGAAACGCCGCCAGGACGAGTGCCTCGCCGATCGTCAGCGTAAGCATTGCGAAAATCGTGAGGCCCGATGCGAGCAGCCGCACGCGCGGATCATTCCCGTGCTGTCGCGCGATGAACTCGTGCACCGTGATCGATCGCCCCCCGCCCAAGGCGCTCTCCATGAACGCGAGCATGGGGCGACGCAGGATGTAGATCAGGAACACGCCCACTCCGAAGAATGCTGAATTGATGATCGCCGGCCAAAAATCGCCGCTCGCGCCCCAGGCGAAGAACGGACCGAATGTCGCCATCTTTAGCGCATAAGCGACTGAAGAATTTCGAATCACGCCGGGTGGGGTGTGTCCCGAAGAGAGAAAATAGTCCTGCGCGCGCGCGTAGGTTCTGCGCCGCAGGAGGTAAATCGGTATCAGGTAGATTGCGAGCGAGATCAGGGGGAGAAATAAGACAAACGGCATAAGCATTTGCTGCGTTCGCCGGTGCGCGGCTGCGTCCAACCGCGATAATGCGGAAAAATACGAGCGCGGGCAACGGATCGGGCCAGAGTGGCAGACGAGGCGCTCGCCTTATTGCCGACTGCCGATGATAAGTGCGGCAGGAATGGGGCTATGTCGCTCATGCGACGAAGCAGCGTTGCAGCTGCAGAATGAGCGGGGGGCAATGGCTGAGATAACTGGACGGACCGGGCGGCGGCGCCGCGGCTCAGCTGCGCCCGCGCACGCCCATCGTACTTTGTCATTCGCGGCGCGGTCGCTCGCTGTCGCCATCGCTCTGCTGTGGTGCAACTGCGCGTTCGCCGTCGAAACCGAGGTGCTGCTGCTGCGTGGCTGGTTTGGCGTGTTCTCGACCGGCATGGATGGCCTTGCCGCCGAGCTCAAGGCCAAGGGGATCAAGGCCGAGGTGGCGGGACACTTGTACTGGTCGACGGCAGTCAAGGGGATCCTCAAAGAGCGCGCCGCCGGTAAGACGAGCGCACTGATTCTGGTCGGCCACTCGCAGGGCGCCAACAACGTGATCGATATGGCCCGCTCGCTCGAGCCGCACAAAGTTTCGGTCGATCTCTTGGTGACGCTTGCGCCGTTCATGCAAAACCCGGTGCCGGCGAACGTCCTGCGAGCGGTCAACTACTTCCAGTCCCCCGGCTGGGGCGCGCCGCTGACGGCCGATCCAGGCTTCCACGGCAAGCTTGCCAACATCGATGTGGGGGACGATTGGAGCATCGCCCACATCAGCATCGACAAGAGCTCAAAAATTCATGCGGAGATTTCCCGCGAAATCGCCGCGCTGTCTCAAATGAAACAAGGGCCAGAAGACGCCGCTACCAATCCGCTCACTGCCGCCGCGCCGCCATCGCAAAAGAGATTCCCGCCGCAAGCCCAGGCGCAATAGGACGGCACGGCACTAGGGCGCTCGTAGGGCGCATAAGCAAAGCGCATTGCGCCGCTACGTACTCGCGGATAGCGGGCCATCAATTCGGCCAAGCGGCGCCCCACCGATCAGCATACGCCACCTCGCCCACTGGCCTGCGTGCCACCGGACCAAACTTTCCCCGCGGGTAGCCGATCGGCATCAAGGCATAGGTCGATACGTCGGCCGGCAAGCCGAGCAACGCCTTCACTTCATTCTCGCAACGGATGTGGTTGGTCGTGATCACGGTGCCTAATCCAAACGCACGGCACGCCAGGATGATGTTCTGCACGGCCGGATAGATGCTCGCGGCCCGAATCCGCCGTTCATAGGCGAGCTCTCCCTCATAGATTGCTTGCAGAGACGGCGGAAGCGTTGCACGCGGCGGCGGGGGACGGTCGTGCAGACAGGGGACCAGGAGCACCGGCGTTTCGCCCATATGGTCCCACAAATAAGCGCCGGACGTCATGAAGCGCCGATACTGCTCTTCGCTCATATGCGCCGGGCGGCCGCGCGCCTTGTATACCTCACTCGCGATGTCGGAGGCCTTGCGGTAGATCATGCCCAGCTTGCGCCGTTGCTCCACGTCGCGCACCACGACGAACGCCCAGTTCTGCGCATTTCCGGCCGAGGGCGCTCGAATGGCGGCGTCCAAAATGCGGGTGATGATCTCCTCCGGTACTGGATCGGGTTTGAGCCGGCGCAGCGCCCGTGCGGAGTAGATCGCGTCGAACAGTTCGATGTCAGGCATGGCGAGCCCTCACGCGTCAAATCCGTTCGGCAGCCTACCGACCTCGGCTGAACCGCGCGCGTTTATCGCGCTCATCGGCGGCGCCGCGGCGGCATGCCCGCTCGCGGCGCGCAGCACGGTGGCCGGCTTGCCTGCCCGGCCGGATCAATCAAGCCTGCTTGTACCGTCCCATTCCGAGAATTCGATGACGGTGCCGTCGGGATCGCGGATGTAGAACTGGCGGCCTACGAAGACGCCTTTCTTGCGGTCTTCTTCCTCGAACACCTCGACTCCTTTGGCGGCAAGGAAGGCCTTGGCCCGTTCATATTTCTCCGAGTCGACCTTGAAGGCGTGGTGTGCTCGGCGGCTGTCCTTTGGATCGCGCTTTAGCGGTGCGTCGCTTCTCGCCAGAATGACGTGATCTCTTCCCGCGCGCAAAAACACCATGCCCGACGCGGGCGTACTCTGTATCAGCGTCAGCCCGAGGATCTCAGTGTAAAATTTACGACTCGCCTCAAGGTCGCTGACCGCGATGCTGAAATGAACGACGCCTTTGGGTTCGATCATGTATGAAGGTTCCTGGAGCTTCGATTTAATCATGGGCTCAAAGGCTGCACAAGAATGCGCGCGGTCGGCACAACTCGGACGGTCCCCGCATGCGGGTTTTCCGCCGATTACGGTGCCTCAGCTGACATCGTCAGTGGCCATTGCCGAGCCGTCGCGTTTTGAGTACGCGCGCTAATAGATGCCGGGCAAGATGCGCGAGGTGCAATCCATGTAGCGGCGGTAATCCTCGCCAAAGATCTCGATCATCATCGCCTCCTCGTGTCCGACGCGCAGGAAAAAGAGCGTGCCGAAGCCGACGAGGCCGGCGGGCCCCGCAATCCAGTTCGGCAGCAAGAGTGCTTGCGCCAGCGCCCACAGCCAGAATGCCGAATACATCGGATGCCGCACCCGGCTATAGACACCCCTTGTCACCAAAGTGTGCTGGTCGCGCACTTCGAGCGTGACCGACCAATTGCGGCCGAGGTCCTTGTGCGTGCGGTAAAACAGCCACAGCGCCGCGGCGAACAGCGCCACGCCGAGCCATGCTTGCCAGGGATGAAACGCATAGTTGGCGAAGCGCGGTGCGTCGCTGATCACGTAGACGAACGGAATGATCCCGAGGCCGGTGGCCGAGATCGTCATCAGCACGACCTCGCGGCCGCGGTCGCTGCGCCGTAGTTTCGGGGTGCGCCGCGCCCGGCGATCATGGGGATAGCGGATGACGAACCAACCGACGATACCCAAGACCCAGATCGCCTTGGCGACGAGCGGCGTCATAACGATGGCTGCGCCGCCGCAACGCGCGATGGCGCCGGATCCCGGTAGGTGCCGTCGGCAGCGAGGAAATCCAAGAAGCCCAGCGGCGACGTCGTCCAGTTGGCGAATGAAACCGGACCGCACGCCATCAGAAAATAATCGTAAGGCGCGCGCCGGTCGTTGGCCATGACCGAGCGATAATGCAATCGAAGGACGTGGGTGCGGCAGCGCTCGAACGTTTCGGGCAGCAGCATGTCGTGGATCTGCACACGTCGGATCACCGGCTTGCCGTCGAGCCGGTCGTCGTCGATCCGTCGCAGCGAGACCGGATCGAACTTGTAGAAGCTGATCGTGTCGGCGCGAGATTGATATTCGGTCCAGGCGACGGAGGGCTCTGCGACAACGCGGGCAATTCTGGCGCGGATCGCTTGCGCGCGCGGGTGCAGCGCGAATTTGGGGATGGTCGCGCCGATGGTGAGCACGGAAACAGCGGCACCACGGCGGGCGAAACCGGCGTCCCGGGCGAGCGCGCGAACGATCACGTCGAGCACGAGCATCGCGCCGAGGCTGTGGCCGACGAGGACGATCTCGTCCAGCCCCCCTTCGCGCGCCCGCGCCAGCAAGGTCTCCGCAAAGCGATCGAGTCGCGCATCGATATCCGGGCGGCCCCCGTGAATGTAGTCGTGGGCGCAGACCCAATCGTCCAACAGTTGTTCGACGCGCCAGCGCCGGCCGGGCCACCGCATCAGCACGAGAAAGAGGAGCAGGCCCGCCGGCACGCCGAGCACGACGGCGTTAAACCCGTCGAGGCCGACAAAACCGGTCAGCAGCCGTGCAAAGAACCATCCGACGGCGGCGAACAGCACGACCGAAAGGATCGGAAACAGGAAAAAGATCGCGTAACGCTGGTTCGCGACGATGTAGCGGAACATCGTGCCGGTGACGATGAAATCGAGATAGGCGCGCAGCGCCTCAAACAGCCGCACCGGCAGCGGCCGCGTGAAATCGCCGCGGACGATGTCGTCCCACAGCAGAGCTTCGTGCACCGCCTCGACCTGCCAATTGGGAGCGCACGCGCGCACGCTCCACCAGGCGCGCGATTGGTCGCTATCCTGCTCGAGCTCCGACACACTCGCGTCGACGTTCCAGGTGCGCCGAAAGACGTCGAGCTGGCGCACAAACCGCCGGTATTGCGCGCCCGCATCGATCGGGTCGTAGCCCGCAATATGATAGACGTGTCGATGCCGCACCATTGCAGCAGCGGCCTATTTCATCATCTCGTCCGGCGGCATGATGCCCCACAAATTCGCGGCCGCCGGGTCTTTGGGCCACACTTTCGGTTTCTGCGGGCGGTCGCGGTGCCATGGGCGCGGCTCGAAATACCCGAGTTCCTCGTTGACCTGATCGAGCTCAGCGAACAGCTCGGTGATCAAGCCGTTGGGTGCGCGGTGATAGGCAAACAGATTGTGACCGATGCCGTGCCGCCCCGGTCCCCAGATCAGCGTGTAGCCGTTGAGGCTGAGAAAATCGCAGGCGGTCTGCAGGTGCGCCCAATCGCGGAGCTCGAAAGCGGTGTGAAAATGCCGGTTCGCATCGATCTGCATCAGGTTGATGGTGTGATGGTCGCGGCCGCAACGCAGGAACGAGAAGAAATCTCCCATCCAATCCGACTCGCGAAAGCCGAGCACGTCGCAATAGAACTTGGTCACATGCTTGACGTCGGTGACGAAAAACGCGACGTGGCCGAGCTTGTGCGGAACGATGCCCTTGGCCGGGAAGCGTTGGCCGGAAAATGCCTCCCGCTTGAAGACCTCCATCACGGTCCCCTTCGGATCCTCGAACGTGACCATGTCGGTAATCGACGGCTCGGCGTCCTTGCGCCTCTGGGTCTTGATCCCGTGGCCCTGCACCTGCTTCTCGAACGCGCCGAGATCGTCCTCGGGCGCGATCTGGAACCCGAGGCGCACACATTTGGCCTGCGCGCCCTTGTGCAACACCACGGAATGATGATCGATCGTCGAGGCGAGATAGACCGCATCCTTGCTCTTGTCGGTTACCGTAAGGCCGATCACGTCGGTGTAATATTCGGTCTGTTTCTCGACATCCGGCATTTCATAGACGGCGTGGGCGATCTTCTTGACGCGGATCATGCGGACCTCCGTTCTCTTTCCCCTCAATCTCGGGCCTTGGCGCGCGGCAGCGCGCTGATCACGTCGACCATGGCGGCGACGTCCTTCTCCCCAAATCCCATCGCCATGAACTTGTCGTAGAGCTCGACCGCACGGTCGAGCATGGGGGTGGCGACGCCAACGCTGTCGGCAAACTCGCCGATCATCTCGAAATAGTGCCGCAGCGCGG
>DATNNX010000128.1:0-10735 GCA_035601615.1 Xanthobacteraceae bacterium
CCTCCCGGGACAGCGGTTATGAGTCGCTGCCGCAGGACGCCACGCCTCGCTCCGCCTTCGGGATCGTCTCCGGAGACGCCCCTCGATGAGCGAGGCTAAGAATCTATATAGGGCAGCCGCAAGTAGTAGTCAATAATTTAATTTAGATGTAGTCATAGATACGAAAAGGGATAGAAAATCAACGCATTGAGCAACCGTCGGCGGCATCTCCCCACATGCGGTCGCCCTGGGCAAACGAATCTCTGCCGCGCTCGCTGCCGATCAGATGGCCTGCGGGTGCGTCGGCAATGGATTCTGGCTGGACGCTTGGGCCGCTTCGCTGACCAACGTTCCGTCATGGCCGTCACTCGAAGTGACGAAGCCCGGATTTTGTAGCGGATCGTCACTCATGGGGAGCCGGCCGTGCTTCCATAACGCATGAGTCTGGGTTCGAGGGCGAGGTCCCGGGTGGATCCCGCCGGTAGCGGTCACGGCTTCGACGCGATTTTGATCGGCATGCGTTGAATCTCGGCAGTCATCGCCTTGGCGTTGACGATGATTTGCGCGAGCAGCGTGGAATGACCCGCCGGGAGCTTGCCGCCGAAACCGAGAACAAAACTCGCGTCTTGCGTCACCGAAACTGTAGCCGGCGCGGGCGCGCAGAGGAGGTTCACTCGTCATTTCAACACTTTGGACGCAGGCCGCTCGGCCGCCGGATGAGCCTTCCGAGTCCAGCCGATCTGCCTAATGATTGGGCATCTGTCGATTTTGGCGGCAATTGGGCGAGGCTATGGACCCTGGGCCCAAGGTTGCGGCGCATCGATCAGCGCGGCCGCGCAACGGGTTACCTTGCCCATCGCGCTTGGCACGCCGCTTGCGATTCAGCGCTCGCAAGCGGCTCTGCGCCGCTTGTCGCGCGTCAAACAGAAGGACATCGCGATGCATACATCCATCGCCGCGGTCGTCGAGCGACCGCTTACCCGCCGCCTGCTTATGGTTACGGCGGGACTGGCATTTGGCCTGGCGGCAACGTTTTCCGCCAAGGCCCAAGACACCATCAAAGTCGGCATTCTCCACTCGCTCTCCGGCACGATGGCGATCAGCGAGACGACGTTGAAGGACGTCATGCTCATGCTGATAGAGGAGCAGAACAAGAAGGGCGGCCTGCTCGGCAAGAAGCTCGAGGCCGTCGTCGTCGACCCGGCCTCGAACTGGCCGCTGTTCGCGGAAAAGGCACGCGAGCTCATCACCAAGGACAAAGTCGCCGCGGTATTCGGATGCTGGACCTCCGTCTCGCGCAAATCGGTGTTGCCGGTATTCAAGGAGCTCAACAACATCCTGTTCTACCCCGTGCAATACGAAGGCGAGGAGAGTGAGCGCAACGTGTTCTACACCGGCGCCGCTCCCAACCAGCAGGCGATCCCGGCCGTCGAATACCTGATGTCGAAGGACGGCGGCGAAGTGAAGCGTTGGGTGCTCGCCGGCACGGATTACGTCTATCCGCGCACCACGAACAAAATCCTCGAAGCTTTTCTCAAGCAGAAGGGCGTCGCCGATGCCGACATCATGATCAACTACACGCCGTTCGGACATTCCGACTGGCAGACGATCGTGTCGGATATCAAGAAGTTCGGCTCGGCCGGCAAGAAGACCGCGGTCGTCTCCACCATCAACGGCGATGCCAACGTCCCCTTCTACAAGGAGCTCGGCAACCAGGGCGTCAAAGCGACCGACATCCCGAGCGTCGCTTTCTCGGTCGGCGAAGAAGAACTCGCCGGCATCGACACCAAGCCGCTGCTCGGGCACCTCGCCGCCTGGAACTACTTCCAATCGATCAAGACGCCGATCAACGAAAAGTTCATCGCCGACTGGCACGCCTTCATCAAGAATCCGAAGCGCGTCACCAACGATCCGATGGAAGCCCACGTCATTGGATTTGCGATGTGGGTGAAGGCGGTCGAAAAGGCCAAATCGACAGACCCGGACAAGGTGATCGACGCGCTGCCCGGCATCGAGGCTCCGAACCTTACCGGCGGCACGTCGAAGATGCTGCCGAACCACCACATCACCAAGCCGGTCTATATCGGCGAGGTACGTGCGGATGGGCAGTTCGACGTCGTTTGGAAGACGCCGAATTTGGTGCCCGGCGAGGCGTGGTCCAAGTATCTGCCGGGCTCGAAGGATCTCGAGGCCGACTGGGTGACGCTCAAGTGCGGCAACTACAATAAGGTGACCAAGAAGTGCGGCGGCGGCGCCTAGCGCCGTCGTGCTGCGATTGACGCGGCTTCGACGAATGCAGTCAACGCGACCTCGGTTCGCCCTCCCCCACCCAAACCCCGGCCTGCCGGGGTTTGGGCACTTTTAAATTTGCCGGAAGCGGGCAAGCCCGCAGCCGGCTAGGGGAGGGTGGGAAGCGCAAGCGGTGGAGAACCCGGCATCGCAGGCGCTCATGCGGCAAGCGAGGGTTTACGTCATCCAATGCCGCCTTTAGCGTAATGCTCGCAGCAGGATCGGAGGCGGCCCCGACTTGCGATGTTCGGGCCGCCTCGCTCGCAAGTGCCGGGACCATCGCGATGCGTGCCTTCGGCGGTCGCTTCATCGCGCTCGTGTGTGCGCTTGGCATGCTCGCCGCGCTGATGACGGCAGCGCGCGCGGGCCCCTACGAGGATGGGCTTCGCCGCTTCAGCGCCGACAGTTTCGACGACACGATCGAAGGCATCAACGCCGTCGCAACGAGCGGCAATGCGCTCGCCGCGCAAGTGATCGGCGCGTTGCAGGAGGGGCGACTCCTCTTCAGCGCGGCTGAGAAGCGCGTTTTCATTCGCGAGGGGCCCGATCAGCTGATCGACGCTGAAACGGGTCGGCCTGTTGCCAGCGGCGTGCCCTCCGATCTCGCCCCGGTGCGGCTCAATAACCGTCTGCGGCGCATCGTGGAGGCCGCGCTCGGCAGCTTGACCTTGATGGCGCCCGATCCGGGAAAGCGCCTCGAGGCGGCGCAGGCCGTGCTCAAGTCCAAGGATGCGAATGCGCTGCCGGCCCTCGAGAAGGCGATCGCCGGCGAGAGCGACCCGCGAGTCAAACAGGCCTTGAACGAGGCGCGAGCAGCTGTCGTGCTCTATCTCGATAACGCCCCGGATGCGGACAAGATCGACGCCATCGCCGTGATCCGCCAGCGCGGGGATCAGGACGCGCTTGCGCTGCTCGGCGGATTGCCTGCGAGCGCCTCGCCCACGGTCAAGAGGGCCGCGGCCGACGCCATCGCCTCGATCGAAAACAGCCTTGCGCTCTGGACCGCGCTGCAAAACGCCTGGTACGGCCTCTCCCTCGGCTCGGTGCTTCTGCTTGCGGCGATCGGGCTTGCCATCACCTTCGGCGTCATGGGCGTCATCAACATGGCGCATGGCGAGATGGTCATGCTGGGCGCCTACACGACCTTCGTCGTTCAGCAGGTGATCCGCGCGCGCAACCCCGCGCTGTTCGACTATTCGCTGGCGATTGCCATTCCGCTCGCGTTCGCGGTCGCCGGCATGATCGGCATACTGGTCGAACGCGGGATCATCCGCTTCCTCTACGGGCGGCCGCTGGAGACGCTGCTCGCGACCTGGGGGCTGTCGCTGGTCCTGCAGCAGGGCGTGCGCACCGTCTTCGGTCCGACCAACAAGGATGTCGGCAACCCGTCGTGGATGAGCGGATCGTTCGACTTCGGCCAGATGACGATCACGTACAACCGGCTGTGGATCATCGTCTTCACCCTGCTGATCTTCATGGGCTTGCTCGCCATCTTGCGGTTCACCCGCTTCGGGCTGGAAATGCGCGCGGTGACGCAGAACCGGGCGATGGCGGCCTCCATGGGCATCCGCACGAGCCGCATCGACGCGCTCACCTTCGGGCTCGGCTCGGGTATCGCGGGACTTGCCGGCGTCGCTTTGTCGCAGATCGACAATGTCAGCCCCAATCTCGGCCAGGGCTACATCATCGATTCATTCATGGTGGTGGTGTTCGGAGGCGTGGGCAATCTCTGGGGCACCTTGGTCGGCGCGTTCACCCTCGGCATCGCCAACAAGTTTCTCGAGCCTTATGCCGGCGCCGTGCTCGGCAAGATCGCCATCCTGGTGCTCATCATCCTGTTCATCCAGAAGCGCCCGCGCGGGCTGTTCGCCTTGAAGGGCCGGGCGGCGGAAGCATGATAGGCCACCTCGTCCTGCGCTCGCTCGATCGCGGCGCGATTGCGTTCCTCGCGACGCTCGCGGCGATCGCAGTTCTCGTGCCGGTGCTCAACCTCGCGCTGCCGCCGACCTCGCCGTTTTACCTGTCATCATATTTCGTGGCGTTGTTCGGCAAATACGTTTGTCTCGCGCTGTTGGCGTTGTCGATCGATCTGATCTGGGGCTACTGCGGCATTCTTTCGTTGGGCCACGGGGCTTTCTTCGCGCTCGGCGGCTATGCGATGGGCATGTATCTGATGCGGCAGATCGGAACGCGCGGAGTTTACGCTCATCCGGTATTACCCGACTTCATGGTGTTCCTGAATTGGCCGGAACTGCCGGTCTATTGGTACGGATTCCAGCATTTCGCCTATGCGGCCTTCATGGTCGTATTGGTGCCCGGCCTGCTTGCCTTCGTCTTCGGCTGGTTCGCGTTCCGCAGCCGCGTCACCGGAGTTTATCTCTCGATCATCACCCAGGCGCTGACCTTCGCGCTGATGCTCGGCTTCTTCCGCAACAATTTCGGCTTCGGCGGCAATAACGGCCTCACCGACTTCAAGGACATCCTCGGCTTCAACGTGCAGGCGGCGCCGACGCGGGCGGCGCTGTTCGTAAGTTCCATGCTGGCGCTGATGCTCGGCTTCATCATCTGCCGCGTCGCTGTGAGTTCCAAATTCGGCAAGGTTCTGGTCGCCATTCGCGATGCCGAAGCGCGCACCCGTTTTCTCGGCTATCGGGTCGAAGCTTATAAGGTGTTCGTCTTCACGCTGTCGGCCTGCATGGCAGGCGTGGCCGGCGCCCTCTACGTCCCCCAAGTCGGCATCATCAACCCGAGCGAATTCTCGCCCGGCAATTCCATCGAGGCTGTCATCTGGGTCGCGGTCGGCGGGCGTGGAACGCTGACCGGCGCCGTGCTCGGCGCGGTGCTGGTGAACTACGGCAAAACCTATTTCACCAGCGGCGTTCTCGCGCCGTATTGGCTGTTCGTGCTCGGTGGCCTGTTCATCGCGGTGACGCTGCTTTTGCCGCGCGGGGTCGTCGGCACGATCCATTATCATTGGCGCGAATGGCGAGAGCGGCGGCGCCTCACTGCTCCCGTGCCAAACGCGGCGCCTCGCCCGGCGGAGTGAGCGATGGATGTCCGCACGACGACGGCGCTTCTCTATCTTGACGGCGTGACCGTATCGTTCGACGGCTTCCGTGCGCTCAACAACCTCTCGTTCATGATCGAGCCCGGCGAGATGCGTGCCATCATCGGTCCCAACGGCGCCGGCAAAACCACCATGATGGATGTCGTCACCGGCAAAACCAGGCCGGATACCGGCGAAGTCTATTTCGACGGTTCCTACGATCTCACCCGTCTCGACGAGACCGAGATTGCGCTCTTGGGCATCGGCCGCAAGTTCCAGAAGCCGACCGTCTTCGACATGCACACCGTAGAGGACAATATCGGCCTTGCGCTCAAGGGCGACCGCCGGGCACGCAAGACCCTGTTCTGGCGCGAGAGCGAGCAAGAGGCGAAGCATATCGACGGCATCCTGGAGATCATCCGACTCTCGGCGGTGCGCCACCGTAGCGCCGGCTCGCTTGCACACGGTCAGAAACAGTGGCTCGAGATCGGCATGCTGCTGGCGCAGGAGCCCAAGCTGCTCCTCGTCGACGAGCCAGCTGCCGGAATGACCGACGCCGAAACGCGGCAGACGGCCGAGCTCCTCAAAGAGATCAATCGCGATCGCACCGTGGTCGTGGTCGAGCACGACATGGCCTTCGTGCGCGAGCTCGGCGTCAAGGTGACATGCCTGCACGAAGGTTCGGTGCTGGCGGAAGGCACGATCGACCAGGTCTCGCAGAACGAGCGCGTGGTCGAGGTTTATTTGGGACGGTAGGGGTTATGACGCGCGCAGCAAACTCGGTCTGCTCCCTCCCCCCTTGTGGGGGAGGGTTGGGGAGGGGGGTCATAGTTGTTGCGCGAGGCGTGTCCACCGACTCCGACCCCCACCCCCAACCCCTCCCCACAAGGGGGAGGGGAGCAAACCGAGTCCGACGCACGCTCGTGCGCCAAGCACGAAGCGACGAGCGCTAACAACGATGCTCAAAGTCGACTCGATCGATCTGCATTACGGCGCGGCGCAGGCCTTGCGCAACGTCTCGCTCTCCGCCATCGCGGGGAAAGTGACCTGCGTGCTGGGACGCAACGGTGTCGGCAAGACGAGCCTCCTCGACGCGCTCGCCGGGCAGCACGCGGTCAGCAAGGGCGCGATCACGCTCGAGGGGGAAGACATCACCCGGCTCAAGCCCAGCGAGCGAGCGCGGCGCGGCATCGCCTACGTCCCGCAGGGGCGTGAAATCTTCCCGCTGCTCACCGTCGAAGAGAACCTCAAGACCGGCTTTGCGCCGCTCAAGCGTGTGGATCGGTCCATCCCGGACGACGTGTTTTCGCTCTTTCCGGTGCTCAACGACATGCTCGGACGGCGCGGCGGCGATCTCTCCGGCGGTCAACAGCAGCAGCTCGCGATCGGCCGCGCCCTGGTCATGCGGCCGCGCCTGCTGTTGCTGGACGAGCCGACCGAGGGCATCCAGCCTTCGATCATCAAGGATATCGGCCGCGCCATCGCCTATCTGCGCAACCTTGGGCAGATCGCGGTGGTGCTGGTCGAGCAATATCTCGACTTCGCGCGCGAGTTGGGGGACCATTTCGCGGTGATGGACCGCGGCGCCATCGTCTATTCCTGCAGCCGTGACTCGATGGACGAGGCGGCGCTCAGACGCGCCATGGCGATTTGAGAAAGGGACATGGGGTGGCACACGCGGCGGCCGATCTGGCGCGTATCTTTGCGGCAAACCGCGCGGTCGGGGCCGTTGCGCTCGCGGTCCGCTCGAGCGGTGGGATGACGCGTCGCGCGCGCCTGCGCGAAGAGGGCTCGCTGCGCGTGCGCTGTCCGGGGCCGGCCTCGGCGGAGCTCGAGGCCGTCATCGTCAATACCGCGGGCGGCGTCGCGGGCGGCGACCGCCTCAAGCTCGACGTCAGTGTTGAAGGCGGGGCGCGCCTCGCCGTCACGACGGCGGCGGCGGAAAAAATCTACCGCGCGCTCGAGGAGGCCGCGACGATCGATGTCAAGCTTTCGGTCGCCGCCGGCGCCTGTCTCGCCTGGCTGCCGCAGGAGACGATCCTGTTCGACCGGGCGCGCCTTGAGCGATCAATCGATATCGAGCTCGCCGCCGATGCGCAGCTCTTGCTGGCGGAGGCGATCGTCTTCGGACGTAGCGGCATGGGCGAGGCGGTGCGCCACGGTTTTCTGTCCGATCGCTGGCGGCTGCGCCGGGACGGACGGCTCATGCATGCCGAAGCGATGCGGCTCGATGGCGGCGTCTCGGCAAAGCTCGCGCAGGGCGCGGTTGCCAAGGGAGGCACCGCCGTCGCAACCGTGCTGGTCATGCCCGGCGATGAGGCCACTGCCGGCAGCGTGCGCGCGCTTGCCGATCAGTTGCGCGGTGAGGTCGGCGCCTCAGCCTGGAATGGACTTGCGGTCGTGCGGCTCTGCGCCGACGGCGGGGAAGCGCTCCGGCACGATCTCATCGCCGTGCTTACCGCGGTGCGCGGAGCGGCACTGCCGCGGCTGTGGCTGAACTGAGGTGAAGAGAAGCCATGAGGCTCACCCCGCGCGAGAAGGACAAGTTGCTCATCGCCATGGCCGCGATGGTGGCGCGCCGCCGGCGCGAGCGCGGGGTCAAGCTCAATCATCCGGAGGCGGTGGCGCTCATCAGCGATTTCATTGTCGAAGGAGCGCGCGACGGCAGGACCGTCGCCGAGCTGATGGAAGCCGGCGCGCACGTGCTCACCCGCAGCGAGGTGATGGACGGCATTGCCGAGATGATCCAGGAAATTCAGGTCGAGGCGACCTTTCCCGACGGCACCAAGCTGGTGACGGTGCATGAGCCGATACGCTGAACCTAAGCAGTGCCGCGCACTCAGTGCGCTCCCCTCCTCCTTGTGGGGAGGGGTTGGGGGTGGGGGCGGTGCGATCGACGCGCCGGCGTTGCGACCCGCACTACCCCCCTCCCCACCCCTCCCCCAGCCGGCTGCGGGCTTGCCCGCTTCCGACAAATTTAAAAGTGCCCAAACTCCGGCAGGCCGGGGTTTGGGTGGGGGAGGGAGCAGACCGGGTTTGCCGCTGGCTCTGATTACATTTCGCAGGGGGTCCGCAGCATGATCCCCGGTGAAATGTTCATCAAGCAAGGCGAGATCGAGCTCAATGCCGGCCGCAAGACGGTGACGCTGTCGGTCACCAATAGGGGGGACCGGCCGATTCAGGTCGGCTCGCACTACCATTTCTTCGAGACCAATCCGGCATTGAAATTCGATCGCAAGAAGGCGCGCGGCATGCGGCTAAACATCGCCGCCGGCACCGCGGTGCGCTTCGAACCGGGACAGACGCGCGAGGTCACGCTCGTCGCGCTCGCCGGCAAGCGCATGATCTACGGGTTTCGCCAAGACGTGATGGGAAAGCTCTGAGCGGCTCGCCCGCAAAAACTTCGCAGGAGCTAGCATGTCGGCCAAGATGAAGCGCACCGCCTATGCGGAGATGTTCGGGCCTACCACCGGAGACCGCGTGCGGCTTGCCGATACCGACATCATCATCGAGGTGGAAAAGGATCTTTGCACCTATGGAGAGGAGGTGAAGTTCGGCGGCGGCAAGGTGATCCGCGACGGTATGGGGCAGAGCCAGATCGCCAACAAGCAAGGCGCGGTCGATACCGTCATCACCAACGCGCTGATCCTCGACCATTGGGGAATCGTCAAGGCCGATATCGGCCTGACAGGCGGCCGCATCGCAGCGATCGGCAAAGCCGGCAATCCCGACATTCAGCCGAACGTCACGATCATTATCGGCCCCGGCACCGAGGTCATCGCCGGTGAAGGCAAAATTCTCACCGCCGGTGGATTCGACACCCACATTCACTTCATCTGTCCGCAACAGGTGGAGGAGGCGCTGATGTCGGGCGTCACCTCCATGCTCGGGGGCGGCACCGGCCCGGCGCATGGCACCTTCGCCACGACGTGCACGCCCGGACCATGGCATATCGGCCGCATGATCCAGGCCGCCGACGCACTGCCGGTCAATCTCGGCTTCGCCGGCAAGGGCAATGCGTCGCGCCCGGCGGCGCTCGAGGAGATGGTCGCCGGCGGCGCTTGTGCGTTGAAGCTGCACGAGGACTGGGGCACGACACCGGCGGCGATCGACTGCTGCCTGACGGTCGCCGACGATCACGACGTGCAGGTGATGATCCACACCGACACGCTCAACGAGTCCGGCTTCGTCGAGGATACGATCAAGGCGTTCAAGGGCCGCACCATTCACGCCTTTCACACCGAGGGCGCCGGCGGCGGGCACGCCCCGGACATCATCAAGGTGGCGGGCCTCAAGAACGTGTTGCCCTCGTCGACCAATCCAACCCGGCCGTTCACCAGGAATACCATCGACGAGCATCTGGACATGCTGATGGTCTGCCACCATCTCGATCCGCTGATCGCCGAGGATGTGGCCTTCGCCGAGAGCCGGATCAGGAAGGAGACGATCGCGGCCGAAGACATCCTGCACGACATCGGCGCACTCTCCATGATGTCGTCGGACAGCCAGGCCATGGGCCGCATCGGCGAAGTGATCATCCGCACCTGGCAGACCGCTGACAAGATGAAGAAGCAGCGCGGACGTCTGAAGGAGGAGAAGGGCGACAACGACAACGTGCGCGCCAAACGCTACGTCGCCAAATACACGATCAATCCGGCGATCGCGCACGGCGTGTCCAAGCACATCGGCTCGGTGGAGAAAGGCAAGCTCGCCGATCTCGTGCTGTGGTCACCGACGTTTTTCGGGGTCAAGCCGGACTGCATCATCAAAGGCGGCACGATCATTGCCGCGGCGATGGGAGACCCCAACGCCTCGATCCCGACGCCGCAGCCGGTGCATTACCGCGAGATGTTCGGCGCCTTCGGCAAGGCGCTCTGCGCCTCTTCGGTGGTCTTCGTGTCGAAAGCTGCGCTCAAGCGCGGCTTGCGCAGCAAACTCGGGGTCGAGAAGGAACTTGTGGCGGTCGAAAATACCCGCGGCGGCATCTCCAAGAAGAGCATGGTGCACAACACCGCCACGCCGAAAATCGAGGTCGATCCTGAAACCTACGAGGTGACCGCCGACGGGGAACTATTGACCTGCGCGCCGGCCGAGGTGCTGCCGATGGCGCAGCGGTACTTTTTGTTCTGAAAGTCGCGACGGTGAAGGAGTGCCTATGAGAAGCACCGAATTGCGCAAGATTTTCGAACCAGCGTATCGCCCTTGTGTCCATTTGAGCGGAATCTGCAGAGACACATGTATTTGGTGGCCGGAGAGAGGGCTCGTGCCACGAGGTTTTGGCGGAGCAACCGCAACGCCTGATGCGGTTCGTCTGGTTCTCGTAACCTCAGAGCCAGGTGATCCTGGAGACGACGAACAATACAAAGGGTCTGCGAGCGAGATGCTGTCGACCGTCTTAGAAAATCGCAGGAAATACCTTGT
>DATNNX010000129.1:0-21641 GCA_035601615.1 Xanthobacteraceae bacterium
CTTGAGCAACGGTCATGGCGTCGAAAACACAGCGGTCGTCGTCGCCTCCCTGACCGATGGCGGCCCGGACGTGCTCTCGGCCGCCACCTATTCGTGGCAAGTCTCCAAGGACGGCGTCTCCTGGTATCAGGAAGGCGGTGGCATCGGGCAATCGAGCTTCACCCCGAGCGCGGCGGATTTCGGCGATCAGCTGCGGGTCGCGATTTCCTACAACGGCGACGCCCTCACGCTCGGGGCCGGCACCGTGCTCGACGACCCCACCGAAGTTATCGCGGTCAGCGGCGGCAACTGGAAGCAGGCCCAGACCTGGAGCACACATGGGGTTCCGGGGGCCAATGACGATGTCGTCCTTAGTCAGAACCTGGGATCCAAGGGGGTCGAGGTCAACGATCAGGAATTTGCCCACTCCCTGAGCATCGAAAGTGCCGGCGCCATTCTGAAAGAGGGCGGCACCCTGATCGTGTCTGGTCCCATCACTGTGCTCAATGGCACGCTGCAGCTTCAGGGCGGCGCAACCCTGGAAGCTGGATCGATTTTCGGCACGATTAGCGGTTCAGGCACGAACACGATCGAAGGGGCCGGCGGCGCAAATACGTGGGCCGAGATCGTCTCTTCCGCCACGATCAACACCTCGGCGAATGGCTGGCTGGCGATCGACAGTGGTGCCACGCTCGCGCTCGGGGCGGGGACGCACACGGAGAATGTGAAATTCCTGAATAACTTTGCAGACAACGGTCTTACGACCGGCACGCTTGTGATTGCCAGCGGCGCGACGTTCACCGGCGAGGTGTTCAATTTTCACGGCGTGAACGGCGGGCTATCGGACACTATCGATTTCGCCGGCCTGCAATACACGACCGGCCAGATGCAGGTATCCGCGTCGTTCTCGCAGGGCACTGACATCACGACGGTCACGGTCACGAATAACGCGCTGCATCAATCCACCAGCCTCAAGCTCGACGGCAGTTACACGGCATCGCAGTTTGCACTGTCCCAGGATTCCGGGACGGGGACCCTGCTCAAGGATCCGCCGCTCGATCCCGGCATGGCCGCCGCAAGCCATGACAGCTTTGATTTCGCCTTCGACAGCAACACCGCTCTTGGGAGCTCTAGCGGCCCCCTCGCCGCGAATACCGTGATCGGCCAACTCGACGCGATTTCCGCCAGCGGTCACGGCTCCGCATTTTGGCTCGCTACCGGCTCGTCTCCCGAGCTCACGCTGAGCAGCTCCGGCACGCTTTCGGCCGGAAAGGACGGCGCGGCCAGCGGAACCTATGCCGTTGATGTCGTCGCCCAGGATCAATCAACCGGGACGTCATCCGCCACCCAGGCCAACGTCTGGATCGGTGGCAAGGACGCGGCCAATACGCCCGCCGCGCTGGCGTCCGACAGCAACAAGCTCATCGCTTTGGCATTGGACGGCAATCACTCGCTCCAGGGCGGCAGCGGAAACGACGTGCTGATCGCGGGCTCCGGCAACGATACGTTCGTGTTCCAGGCCAACTTCGGTCACGACACGATTTCCAATTTCAAAGTCGACACGGATGTGATCGCCATCGATCACTCCGTCTTTGCCGATTTCCAGGCGCTGTTGGTGGCCGCGCACGATGACGGCCATGGCAATACCGTGATTGCACCCGACGCGAGCAACAGCATCACGGTGAAGAACGTCACGGTCGCGCAGCTCGCGCAGCATCAAGGCGATTTCCACTTCATGTGATCTGCACGATGAGACGGGGGGCGTCGTCATGACATGGCTTCACTTCGGCTACCTCAACGATCCGAAACAATGGCGCACGCGCGCCAGTGAAGCGCGGGCGCATGTGGGCAAAATCACGGATCCTGAAGCGAAGCGAATGATGCTCGAGATCGTCGATCGTTACGAGACGCTGGCAAAGCGCGCCGAGACGGGTCTCGTCTGGGACCAAATGGCAAAGACAGGAACCTGAGCCGCAATCCGGTTGATCGGTTCGGCCTCAGCGTCGTGGTCGCCCCGCGAAAGCCGGGGGTCACTTCCAGAACTGATGGTCATTGATCCCCGCCTGCGCGGATAGGCGCTAACAAAGCCTCATGTCCCGGGCGCAGCGCAGCGTGAAGCGAAGCGTAACGGTGCGCTGCAGACCCGGGACCGTTCCAGTCCGTGGCGGTCTCGGATCAGCGATGCACCGCTCCACTTCGTTGCGCGCTGCACCGCATCCGGGCCACGGGGCTTACCGCCAATGCGCTTGCGCGCAAACGACAGGATATGAGCTAGACGGATTCGGGATTGCCTCGGAATGACGGTCAATTTAAGCCGGTGTTACTCCCGTCAGCGCAACCGGACGCGGGCTAGTTTTCCGGAAGCGGGATGAACTCGGTCTCGTTCGGCACCGGCGCGAAGCGGCCCGTCTTCCAGTCTTCTTTCGCCTGCTCGATGCGCTCCTTGCGCGAGGACACGAAGTTCCACCAAATGTAGCGCGGGCCCTCCAACGCGGCGCCGCCGAGGAACATGAGCCGCGTGCGCCGCAGGGCCCGCACGGTGATCCGGTCGCCGGGACGGAAGATCAAAAGCCGCGGCCCTTCGAATGTCTCGCCCGCGATGTCGACCTCGCCTTCCGCCACGTAGATCGCCCGCTCTTCCTGGTCCGGATCGAGCGGCGCGCTCGCGCCCGGCGCCAGCACGACCTCTGCATAAAGCCATTGCGAGAGCATCCCCACCGGCGACGTCTTGCCGAACGCAGACCCGGCAATGACGCGGGCGCGCACGCCGCCGTCTTCGATCAGCGGCAGGCTTCCGGCGTCGAAATGCTGAAATGACGGCGCGGTTTCCTCGTGCGCTTGCGGCAGCGCGATCCAGCTTTGAATGCCGAACATGCCCTCGGCGCCCTTCCGCGCACCCGGCGGGCTGCGCTCCGAGTGGGCAATGCCGCGCCCCGCGGTCATCAGGTTCATCGCGCCGGGAGTTATCTCGAGCGCATTGCCTTCGCTGTCGCGATGCATCACGCGGCCGTCGAACAGATAGGTGACGGTGGCGAGCCCGATGTGCGGGTGCGGACGCACGTCGAGCCCCTGCCCTGCCAAGAACTGAACCGGCCCCATCTGATCGAAGAAGATGAACGGACCGACCATCTGGCGCTTGCCGTGCGGGAGCGCGCGTCGGACCGAGAACCCATCGCCGAGATCACGCACGCGCGGAACAATGACGAGCTCGAGCGCATCGCAGGATCGCTTGTCGCCGAGCACAGGGTCAGTCGAGGGCATCCAGCTCATGGCAGTCCTCCGTGCAGCTTCGATCGCCCGCGTGTCACACTCAGATGTTCTGGTCCGTACGGTAGCCCAATCTCCGTTCATTCCCGCGCAAGCGGGAATCCAGGGGCCACGGCCTCTTGCTCTGGCTCCCCGCTTTCGCGGGGACGAGCGGAGATTGGAGCATAACCCAGATCTCACCGCTGCTTGATGAACGTGCCGTTGTTCAGCTCGGTGAACGCCTGTTGAAGCTCGGCTTGGGTGTTCATCACGATCGGCCCGTACCACGCAACCGGTTCCTCGATCGGTTTGCCGGAGACCAGCAGGAAGCGGATTCCTTGTTCGCCGGCCTGCACCGTCACCTCATCGCCGCTGTCGAAGACGACGAGCGACCGATTTCCCGTCTTTTCGCGGATCAAGAGCTCGTTCCCGTCCACTGCTTTTTCGGTGAGGACCCCGAACGGCTGCGAGGCCGAACCGAAGGTTCCGGAGCCCTCGAAGACATAGGCAAAGGCGTGCCGGCCGGTCTCGACCGGGAGAATTTTGCGCCGGAGCGGCGGCACCCACACGTCCAGATAACGCGGATCGGCGGCGACTCCCTCGACCGGACCGCGCCGGCCCCAAAACTCGCCGCAGACGACCCGGACGCGTGTGCCATCGTCGTCGACGATCTCCGGGATCTCGGCTGCCTTGATGTCCTGGTAGCGCGGCGCCGTCATCTTCAGCGGCGACGGCAGGTTCGCCCAGAGCTGGAAGCCGTGCATGCGCCCTTGCGCATCACCTTGCGGCATCTCCTGATGGAGAATTCCACTGCCGGCGGTCATCCACTGCACGTCGCCCGCGCCGAGCGCGCCACTGTTTCCGAGGCTGTCCCGGTGATCGACGCTGCCCGCCAACACATAGGTGATCGTTTCGATTCCCCGGTGCGGATGCCATGGAAACCCCGCGCGATAATCATCGGGACGATCGTTGCGGAAATCGTCGAGCAGCAGGAACGGATCGAACTCGCGCGTATCGCCGAAACCGAAGGCGCGGCGCAGCTTCACCCCTGCGCCTTCGAGGGTGGGTTTGGACTCAACGATGCGCTTCACCGGTCGAATGGACATGACACTTAACTCCTTGCAGTGTGTTCGCGATGTCGTCTAGGCGGCAACCTCCTGCGGGAAGGACAAGCGCCCTGCAAAGGTCGCGAATTGATCAACAAAGGCTTTGAGAAATCCCCGCGTGCTCTCATCGGTGATGTTCCCGTTCGCATCGAGGACGCCGGGCCTGAACGAGATGTATGCTTCCCCGCCCATGACGAGGACGCCCAGCATTCCGAGAATCTGCCGCAGATGCGCTTGCGCAAGCGCCGCGCCGATTGCACCCGGCGAGGCTCCGGTAATCGCGGCCGGCTTTCCGTTCCACGAGTTCTGGCCGTAAGGACGCGCGCCCCAGTCTATCCCGTTCTTGAGCAGGGCGGGAATGGAGCGATTGTGCTCGGGCGTGACGAACAGCAACCCATCGGCTGCGGCGATCTGCGACTTGAAGCGCACGACGCTCTTCGGAAGTTCCGCTTCGAGGTCCTGGTTGTAGAGCGGCAGATCGCCGATCGGAACGAACTCGAACTCGGCTTTGTCGGCGCCGAGCCTGGCGAGCGCGTGCGCAAGCTTGGCGTTGATGGACTCCCGGCGATTGCTGCCGACGATGACCGCGATCTTGACCTTTGCCATGGCGGGCCTACCTTGGTTATGGTTTGATACCAGGGCTAGATAAATGCCTAGGCGGCGAAGGCAAGAAGGCACAGCGCTGATACCGAGTAACCTGCACGTGGCCGAGGATTGCCGCGCGGTGAGCGAAGTGCTCGCGCGCGTCGGCGACAAGTGGACGGTGCTGGTCGTCAGCACGCTCGGCGACGGGCCGAAACGGTTCAACGAGCTGCGCCGGGCGCTGGGCAGCATTTCGCAGCGGATGCTGACTTTGACGCTGCGAGCCCTGGAACGCGACGGACTTGTGACGCGCACGGTGTTCCCGACCATTCCACCCCGCGTCGATTACGAATTGACCAAGCTCGGCCACTCGTTGCTCGAGCCCGTGAGCAGTCTCGGCTTGTGGGCGCGGGAAAACCGCTCGTCCATCGAGGCCGCTCGGCGGCGCTTCGACGCCACGGAGCACGTGCGGTAAGCCATGCTTAGCGGTACGTTTCGGCCCACGCGGGCGCGAAAGGATAGATCACCCAAATGGCTGATGAAATGACTACAGCTGGCTTTGTTCACGAGAATGTGACTACAATTTAACTACGATGCTTGACTACTTCGGGCGGCGAGGGTATAGATTCGCCAGCCTTGCTCGGTAAGGGGCGTGCTCTAGAGACGATCCTGAGGACGGAGCAAGGCGTGGCGTCCTGCGGCAGCGGCTCGCACCCGCTGCCCCGGGAGGTACGGAAAGCCGCCAGCCGGGCACTACGACCCGGACGCGAGGAGCTCGCTGTGACCGATCCGGACGCAAGTCCGGTGAGGGAAGCGCGGCACCGGAGCCCAAAACCGCCACGGTGAGAGCGCCGAGAGGCGGGCGTCCCGCGTTATGGGACGCAAGGCGCCTCGCAAGCGCCTGGCCTGCCGCGTCAAGTGCAGGCCCAACGGGTGCCTCGCAAGCACCCGACGACTCTCGGCGCTCCGCCACCCCTCGATCGGGGGAGCGAAGCGAAAAAGCAAAACCCGGGCGCAGAAAACGCGCCGCGGGAACGAGAACGGCTGTTTCATCTTGTCAATGAGGAGCCGCAAAAAATGGATCCGAAAACGTTTGGAACCGCCCGGAAACAAGCGCAGCGAGGCTGTTTCCAATGCCGGCACGTTGGACTAGCCTTCTCATCCTGGAACCATTTGCAATTGCCGCGAAGCGACGTGGCTCAGCCCCCAACGCGCGCCGGCCGGCCCTTGCAAGGGAGAGACGCACCTCATGGCCCGAATAGATCTCGACGTGAATGGCAAGGTCCACACCATCGATGCCGATCCCGACATGCCGTTGCTCTACGCGCTGCGCAACGAGCTTGCGCTCAACAATCCGCATTTCGGCTGCGGCTTGGCGCAGTGCGGCGCCTGCACCGTGCATGTGGACGGGCAGCCCGTGCGCTCCTGCGTGACGCCGCTCTCGGCGGTCGGCAAGAGCAAGGTCGTCACCTTGGCTGGCCTCGGCACACCGGAGAAGCCGCATCCGGTGCAGAAGGCTTTCGTGGAGGAGCAAGTGCCGCAATGCGGCTATTGCATCAATGGCTGGATCATGACCGCGGCCGCGTTCCTCGAGCGGACCAAGAAACCGACCGACGCGCAGATCAGGGAGGCGCTGTCGGGCCTCAAGTGCCGCTGCGGCACGCATATGGGCATCCTGCGCGCGGTCAAGCGCGCGGCCGCCATGATGGGTTGAGGGAGGCCGCCATGACCAAGATGCACAAGCCCCTCTCCCGCCTCTCGCGGCGTTCGCTGCTCAAAGCGGGCGGCGCGCTGGTGGTCTCGATCGGCATGCCGATCGCGCTTGATGCGGTGCTTCGCATCGGCGAGGCTTTCGCACAAGGCGTGAGGCCGCCCCTCACCCCCGAGCAGCTCTCCTCCTACATCGCGGTCAACGGCGACGGCACCGTCTCCGCGTTCCTCGGTAAGACGGATATGGGACAAGGCTTGTTCGTCGCCATCGGCCAGATGGTGGCGGAAGAGCTCGACGTGCCCTTCAAGGCGGTCACCGTAATCATGGGGGACACCGCCAACAGCGTGAACCAGGGCGGCGCCTCGGGCTCGACCGGCATCCAGCGGGGCGGCCGGCAGCTGCGCATGGCTGCCGCCGAGGCCCGCCGCGTACTCGTCGAGATGGCGGCGGCGAAGCTCGCCTTACCCCCCGACGCGCTCACCGTCACCGACGGTGTCATCCACGCCAAAGCCGAGGCGAGCAAGAAGGTCTCTTATGCCGAGCTCATCGGCGGGCGTTACTTCAACGTCGAGCTCAACTGGAACAAGGAGCTCGATAATGGGCTCTATGCTCCGGGCAAGGCGCAGCCGAAGGATTGGAAGGAGCACAAGATCGTCGGTCAGCCGATCCCGCGCGAGGACATCGCACCCAAGGTCTACGCGCAGCAAGACTTTTGCACCGACATCAAGCGGCCGGGCATGGTGCATGGCCGCATGATCAGACCCGCGGTCGCCGGCAGCATGCCGGCAAAGGTCGACGAAAGCTCGATCAAGGACATCCCCGGCACGCGGGTCGTGTGGGAGAAAGGCTTCCTCGGGGTCGTCGCGGACAACGAGTGGGACGCGATCAGAGCGTCGCAAAAGCTCAAGGTGGAATGGTCGGACGCCAAGCCGCCGTTCCCCGATCAAGCCGCGCTCTACGACCACATCCGCAGCGCGGCGGTGCGCAAGCGCGAGGTCGGCGGCAAGGAAACCGGCAATGTCGACGAGGCGTTCAAGACCGCCGCGCGCGTCATCGAAGCCGAATACGAATGGCCGTTCCAGTCGCATGCGAGCATGGGGCCCGCTTGTGCCGTCGTGGAGATCAAGGACGGACAGGCGACCTTGTGGACAGGTACGCAGAAGCCGCATTACGCCCGCGACGGTATCGCCGCCATGCTCGGCATGCCGGTGGAAAACGTCCGCGCCATCTGGGTGCTGGGGCCGGGCTCCTACGGCCGCAACGACGCCGGCGATGCGGCCATGGACGCAGCCGTCCTGGCGAAGGCGGTGGGCCGGCCCGTGCGCGTCCAATATACCCGCGCGCAGGCGACCGGCTGGGATCCGAAAGGCCCTGCCTCGATCCATCGGGCACGCGCCGCCATCGATGCGTCCGGCAACGTCGTCGCCTATGAGTTCACGAGCAAGGGATTTTCCCGGCTCGACGTGTTCTCTCGGGAGGGAAAGCCGCCGGATACGCTTGCGGGGCAGTTGATGGGCGTCACCATAAGATCAGGTGACGCATTTCGGGTGCCGGAGGAATCCTACGAGTTCGCCAATAAGCGGCTTGCGTGGGAGACGATCGCGCCGCTGCTCGGGCGCGCCTCGCCGCTGCGCACCTCGCATCTGCGCGACCCCGTTGGACCGCAGGTCCATTTCGCGAGCGAGTCGTTCATGGACGAAGTAGCGGCGGCGCTCGGACTCGACCCGATCGCGTTCCGGCTGCGCCACGTCAAGGCCGGGCGCGATGTTGCGGTGATCAAGGCCGCGGCGGAAAAGGCCGGATGGCAGGCGCGGCCCTCGCCGCGCAAGGATCAGACCGGCAACACCGTCAGTGGCCGCGGCATCGCCTATGCGCAGCGCGGCGGCACCCGCGTCGCCGTCGTCGCCGAGGTCGACGTCGATCGCGCCGGCGGTAAAATCTGGGCGCGCAGATTCACGGTCGCCCATGACTGCGGGCAAATCATCAACCCGGACGGGCTCAAGCACACCATCGAGGGCAACATCGTCCAAGGCGTGAGCCGCACGTTATGGGAGGAGGTCAAGTTCGACGCCAACAACGTGACCAGCGTGGATTGGATGACCTACCCGATCCTCGACATCGCCGAGGCGCCGGAGACGATCGACGTGGTGCTGATCAATCATCCCGAAGTGCTACCGAGCGGCGCCGGCGAGCCCTCGACCCGTCCGGTGGCCGCCGCCATCGCCAATGCCATCTTCGACGCCACCGGCGTGCGCATGCGCCGCGTGCCGTTCTCGCCCGACCGCGTGAAGCAGGCCCTGTCGTGATTGCGCCCACGGGGTCTCTGACTTCGAGGCTGGCCCTTTTTTGTGCGACGCTCCGACCATGATCGCCCGCACACTCGAGGAAGCTCTGGCACCCATCACGGACGGATGTGTGCTGGCGGTGCCGCGCGAGGCATCGGGCGTCGCCATGGCGGCGACGCGCGCGTTGATCCGCCGCGGCGTCAGCGGCTTGCATCTCATCGCGCTGCCGACGTCGAGCCTACAGGCCGACCTGCTCATCGGCGCGGGCTGCGTGGAGGCGATCGAGACCTCCGCGGTGAGCCTCGGCGAATTCGGCCCGGCGCCGCGCTTCACCGCGGCCGTCACGTCGGGCGCGATTCGGGTGAAGGATGCGACCTGCCCGGCACTGCACGCCGCCTTCCAGGCGGCGGAGAAGGGCGTTCCGTTCATGCCGCTGCGCGGGCTGCTCGGCTCCGACGTGCTCGCGCATCGCAAGGACTGGAAGGTCATCGGTAACCCCTTCGACGATGACGATCCGATCGTGCTGCTCCCGGCGATCAGGCCCGATGTCGCGCTGTTCCACGCCCCGCTTGCCGACCGCGAGGGCAATATCTGGATCGGCCGCGATCGCGAGCTTGCCACCATGGCCCACGCCGCCACGAAGACGGTGGTGACGGTGGAAAAGCTTCACGACGGAAGTCTGTTCGACGATCACTTGCTCGCGGCTGGCGCCCTTGGCGGGCTTTACGTCGAAGCGATCGCGCTTGTGCCGAATGGGGCGTGGCCGCTGGCGCTTGCCGACCACTACGGCGCGGATGCGGCGCATCTTGGCGAATACGCGAGGATGGCCGCGAGCGCCGATGGATTTGCCGCTTATCTCGATCGGCACGTATATGCCCAACGCGCCGCGTGACGCTTTGCAGACCTTCCGCGACGAGGAGTTGCTCGCTGACGTCATTGCTGGCCTGATCAGCAATGCGCGTCACGTGGCGATCGGTGCGTCCTCGCCCATTCCAGCTGCTGCCGCACTGCTGGCGCGCCAGCGCGGCCGCGGCCGGCCCTACGTGTCGCTGTTGGGCAGCCGACGGCAAAATTTCTTCACCGATGGCGGGCGCGAACTGTTCGACTGCGCCGGGCAAGGGCGCATCGACGTGTTCTTCCTCTCCGGCGGACAAATCGACGGCGAGGGCAATATCAACCTCGTTGGCATCGGTGACTACGCGCGCCCGGCGGTGCGCTTTCCCGGCTCGTTCGGCTCGTCTTATCTCTACTACGTCGTGCCCAAGGTGATCCTGTTCCGGCTCGAGCACAGCCCTCGCACGCTTGTTGAGAAGGTCGATTTCGTCAGCGCACCGGGCACGAGCGCGGACAACGTTTATCGTCCGGGCGGACCCGTCGCGCTCGTCACCAGTCGCTGCCTATTCGCCTTCGACCGAGGGAATCGATGCTTCGAACTCGCGAGCGTGCATCCTGGCCATACGGTCGCCGAAGTCGTCGAGAACACCGGTTTCGATTTCGATCATGCCACGCAGGTGCCAGTGACGCGCTCACCCTCCGCCGAGACGCTGCGCATCCTGCGCAGCATCGTCGCCCCGCAACTGGTCGAGGTGTATCCGCAGTTCGCGGCGCAGGTGTTTGGGGTTCGAGCAGTCGCTTGACAGAGCGGATCTCGGACGGGGTAGTGCGCTCGTGTCACATCAGTTAGTGGTGTTGAGTTGACGGCAGGACGGGGGGATCAGGGTGCAAACAGTTGAAGTTGCAGTGATCGGCACCGGCTGGTGCGGCGGCATTCGCGCCGAGACACTCTCGCGCTCGGCGCTGGTCGACAAACTGCACATCTGCGAAATCCGCCCCGACCGTCTGGGCGAGGTCAAGGCGCTGACCAAGCCGGCAAGCGCCACGCTCGATTACCGCGACATCGTGAAGAACCCCGATGTTTCCGTGGTCTACATCTGCACCACGCCGGAGCAGAACCATTACCCGATCACGCGCGATTGCCTCAAAGCCGGCAAGCACGTGCTGTTGGAGAAGCCGATCGCGATGGAGTTGTGGGAGGCGGACGAGCTGATCACGCTTGCCAGGCGCGGCCGCCTCAAATTTACGATCGGCTATTCGCAGCGATTCAATCCCAAGTTCGCCTACGCCAAGAAGAAGATCACCGACGGCACGCTGGGAAAAATCGTCTGCGTGATGGTAAGTCGCCACCTGAGCCGGGGGCTCGGCACGAAAATCGCAAAGCGAGTGAAGCTGTCGCCGGTGGTGATGGAGTCCACCCACGATCTCGACTTCGTCTTCTGGCTGCTCGAACCGGCCAAGCCGGTGCGCGTCTATTCGCAGGGCGCCTATGGTTACATGCAGCCGATCAACGGCTCCTATGACGTCATGTGGTCGATCGTCACGATGGATAACGGCACGATGGTCACGATCGGCGGCGGCTGGAACCTGCCGCCGGGATATCCCAATTTCTGCTCGACCTGGGTCGAGATCGCCGGCACGCAAGGCGCGCTCATCCTCGACGACACCCATCGCGACGCTTGGCTCAATACCGTATCGGAAGGGACCCGCTTTCCCATGTCGACCATGCCGGGCGAGCAGGTCGACCATGTCTTCGCGGGGCAGATGGGACCAGAGACCATCCATTTTCTCGAGTCCTGCATCATGGACCGCCCGGTAATGGTGACGCCGGAAAGCGCGCGCATGGTGATGGAGACCTACACCGCCGCCGATCTTTCCGCCGAGCGCAACGAGCCTATCGAGTTGCCGCTGTCGAACGCCGCGCTTTCGGCGGTCGCGGAAATGGTGGGAGGAAAGCGATGAGACGGCAGGCAAAGAGCGTTGGCCTCGCCATCATCGGCGCTGGCCGGGTCGGCCTGTTCCGCGGCGAGGTCGCCGCGCGCCATCCGGCTGTGCAGTGGATCGGAATCGCCGAGAAGAACCATAACCGCGGCCTGTATGTGGCGGAGAAGATCGGCGCCGACTTCGTCACGCACGATCACCGCGAGCTGCTCAAGCGCCCCGAAGTCACCTGCGCCATCATTGCGACCGACGAGCATCTCCACGTCGAGCCAATCATGGCGGCGGTCGAGCGCGGCCTGCCGATGCTGATCGAGAAACCGCTCGCCACCGATCTCGCGCAATCCGCGCGCGTGCTCGAGGCGATCAGCGAGGCGGGGCTCGACGCCGTCGTCGGCTACACCCAGCGCTTTCGCCGCAAATGGCTCGCGGTCAAGGAGAAGGTGCGCAGCGGCGCGCTTGGCGACGTGACCTTGGTCACCTCGCGCGCGTTCATGAATCGACTCGTCGCGATCGACAACTACAAGCGCACTGACGATCCCAAGGCGATCTCGCCCATGGTGATCTCGGGCACCCACGCGCTCGACATCGTGATGTGGTGCATGGAAGCCAAGACCCCGGTCGAATGTTATGCGCGCTCGATCGACAAGGTATTTGGCCCCGCGTATCAGGGCATCGATGCCACCGCCGGCATGATCATGTTCGCCGACGGCAGCGTCTATCACCTCAACATTTCCTGGGCGCTGCCGGTGACGTGGCCGGGCGCGGTTTACAGCCTCGAGATCGGCATCAACGGCACCGAGGGCGTTCTCACCATCGACGATACCCATCGCGACATGGTACTCGCGGTCTCGGCGCCACAGAACGAAGGCTATGCGCCGGACGAGCGCCGGCTAGTCGATTTCATGGGCAGCTACCCGCCCGGCGACATTGCACTCGGCGAATTGCGCGGGCCGATGCGGGACGAAACCGAATCCTGGCTCAATCGGATCGCGCTCGGGCTGCCGACGCAAGCGGCCACGGCGGCGGAGGCGCACAACCGATTGATGCTGACCAAGGCACTCGATCTATCGGCCAAGCGCAAGCAGCCGGTGAAGCTCCCGCTCGAGCCGGGGGAGGAACGCGCCGCGGCATGACGGTCGCTCGCCATGCGCGCGCTCGGTCCCGCGCATCCGCCTGTTTTCGAAACAAAGATGGTTGCCGGGTCTAGCCCAGCAATGACTCCGGGAAGAGAGGACGAATGAAACGCGCGCCGCTCGCTCTCCTCATCGTCCTTGCCGCCGCCGCTCCCGCGGTTGCGCAGCAGGAGGACGTCGCCGCCTTCTTCCGCGGCAAGACGCTGCGGCTCATCGTCGGCATCGCCGTCGGGTCCGGCTACGACATCAATGCGCGGTTACTGGCGCGCCACATGGCCGCGCATATTCCCGGCCAACCCACCATTATCGTGCAAAATCAGCCGGGCGCCGGCAGCCTCGCCATGACCAACGCGCTCTATCACACCGGCCCGTTCGACGGCACCGTGATGGGCGCATCTTTCAACGGCATGCCGACGACGCCGCTGCTGCAGCCCACGAGCGTGCGCTTCGATCCGGTGAGGATCAATTGGGTGGGCAGCACCAACCGCGAGACCCAGGTCATGTATGTGTGGCACGGCGCACCCGCGCAGGTGCTCGAGGATGCCCGGGCAAGGGAGATCGTGATGGGAGCGCAGGCGCCCGGCTCGACACAGTTTGACTATCCGGTGCTCGCCAAGAACCTGTTCGGATTCAAATTCAAGGTCGTGACCGGTTACGAGAGCACGCCAAAAATCCATCTGGCGATGGAGAGCGGTGAGGTGCACGGCACCATTGCCAACTGGTCGACGCTCAAGGCCATCAACACGGATTGGATCACGGACAAGAAGATTCGCATCCTCGCGCAATGGACGTTGCATAAAAGCTCTGATCTGTCGGAGGTTCCCCTATTCATTGACCTTGCCAAGACCGATGCCGAGCGGGACGCGCTGCGGCTGATGCTGGCGCGGCTCGAATATGGCCGTCCGTTCTTTCTGCCGCCCGACGTGCCGGTCGCGCGCGTGGAGGCGCTGCGCCGCGCGTTCGATGCCACGATGAAGGATCCGGCCTACCTGGCCGAGGCCGACAAGCTCAAGATCGATGTGGAGCCGCTCTCCGGCGAAGCAGTGGGCGCGCTGGTGGAACAGGTCTCCCGCACACCTGCCGACAGCGTCGCCCGCGTCCGCGCAGCGCTGGAGACGAGGTAAGAGTATGCGGGAGTTGCGGCCTGGGAAACGGACTCGCGTCAGTTTCGCTTTCAGCTATAACCGTGCTCCCGGCAAAACCCTTCCCGAATTCGGAACCCGACATGGAAGCAAAGACCGTTGAAGGCGGCGGGCCGCACCGGCCGCGCTTGGAGGACGATCCGTTGGTGCGCGGGCTGGGACGCTATGCGGCCGACGCGCCTATGCCGGAGCAGGCGCAAGCGTATTTTGTGCGCTCCCCGCACGCCTTTGCCGACATCCGCTCGATCGACACGGCCGCGGCCAAGGCCGCGCCGGGCGTCGTCGCCGTGCTCACTGCCGCCGACATGGAGGGAATCGGCAGCGTCTCGCAGCACCCGCCGCTTGCCGGACGCGGCGGGGCGAAGCTCATCGTCCCGCACCGCCCCGCGCTTGCGGGCAAGACCGTGCGCCACGTGGGCGAAGCGGTGGCGGTGGTGATTGCGCAGACGCTGACCGCCGCGCAGGACGCCGCCGAGCTCGTCGCCGTGGATTACCAGGAACGCACGCCCGTGGTCGACCTGCGGGAAGCCGTTCGCGAGGGCGCACCGCAAGTCTGGCCCGAGGCTCCCGGGAACATCGCGGTGGATTGGCCCGGATTGGCGGCGGACCCCGATGCCAACGCGAGAGAGATCGATCGGATCATCGCATCCGCCAAGCATGTGGCCCGGGTTGCCCTCGTGCACCAAAGAATCATGGTGCAATCGATGGAGCCCCGCGGCGCGACAGCGAGCTACGACCCCGCGAACGACAGCTATTTCCTGCGCTGCGGTTCCCAAAGCGCGCGCACTTTGCGCGATGGACTAGCGCCAATTCTCGGTGTTCCGGCCCAACGGCTGCGGGTGGTCACCGAAGACGTTGGCGGCGCGTTCGGACTGAAGACCGGACCCTATCCTGAATACCTCGCCATCCTGGTCGCCGCGCGCAAGATCAGCCGGCCGGTGCATTGGATGTCGAATCGGGCCGAGGCCTTCCTCAGCGACAATCACGCACGCGACGCCTTCAGTGAGGTCGAGCTTGCGCTTGATGAGCGGGGCAAATTTCTTGCGCTACGCGTCCGTCACCTTGGCAATATGGGCGCCTATATCGGCGCCGTGGGCGCCAACATCCAGACCGTGAACCTCACGCGTTGCCTGCCCGGCATGTACGACATTCCGCGAATCGATATCAGCTCGCGCTGCGTGTTCACCAACACGACGCCGACGGCACCCTACCGTGGCGCCGGACGGCCGGAGGCGAACTATATCCTGGAGCGCGTGGTCGACGAGGCAGCGCGCGTAACCGGCATTGATCCTGTGAAGCTGCGCCGACGCAACTTCATCAAGCCGTCGGCGATGCCCTATAAGACGGCGGTGGGCACGACCATCGACAGCGGCGAGTTCGCGGCCGTGCTCGACAAGGCGCTAGCGCTCGGCGACTACGACGGCTTCAAGCAGCGCCGGCGCGCGGCGGCCAAACGCGGCAAATACTGCGGGCTCGGGATGTCCTGCATGCTCGAGCACGCCGGCGGCGTTCCGCTCGAAGGGACTGCCCTCACCTTTCCCGGCGGGGAGACGCTGGTCCTCGGGCTGAACGTGCAATCGACCGGGCAAGGCCACGCCAGCGTGTTCACGCCGCTCCTCGCGGAGCGGCTCGGAATAAAACCCGAGCAGATTGTGCATCGGCACGGCGACTCGGCGATGGAAGTCGCGGGTTATGCTTCAGTCGGCTCCCGCTCCGCGATGACTGTGAGTCACGCGATGATCAAAACCGTGGAAGCGATGCTTGCGAAAGGCAAGGCGATCGCCGCGACCGTGCTGGAAGCTGCGGAGTCCGATATCGAATACCGCGACGGACGCTTCAGCGTCGTCGGAACTGACCGGGCCATCCCGCTGTTCGACCTGGCAGGACGTGCCAAGGAGATGAAGAAGCGCAACGAAATCGCCGAAGACCTCGATACCAAGACCAGTGCGGAAACGCCGCTTACTTTTCCCAACGGCTGCCATATCGCCGAGGTGGAGATCGATCCGGCGAGCGGCGAGCTTGAGCTCGTCGGCTATACCGCGGTCGACGATTGCGGCAGGGTGCTCAACCGCATGATCGTGGAGGGCCAGACCCACGGCGCCATCGCGCAGGGGATCGGGCAAGCAGTGCTGGAGCAGGCGGTGTTCGACACATCTGGCGGGCAGCTCATCACCGGCTCGTTTATGGATTACGCGATGCCGCGCGCCGACGACCTCCCGCTGTTCAAGGATGCCATCCATGCGGTGCCGGCGAGAACCAACCCGTTCGGCGTGAAAGGCGCGGGAGAAGCCGGAACCACCGCCGCGATCTCCGCGCTCATGAATGCGATCGCCGACGCCATCCCCGGCGGCGGCGGCGCGCATCTCGACATGCCGGCGACGCCGGAGAAAATTTGGCAGGCCTGCCGCCAGGCGCGGAAGAACTAGGGAAAAATGCGGCCATCACCGGGCTTGAGCCGGCGGCCCATCGTTCTTGCAAAGAAGATGGATCGCGCCGGGTCAGGCCCGCGCACGGCCCGTAGGCGCCAGCCCCCCTATCCCTGCGAAATGAACTTGGTGTTGAGATAAGCGCCAAGCCCCTCGATGCCACCTTCGCTGCCGTGACCGGATTCCTTGACGCCGCCGAACGGCGTCTCCGGTGTCGAGACGGCAACCGAGTTGACGCCCACCATGCCCGACTCGATCGCCTCGCCGATCGCGGCCGCGGTCGCGTTCGAACTCGTGAAGGCGTACGCCGCCAGCCCGTACGGTAAAGAGTTCGCGCGCTCCACCACCTCGTCGAAAGTCTTGAACGTGACGATCGGAGCGATGGGCCCGAACGGCTCCTGGGTCATCACCTTGGAGTCGTCCGGCACCTCGGTCACGATCGTAGGCTCATAGAAAAAGCCCTGGTTGCCGTGCCGCTTGCCGCCGGTAACGACATTGCCCCCGCGGCTTCTCGCGTCGGCGACGAAGCTATCCATGACATCGATGCGGCGCGCATTCGCCATTGGCCCCATCGTGATGCCCTTTTCGAGCCCGTCGCCGAGCTTGATGGCTTTGGCATAGTCGGTAAAGCGCGCCAGAAACTTCTTGTAGGCATCCTCTTGCACGTAAAAGCGCGTCGGCGAGATGCAAACCTGGCAGGCGTTACGGTACTTGAACGCGGCAATGGTGTCGGCGGCTTTCTCCGCGTCGGCGTCCGCGAACACAACCACGGGGGAATGCCCTCCGAGCTCCATGGTGGTGCGTTTCATGCCGTTCGCGGCGAGTGCGGCGAGGTGCTTGCCGACCGGAATCGAGCCGGTAAACGATATTTTTCGCACCGCGTCCCTTGCCAACAGATGCTCGGAGACCTCTGCGGGCACGCCGAATACCAAGTTGAGCACGCCCGCGGGCAGCCCCGCGTCGACAAAGCAGCGCACCGTCTCGATGCAGGCGCCCGGCGTCTCCTCCGATGCCTTGAGAATGAGCGAGCAGCCTGCGGCCAGCGCCCCTCCGATTTTGCGCGCGGGCGTGAGCACGGGAAAATTCCACGGCGTGAAGGCGGCAACGACACCGACCGGCTCCGTCACGATCAGCTGCCGGGTGCCCTTGACGCGGCCGGGCACGATGCGACCGTAGCTGCGGCGGCCTTCCTCGGCGTACCAATCGATGATGTCCGCGGAGGTGATGACCTCGGCCCGCGCCTCGGCGTAGACCTTGCCCTGCTCCTGCACGAGCACCTTCGAGATCGCATCGTGGCGCTCGCGCATGAGGTCGGCCGCCTTGCGCATGATCTTGGCGCGGTCATAGGCGGCGGTCGCCCGCCACAGCGCAAAGCCTTTTTTTGCCGCTTCCAGCGCTTCGTCGAGGTCGGCCTTGCTGGCATGGGGTAGGTGCGCCAGCGGCTTTTCGGTCGCCGGATTGAGCACATCCTCGCCCTTGCGACCGCCGCCATTGACCCACTTGCCGTCGATATAAAGCGCGAGATCGGTGTACATGGTGTCCTCGTTGTTCTCGTGTGATTGCCGCGATGGGATGGCAAACGGATTAGCATTTTTCCGGGGTGGATTCACCCCTTGTCATCTCATTGCGGTCATTCCGGCCGAGCGATCTTGCCGGATATGCCTCTTCGGGACATGAGCCTTGAAGTGGAGCTAGCCCAAAAAGGTACCGCCGTTCACCTGGATGTTCTGCCCGGTAATGAAGCTCGCCCCCGGGCCGCACAGGAATCGCACGGCAGCGGCAATATCCGAGGGCTCGCCGCGCCGGCCAACAAGCGAGCGCACCAGCGAGTGATGCTGCGGTACCGGCTGTCCTGGCGGACGCGGCGTCGCCATCAAGCCGGGGGTCACCGTGTTCACCCGGATCTTGTCGGGCGCGAGCTCGTGCGCCAGCGCGCGAGTAAATCCAACGAGCCCGGCCTTGGCGGCCACGACGTGCGCTCGGTGTGCAGCGCCGGTATGGGCGGAAAGACCGCCGATGTTCACGACCGCGCCCGCGCCGCTGCGCTTGAGATGGGGCAGGCACGCTTTAACGCAGTTGAAGGCGCCGTCGAGGATAACGCCGGTGACCGCCCGCCAATCTGCAAGCGTCATCGTTTCAAGCGGCTGCTCGGCCCGCACCGCCGCATTGTTGACGAGAATATCAATGCGGCCGAAGCGCGAGGCCGTGGATGTCACCATCGTGGCGACCGCGTCAGCGTCGACGACGTCTGCGGTGGTGGCGAATGCCTTGCCCCCGGCCCGCTCGATCTCGTCGGCGACGGCCTCGGCCTCTTTCAGGTTGGACCGCGCGTTGACCACGATTGCAGCGCCGGCTTCGCCCAACGCGAGCGCGATCGCGCGCCCGATATTGCGCCCCGCCCCGGTGACGATCGCGACGCGACCTGAGAGCTCCTGGGTCATTGCATTGTGATTCTCAATTTCGACGACTTGCGAGTCAATCAATTCGCATCAGGCATTGCGCAGGCGAGCGTCGCCGAAACCGGGAATGCGATTGACTGCGATGACGACAGCGAAGGTGATAGCCAGCATGATCAGACCGAGCACCGAGATTGCGCCGAGATCGCCTGACTCGTTGAGGTCGAAGATGAGCACCGAGATGACCTTGGTCTCTGAGGTGAACAGCATGATGGCAGCCGACAATTCCCGGATCACACCGACGAAGATGAAGCACCAGGTGGCGATGACACTCGTTCGCAACAACGGTGCGGTGATGTCGCGCAAGGTGCGTAGCCGCGTCGAACCGAGGATGCGGCTGGCATCCTCCAGATCGGTATGCACCGAACGGAGCGCCGACTGCAGCTGCTGGTAAGCGGCGGGCAGCGCGATGGTTACGAAGGCGAGCAGCAGGATCCACAGCGTGCCGTAGAGCACGAGCGGCGGGCGCGCATAGCTCAAGAAAAGTCCCACCCCGAGCACGATGCCCGGAATGGCGACAGGTGCGGTCGCGAGAAAGCCGAGTACCCTATATCCGCTGATGGCGCGCCGAGTGGTGACGTAAGCGATCACTAGCGCCATGATCGTGCCGATCGTGGCTGAGGCCACGCCGAGCAGGAACGTGTTCTTCACCGCGAGCTGGGTCGCCGATAATTCGAAGAACACGAAATGGATGTTGTGCAGGGTGAAATTGTCGAACGTCACGAACGAGGTGGCCACGCGTGAAAACGTGGCATTGAGCAGCGCGCCATAAGGCAAAAACACCGGGCACATGAGCACGAGGAACACGAAGGCGAGCGCCGCCCACTTGAGCGCGCCGAGCCTGATCAGTCTCGGATCGCCCTGCTTGCCGCCCACGACCGAATAACCGCGGCGGCCGAGGATGAGGTTCTCCGCGCGCAGCAACGCCACGGTGAGCACGAGCAGCGGCACCGAAGCCGCCGCCGCAAGCTCGGGCTTGGGGGGATAATTGAACAGGCTCCAGATTTTTGTGGTCATGGTGTGGAAACCGGCGGGAATGGCAAGTATCGCCGGCGAGCCGAACAGCGTCATCGCCTGCAAGAACGCGATGATCGCGCCGGCAAGCAGCGCCGGCAATGCCAGCGGGATCGTGATGCGCCGCGCCGTCGTCCAGGTGCGACCGCCGAGAATCGCGGAGGCGTCCTCGAGGTCGCCGGGGATGCGGTCCAGCGCGTTCGCGATCAGCACGAAGACATAGGGAAAGGTATAGCAGGAGATCACGAAGATCAGGCCCGCGAGCGAATAGATGTTGAAGAGGTGCTCGTCCTGCGGCACGCCGGTCACCGCCCGATAGATCTTGTTGAGGAGCCCGCTGTTGGGCGCGGCCAACAGCTCCCAGGCGATGGCACCAAGAAATGGCGGGGTCACGAAAGACGCCGTGACCAGCGCGCGTACGGTGCGGCGCAGCGGCATGTCCGTCCGTGCGACGAGCCACCCCATGGGCGCGGCGAACGCGCAGCAGATGACGCTCGAGCTCGTTGCCAGGATCACCGTCGTCGTCAGCGGATCGACGAACACGGGATCGGTGACCAGGGTCTTGAAGTTATCGAGCGTGAACGCGCCGTTGCGGTCGACGAGGCTGTAATAGAAAAGCCACGACATCGGCAAGATAATCAGCACGCACAGCAATGCGGCGAACAGGATCAGGATCGGCGAGGAGACGTCGATCTTGTACGTGCGGGGAACGACCAGGGCCGGCGAGGCAATGATCATGGTTCCACCATCCGCGGACGCGGGTCGCGCGTAGGGTGGGCAAAGGCGCGGGCAAAGATATCCGTCGCCAAGCATTCCGTGCAGCGCCGTGCCCACCGTTGAACAGCGCCGACGTCAGCGCGTGGGCAAAGGCGCACCGTAGCGCGCTCACGGGAAGCGTCGATTTGTGCGCCTTTGCCCACCCTACGAATTAGCTTTAGCATCACACCCTGAAGATCTGCGCGTAACGGGTCTTGATCTCCTCGCTCGTCCGTTCGACGCCAGCGGGATCGTCCTTCCACAGTTTGATCTCATCGAGCCGCCGCGCGCCCGGCTTTTCTTTGGTGAGCGGGTGGACCGAATGCTGGCGCGCAAAATCGACCAGCAGTTGCTGCGCTTCGAGCGAATGCAGCCAATTCTGGAACAGGCGCGCGGCGTTGGGATTGGGCGCCGACTTGAATACCGCACTCGGACCGGTGATGAGCGGTGTACCTTCGGCCGGATAAATGACCTCGACGGGCTGACCCGACTCCTTGAGCTGGATGAGATTGTAATCGTTCCCGTCAGCCATCACGGAGCGTTCGCCGAGCGCGAGCTTCTTCGGTGGGTCAGTGGATGACTGCAACTGCATCACCTTCTGTTTGGCGAGCTTCTCGAGATATTGCCAGCCGAATTCACGCACGATCTGGAACGTGGCCGTCATGATGGTGCCGCTATAAGCGGGATGCGCCTTCACCATCTTGCCCATCCATTTCGGATCGAGCAGATCGGCGAAGCTTCTCGGCGCCTCCTCCGGCTTCACCAGATTCGTGTTGTACCCGAGCGAGGAGAGCCATACCCGCGTCGTCACCCACAGCCCGTCGGGGTCGTAATATTGCGCGGGGTAGTGCCGCGCGACCTCCTCCGGCAGATACGGCGCAAGCCAACCATTGCGCTTCCAAACGATGAAGTGCGCGCCGTCCGCGCTGTTCACCACGTCGACCGCATGGATGCGGCTCTCCATCTCCTGCCCGATGCGCTGAAACACGCGCTCGGCGCCGGATCGCTCGACCCGAACGGTGATGCCAGG
>DATNNX010000130.1:0-4339 GCA_035601615.1 Xanthobacteraceae bacterium
CAACGGCGCATGGACGGCCGCCTCGCCGCGGCTTGACGGGCATCTCGGGATTGAAGCCTAACCGTGCCGCGCACTCGGTATGCTCCCCTCCCCCTTGTGGGGAGGGGCTGGGGGTGGGGGTCGCGAGATTGACGTACCAGCATTTGCCAACGGCATCACCCCCCTCCCCATCCCTCCCCCACAAGGGGGGGAGGGAGCAGACCGAGTCTGCGGCTGGCGCAGCGGGATACACTCTAGAAGATGGATGACGAAGGGCAGGCGCGAGTCGCCACGGTGCGGCCGATCACCATTGCAGTAGTTGCGCTCGGCGGCGAGGGCGGCGGCGTGCTTGCCGACTGGATCGTCGATCTTGCCCAGCACGGCGGGTATCTCGCCCAGGCGACCTCCGTGCCGGGCGTCGCGCAGCGCACCGGCGCCACCATCTATTACGTCGAATTGTTTCCGAAAGCGGCCGCGCAGGCGGCGGGCCGCGCGCCGGTGCTGGCGCTGATGCCGGTGCCGGGCGACGTCGACATCGTGCTCGCCTCCGAGCTGATGGAAGCCGCGCGCGCGGTGGAGCGCGGCTTCGTCACGCCGGAGCGGACGCTGCTCATCGCTTCCACCCATCGCGTCTTCGCCATGACCGAGAAGATTGCGCTCGCCGACGGCCGCGTCGATGCGCCAGCGCTGCTCGCCGCCTGCCGCGAGGCCGCGCGCGAACTCCTCGCGTTCGACATGGAGGCGCTGGCGGACGCGACCGGCAGCGTGCTCAGCGCGGTGTTGTTCGGCGCGCTCGCGGGCTCCGCTGCGCTTCCCTTCCCGCGCATGGCGTTCGAGGCGGCGATCCGCCGCGGCCAAGTCGGGGTCGAGCGCAGCCTCGCCGCCTTCGGCGCGGGATTCGAGGCGGCGCAATCGGGCGGCGCGGCCGTTGCCCCGGCCGCATCGATCGGCCATGGCACGCGCGCCGCGCCGCGCGCGGTGCGCGATCTTCTGGACGCAGCCGCGCGCGACTTTACCGGCGACGCGCGGGCGATCGTCCTTGTCGCGATCGAGCGGCTTGTCGACTATCAGGACAAGAGCTACGCACGGCAGTTTTTGGCGCGGCTCGCCCGCTTCCAGGACATCGAACGGCAACACGGCGACGGCTCGGGTGCCCTGCTCGCGGAAACCGCGCGGCAGCTCGCGCTGGCGATGACCTACGAGGATACCATCCGCGTCGCGGAGCTAAAAATTCGGTCGAGCCGCTTCGCGCGCGTGCGCGAAGAAGTAAGGATCGAGGACGGGCAGATCCTCGAGATCGCCGAATTCTTTCACCCTCGCACGCAGGAGATCGCCGATACGTTGCCGGCTGCGCTCGGGCACTGGCTCCTGCGCACGCGCTGGGCCCGTGCCTTGCTCGATCGCGCTACGCGCAAGGGACGGGTCATCAAGACCACGTCGGTCGGCGGATTCCTGCTGCTCTACGCGCTGGCGAAGCTCAAGCGGCTGCGCCGCCGCTCGTTGCGTTCCGCCGCCGAGCAGGCGGCGCTGTCCCATTGGCTCAATCTTGTGGCGGCGACCGCGCGCACGGACTATCCGCTCGCGGTTGAGGTCGCGCGCATGCGAAACCTGGTCAAAGGTTACGGCGATACGCGTGAAGGCGGACAGGCCAAGTTCGACCGGCTCATGGTGCTAATTCCGCGCCTGCTTGGACGAAGCGATTCTGCAGCGACCCTCGCAGCTCTGATCAAGGATGCGCTCGCCGACGAGCATGGGCAAGCTCTGGACAAAGCCATCGCCGATATGGGCCTCACGAACGCCGACCGCGCAAACTCCGGTCATCCCCGCGAAAGCGGCAATCGAGAGCCGAGGCTGGAGCGCAACAGAGTGCCTTGAGTTGCTTCCAGGCAAAGCGAGGAATTCGGGATGCCCTCATAAATCGCGCTCCGTGGACGCGGCAAAGTCATCGTCCGCTTCGTCCTAAAAGCGACCGAAGTGCTGCGTCTCGGCGAATTGAGCAACAGCAGGCCGAATAGCGGCGGCAACCTATTCTTCACTGAAGCCGCCGGCCGAGCTATCGTTATAACTGTACCGAGCACGAGAGGTTGAGCGTGGGCATTCCCCTCATTCAACAAGCCAAAATCCAGGCTCAGGTCCTCCTTCCGCTGGTGAAGGCCCTGCAGGCGGAATTGGGCAAGGAGCGAGCAAACGCCCTCGTTCGAAGGGCGCTGGGTGATATCTATCGTCGCTACGGCGAAGAGTTCTGGCGCACGAAGAATGAGAAGAGCCTTGGGAAGAGCATCGCGTCTGCGTTCGCAACGTTCGCCCGCGAGGACGCTCTCGATTATCGAGTGCGCGAGCAGTCACAAGATGCGTTCGAGATCGATGTTGCGGGATGCCGGTACGCTGAGTTCTACAAGGAGCTGGGTGAGCCGGAGCTTGGATTCCTGCTGGTCTGCAGCGCGGACTTCGCCATGGCCGAGGGATTCGGTCCCAACATAAAGCTCACGCGCACACAAACCATCATGCAGGGCGCTAGCCACTGTGACTTTCGGTTCAAGCGATTGAGAGAGACGGATTGACCGTCGCCATAGCCGTCTGCGGGTCATTTTAGACCGAGTGAGCCGGTTTTAGCTTCGCCCCGAAGCGGCGCCGCGCACTCGGTCGGCTCCCCTCCCCCTTGTGGGGAGGGGTTGGGGGTGGGGGTCAGAGTCGGTGTACACGCCTCGCGCAATAACAAGGACCCCCACCCCGGCGCTTCGCGCCGACCCTCCCCACAAGGGGGAGGGTAGGACCGAGTTCGTCGCTCGCGCGGATTCCACTACCAGAAACTGCTCTGGCGCTCGCCGCCGTGATGCGCGAAGCTAGGGCATTCCAAGGAGGCAGCCATGGCCTACGATCTCGATCAATTCGTGTCGGATTGCCGCGCTATTCTCAAGCGCGATGGCGGACCTCAGGGCCGCGAGCAGGTGCGCCTGAAGCTCGAGCAGCTCCTCTCGAACCGCGACTTCGTCGAGACCTATTGCGGCGATCATGTGCCGCGCGGGCTCAAGGTGCTCTACGAGGATCCGGACCTCGGCTTTCAGATTCTTGCGCATATCAATGACAAGGCCCGCGTCTCTCCGCCGCACGACCACGGCGCGTCCTGGGCGATCTATGGCCAGGCCACCCACTACACCGACATGGTCGAGTGGAAGCGCGAGGACGACGACGCCGACCCGAAAAAGGCCAAGCTCAAGCCGGTCAAGAAATATCGCCTGCTGCCCGGACACGCCGGCATCTATCAGGACGGCACTATCCATTCGATCGACTATCCCGACTATGCCCGCTTCGTACGCGTGACCGGGACCAACCTCGACAAGATCAAGCGCGTGCGCTTCGATCTCGCCTCGGGCAAGGTGGAGCAGATGACGCCGCAGCAGGCGACGTGAAAGCGGCGCGGAGCAAAACGAACGAGCGTGGTTGATCGACACCCGCGCCGCGGTCTCGGTGGGCTCCCCTCCCCCTTGTGGGGAGGGGTTGGGGGTGGGGGTCGGAGTCGCTGGACACGCCTCGCGCAACAACAAGGACCCCCACCCCGGCGCTTCGCGCCGACCCTCCGCACAAGGGGGAGGGTAGGACCGAGTCCGTTGCTTTGGTTTGAACCAGCTGCGCGCCATTTGAAACGATGCCTGCTTTACAGCCGCTGAGCGCACCCGCCCTGAAGGCGATGCTGGCAGACCGGCACGAGCTGGCGCTCGTCGATCTGCGCGAGGAGCTGATTTTCGCGCAAAATCATCTCTTGTTTGCGCGCTCGGCGCCGCTGAGCCGGCTCGAGCTCAACTTCACCCGCCTCGTGCCGCGGCGCGGCACGCGCATCGTGCTGTGCGACGACGCCGACGGCTTGGTCGAGCGCGCGTCCGCGATTCTTGCGCGCGCCGGCTACACGAACCTGCACGCGCTCGCCGGCGGGGTTGCAGCCTGGGCGAAGGCCGGGTTCGAACTGTTCTCCGGCGTCAACGTGCCGAGCAAGGCTTTTGGCGAATTTGTCGAGCATGCGGCCGCCACGCCGAGCATCTCGGCCGAGGAGCTTGCGCGGCTGATGCACGAGCGCAGCGACTTCGTGGTGCTCGACAGCCGGCCGTTCGACGAATACCAGCGCGTGTCGATCCCGACCGCCGTCAACGTGCCCGGCGCAGAGCTGGTGCTGCGCGTCCGCGACCTCGCGACCTCGCCTGAAACGACGGTTGTGGTCAATTGCGCGGGGCGCACGCGCAGCATCATCGGGGCGCAGTCGCTGATCAACGCCGGCGTGCCCAACAAGGTCGTGGCGCTGCGTAACGGCACCATGGGCTGGACGCTCGCCGGCCTTGCCTGCGAGAGCGGCAAGACGCGGCGCCCG
>DATNNX010000131.1:0-14924 GCA_035601615.1 Xanthobacteraceae bacterium
CCACGAGGTGGAGCTCGATGCCGCCATGGCGCTCTTTGAGCGGCGGCCATTTGGCCTTCGCCTCCTGCACCCGGTTTTCGCCGAACACCCGTTGGCCCGCGGCGATGACCGGCTCGATCACGTTCGGCCCGAACGTCTTCGAAATCGCGACCAATGTCACCGAGGCCGGATCGCGGCGCGCATCGGCGCAGGCGCGCGCGATCTGATCGCGGACCTTACTCAGGGGCGTCTCGATGAGATTCGCTGCGCCGCTCATTCATTCCATTCTATCAGATAGCGTGCGTCCCGGCGCGTCGCCCGGATCACTCACTTAGCGTCGTGGAAGATGATCCCCAGCGTGTGGCGAGAACCAGAGCGCAAGCGGCTCACGCCATGGCGCATGTTGACGCGGTAGGTGCCGCGCGTGCCTCGAACCGGCCGGTGGTGCACGGGAAAGATGACGCCTTCACCCTGCGCGAGTGGAACGATTTCCGCCCGCGACTGCATACGCGGCCGCTGCTCGGTGAGGACAAATTCACCTCCGGTGAAATCCTCGCCCGGGCAGGACAGCAGCAAGGTGACCTGCAAGGGGAACACGTGTTCTCCGTAGAGATCTTGGTGCAGACAATTGTAGTCGCCGGGCCCATAGGCGAGGAGAAGCGGCGTGGGTTTCGTCTGCCCGGCTTTATGGCAGCGCGCGAGGTAGCTCGCGTGATCGCGCGGAAACTGCACGCCGACTCCAAGCGCATCGTTCCAATCGTTGGCGATTTCGGCAAGCGGCGGGTAAAGGGCGGTCCGCAGCGCCGCCACCAATTCCGGCAGCGGATAGGCGAAATATTTGTATTCGCCGCGGCCGAAGCCATGTCGTGCCATCACCACTCGGCTTCGAAACGGCGCGTCAGAGGCGTAACTCGTCGCGAGCGTGGCGCATTGCTGGGATGTCAGTAGCCGCCCGGTCGTCGCGAAACCATGGCTGTCGAGCTGCGCAGCGATATCTGTCCAGTCGAGCGCCGCGATTTGCGTGGCGAGCCCGCCTACTTCCGCGCCGGACCAATGCTCACGCCTGATGGAGAGAACGCGGGTCATGCCGCCTTCTCCCGATCCAGCAATGCGCGTTTTCGGTCGATACCCCAGCGATAGCCGGAGGCCGAACCATCGGTGCGCACGACCCGGTGGCAAGGAATAGCGACCGCGATGCCATTGGCCCCGCAAGCCTGTGCCACTGCGCGCACCGCTTTCGGCACGCCGATCCGCTTGGCGACATCGCGGTAGCTTGCAGTCGAGCCAGCGGGGATATCGCGGATCGCCTTCCACACCCGCTGCTGGAATGCGGTGCCGCGGATATCGAGCGGCAGATCGAGGCCACGCGCCGGCGCCTCGACGAAACCGACCACCTCCGCGACGAGCCGCTCGAATGCTTTATCGCCACCGAGAAGCTGCGCTTTGGGGAAGCGGTCCTGCAGAGCGCAGATCAACGCCTCGGGATCGTCGCCGAACTCGATGGCGCACACGCCTTTGGTGGTGACCGCGACCAGGATCGCACCGAGCGAGCACTCGCCAACCGCAAAGCGAATGACGTTGCCGCTCCCGCCGCTGCGAAACTGCGTCGGCGTCATGCCGAGAAGACCTGGCGCGGCGGCGTAGAAACGCCCGTTGGAGTTAAAGCCGGCGCCATAGATCGCTTGCGTGACGCTCTCGCCCGAGGAGAGCTCCTCGCGCACGCGCTTGCCACGATGGCCGGCGGCATAGGCCTTCGGCGTCACGCCGGTGACTGCCTTGAACACGCGGTGGAAATGGAAACGGCTCATGCCGGCGGCTCGCGCCAACGTATCGAGGCTCGGTGCCTCCTCAGCCTCTTCAATGAGGCGGCACGCGCGCGCGACCGCGCCGGCGTGGACGTCGACGAGCGCGGGTGCATTTGGTCGGCAGCGTTTGCACGGCCGAAATCCCGCACGCTCGGCATCGGCGCAGGTTTTGTAGAAGGCCACGTTATCGCGTCGCGGCAGACGCGCGGCACACGACGGCCGGCAATAGACACCGGTCGTGCGCACAGAATAAACGAATGTGCTGTCGGCCGCGCGATCGCGCCGTTCGACCGCGCTCCAGCACGCATCATTATCAAGAGACGCCAATTTTTCCGATTTTTCGGCGGTTCGCATCATCAAGGACATCGTCTTGCTCCATCAGGTTCACGCGGATCGATCCGCATCCTGGTGGCAATCTATGGATCGCAGCACCGCAAGCACTCCGCTCCTTGCTCTCAAATCGGAGATAAGCGCGCCACCCGATTTCCGCGAGATCGAAACGATTCAAGCCGGCTTCGATCGCACTTCAGTGGTTCAAGCCAGGACGGCACTAAGAGCTTCGTTGGCGGGCAACGTTCGACTGCAACCCGGAGGATTGCGGCCGCTGGACGAAATACTTCGCGCGGGAGGGTTTCACCAAATGGCTCGAATCCTTACGCCAGCATCTTTCGTCCCAGAACAGCAAAGCAGCGGCCGGACTTAGTGCCAAAGATGACGTCGAGACAGTTGACCAATGCCCGTTTGCTGCCCTAGTGCCTTGGTAAGTATTTGGCAGGCATACTCATTCCATGGCCATCGAGCGATACAATGCCCGCGAGGCGGAGGTCCGCTGGCAAAAAGTGTGGGACGAGCGGGGCATTTTCGCCACCCGTAACGACGATCCGCGCCAGAAATACTACGTCCTGGAGATGTTCCCGTATCCGTCGGGACGCATCCATATGGGGCACGTGCGCAACTACACCATGGGTGACGTGGTCGCGCGCTTCAAACGCGCGATGGGCCTCAACGTGCTGCATCCCATGGGCTGGGACGCGTTCGGCATGCCGGCGGAGAACGCGGCCATGGAGCGCCAGGTCCATCCCAAGACATGGACTTATCAGAACATCGCCGCGATGAAGGCGCAGCTCAAATCAATGGGGCTCTCGCTCGACTGGACGCGCGAGGTCGCGACCTGCGATCCCGCCTACTACAAGCACCAGCAAAAGATGTTCGTCGACTTTCTTCGCGCGGGTCTGGTCGAGCGCAAGCTGGGCAAGGTGAACTGGGATCCGGTCGACCAGACCGTGCTCGCCAACGAGCAGGTGATCGACGGCCGCGGCTGGCGCTCGGGGGCAGTGGTCGAACAGCGCGAAATGCCGCAGTGGTATTTCCGGATCACCAAATTTTCCGAGGATTTGCTGCAGGCGCTCGACCGGCTCGACCGCTGGCCGGAGAAGGTTCGCGTGATGCAGCGCAATTGGATCGGCCGCTCCGAAGGACTCCTCATCCGCTTTGCGCTCGATCCCACCACAACAGCGAATGCGGAAGACGAACTCGAAGTCTTCACCACGCGGCATGATACGCTGTTCGGCGCCAAGTTCATGGCGCTTTCGCCCGATCATCCGCTCGCCGCCGCCGCGGCAGCCAAGAACCCCGCACTCGCGGCATTCATCGCGGAATGCAGACGCCACGGCACTGCACAGCAATTGATAGATACCGCCGAGAAGAAGGGTTTCGACACCGGCATGAAGGCTCTCCACCCCTTCGACCCGAACTGGAAGCTTCCGGTCTATGTCGCCAATTTCGTGGTGATGGACTACGGCACGGGCGCGATCTTCGGCTGCCCGGCACACGACCAGCGCGACCTCGACTTCGCCAACAAATACGGCCTCGGCAACACGCCAGTGGTGTGCCCGCCAGGACAGGAGGCCGACACCTTCATCATCACCGACACCGCATATGAAGGCGACGGCCGCATGATCAATTCGCGCTTTCTCGACGGCATGAGCGTGGAGCAAGCGAAGCAAGAGGTTGCACAACGACTCGAGCGGACATCGCATGGCAACTCCCCCATTGCCACGCGCCAAGTCAATTTCCGTTTGCGCGACTGGGGCATTTCACGCCAGCGCTACTGGGGCTGCCCGATTCCTGTGATTCACTGCGAGCGCTGCGGCATCGTGCCGGTGCCCGAACGCGATCTGCCAATCACCCTGCCCGACGACGTGAATTTCGATCGACCCGGCAATCCACTCGACCACCATCCGACTTGGAAAAACGTGGCGTGCGCGCAATGCGGCGGGGCGGCTCGGCGCGAGACCGATACTATGGACACGTTCGTCGATTCGTCCTGGTATTTCATCCGCTTCACCGATCCCTGGGCAACCTGTCCAACGAATCGCGCCGTCGCCGACCGGATGATGCCTGTCGACCAATATATCGGTGGCATTGAGCATGCCATTCTGCACCTGCTCTACAGCCGCTTCTTCACGCGCGCGATGTGCGCGACCGGGCACATCGACCTCGATGAGCCGTTCGCGGGCCTGTTCACCCAGGGCATGGTGGTACACGAGACCTATCACGCCGCGAACGGGGAATGGGTCATGCCCGCCGAAGTCAGAGTCGAAGGCGCGGGCGAAGAACGTCGCGCCAGACTGCTCGCAACCGGCGAACCGGTCGCGATCGGCCCCATCGAGAAGATGTCGAAGTCGAAACGCAACACGGTCGACCCTGACGACATTATTGGGAGCTACGGCGCCGACACCGCGCGCTGGTTCATGCTCTCCGATTCGCCCCCCGAACGGGATGTGATCTGGACCGAGGAGGGCGTGCAGGGCGCTTGGCGATTCGTGCAACGGCTCTGGCGGCTGGTGCGCGAGGCAGCAGAGGTGGCCGCACCCGCGGATCTTCCCCGCCCGCCCCACTTCAGCGAGGCCGCGCTCACCTTGCGCAAGGCGGCCCACCGAGGGCTCGCGCGCGTCTCGGAGGATATCGAGCGACTTCGCTTCAACGTGTGCGTCGCGCATATTTACGAACTTGCCAACGCGTTCCAGAGCTCACTCGCCGATCTAACGACCGAGCCAACTGCCGACTATCGCTGGGCGGTGCGGGAAGCAGCCGACATTCTGGTGCGGCTATTTCACCCGATGATGCCGCATCTGGCGGAGGAGTGCTGGGCCGCGCTCGGCCACAAAACGCTTGTCTCCTCAGAGCCTTGGCCGCAGCTCGAGGCCGACCTTTTGGTCGAAAACATGATCACACTTCCGGTCCAAATCAATGGTAAGAAGCGCGGCGATGTCACAGTTGCCCGAAATGCTGCCAACACCGAGATCGAGTCCGCTGTTTTGGCCCTCGATGCAGTAAAACGGGCGCTCGATGGCAGGCCGCCCAAGAAAGTGATCGTCGTTCCGCAAAGGATCGTCAATGTGGTGGCATGACAAGGGTACGGCTCTACTCGGCTCTCCCACGCGATGGCGCATGGGGCCGGGACAAGCCGTGCCTTGCCCGACCGTCTCCGCGCGGGCAAAGCTGATGCGCGCCATCGGCGCGCTGGCGCTCGCCGCGTTGGCCGCCGGCTGCTTCCAACCACTTTATGGCGAGCAATCTCCAGCCGGCGGGCCGCTGTTGCGCGACCAGCTCAGCGCGGTTGACGTGCAGCAGATCCAGGCGCCGAAGGGAACCGACGAGGCGCGGATCGCGGTCGAAATCCGCAATGCGCTGCTCTTTGACTTCACCGGGGGCGGCTACGCGGCGCCACCCACCCATCGACTGAAGATTGCCATCACCTCCACACGCGCATCGATCATCGTCGACGTGAACACCTCGCGGCCCGATGTGGAGAACTACGGCATCAATGCGACGTATACGCTGACCGAAATCGGAACTGGCAAGCTCGTGGTCACTGGCACCACCTTCTCCCGCGTGTCCTATGACATTCCAGGCCAGGAGCAACGGTTCGCACGCGTGCGCGGATTGCGGGATGCTGAGTTGCGCGCGGCGAAAGTGATCTCCGACAATATCAGGGCGCGGCTTGCATCCTATTTCATCGCTGGGACGTAAAGGCGCTTCTCAAAATCGTCTCTTCGCAGAGGCGGCCGAGCTCTCCCCGATTTGAACGGGGCAGAGCGCTTCTCGCTGCCCCCCTCGACATGATGCAGGAGATCGGGAGACCTCATGGTCGCGCTGAAAGGCTCCGAGGTCGAGAACTTCCTTGCCCGCCCGACTCGGCCGATCGTGCTCATCTTCGGCCCGGATGCGGGCCTGGTGCGCGAGCGCGCGGAAGCGCTTGTGCGCCAATCGGTCGACGATCCGAAGGATCCTTTTCAACTTGCGCGGCTTGATGGCGACGATCTCAGCAGCGAGCCTACCCGCCTCGTCGACGAGGCCAACACGATTCCACTGTTCGGCGGCCGCCGGGCAGTCTGGATAAAGGCCGGCGCGCGCAACTTTGCTCCCGCGCTCGAAGCTCTCATTGCAGCGCCCCCGCCGAATTGCCGCATCTTGATCGAGGCCGGCGACCTCAAGCGCAACGCGCCGCTGCGCGCTGTTTGCGAGCGCGCCAAGACCGCCGCTGCGCTGCCTTGCTACCCCGACACGGAAAAAGATTTGATTCGTCTCATTGACCAGGAGATGGGCGAGGCCGGTCTTGCCATATCGCCGGAGGCGCGCGCCGCTCTCATTCCGTTGCTCGGAGGCGATCGCCTCGCGTCGCGCCATGAAATTCGCAAGGTGGCGCTGTTCACGCGCGGCAAGGAACGCGTTGAGTTGGAAGACGTGGCGGCGGTGGTTGCCGACGCCTCGACGCTCGCGCTCGATGAGTTGATCGACGCCGCGTTTGCCGGCAGCCCTGGCGAGGTCGAAGTCCAGTTCGCCAAGGCGCGCACCTCTGGAACAGCGCCGGGCGCGATCCTGTCGGCCGCCCTACGGCATGTGGCACAGCTGCATAGGGCGAGGCTGTCCATCGACCAAGGCGACTCGATCACCGAGGCCGCCGAAGGCATCCAGCCATTCGTTCATTTCAATCGCAAGCGTGTCGTCGAAGCTGCGCTCAGGACCTGGACATCGGCACGGCTAGAACGTGCGATGGCGCGGCTGGGAGAGGCCGCGCTCGAAGCGCGCCGGCAGTCCGCAATGGCCGAACCGATTGCGCGGCGGGCGCTACTGACGCTCGCCCTTGACGCGCGCCGAAAGCAATAACTGCAGACGCTTGTGTGCCACCGCCGCAAGGACAACGGCCAGAACGCATTCGCGACTGTCCGGATCAATTCTTTTCAAGTCGCCGCAGCACGTGGTCGAGCTGATCGAGGCTGCGATAACGGATTCGCAGCATCCCGCCTTCGCCGCGGTGATCGATCGCGACTGCAAGGCCAAGCGCGTCCGAAACCCGCCGCTCGAGCGCAATCGTATCGGCGTTCTTCACCGCGCGATTGTTAGTCGCGCTGCGTCTGCTTGATGCGCGCTCCTTCGCCAGCGCCTCCACCTGGCGAACGTTGAGCCCCCGGTCGACGATCTCGCGCGCCATCTCTTCCGGATCGGGCGCGCCGACGAGCATACGCGCGGCGCCAGCCGTAATCTTGCCGGCGTGGATGAAAGCCTTCACGGGCTCCGGCAGCTTCAGCAGGCGCAGTGTATTGCTGACATGACTGCGGCTCTTGCCGACGACCTTGGCGATATCGTCGTGACTGCGCTGGTACTCGCTCGCGAGCGCCTGATATCCGGCGGCTTCCTCCAGCGCATTAAGATCAGTGCGCTGCACGTTCTCGATGATCGCAAGCTCGAGCGCTTCGCTGTCGCTTACTTCGAGCGGCACGATTGGAATTTCGTGCAGAGCGGCGCGCTGGGCCGCTCGCCAGCGCCGCTCGCCAGCTATGATTTCATAGGCATCTTTCGCGCCGTGGAGCGAACGGACAATAACCGGTTGGATGATGCCGTGCTCTTTTATTGACGCCGCAAGCTCATCGAGCTCGGCTTCTGGATAGTTGCGTCGAGGATTGCGCGGATTGGGCCTGAGAAACTCGATCGGAACGCGACGCTGGTTGCGTGCGCGCTCGGGTGCGCTCGTCGTTTCGACGCCAACGTCGCCCATCAGCGCGGCAAGACCGCGCCCGAGTCGCGATCGGCCCTCATCTGGCATGGCCGCGCCTCCTCAAGCTTGTTGCATCACGCGGCACCATGCCGCTGATCCGAATCAATGACGTTCTCCGCGGGCGGCGAGTGTGCCGTCAATTCCTTCTCGCGCTGAATGATCTCGGTCGCCAGCCGCAAATAGGCTTCGCTCCCAACGCATTTGAGATCGTAGACGAGCACGGGTTTGCCGTAGGACGGCGCCTCCGATACGCGCACGTTGCGTGGGATGACGGTGTCGTAGACCTTCTGCTTGCTGTTCGCCCGCACATCGGCCACGACCTGGTTCGAGAGATTGTTGCGTGCATCATGCATCGTGAGCACGATGCCGTGGATCATGAGCTCGGGGTTGAGCTGGGATTTCACGGTGTGGACGGTCTGCAGGAGCTGCGACAATCCTTCCAGCGCGAAGAATTCGCACTGCAGCGGGACCAGAACGGCATCTGCTGCCGCCAGTGCGTTGACAGTGAGCAGATTGAGAGACGGCGGACAATCGATCAGCACATAGCTGAAATCGTTCACGCGCGCGGTCGTACCGCGCATCGGCGCAAGCGCCCCGCGCAGCCGAAAAGCCCGATCGCGCTCTTGGCTCACCTCGAGTTCGAGGCCGGAGAGATCGATGGTCGAGGGCACAATCGAGAGGCGCGGCACCGCGGTCGCGAGCACGGCATCCGACAAACTCGCCGCTCCCATCAACACATCGTAAGTCGAATGGCGACGGTTGCCCCGATCGATCCCGAGGCCGGTCGACGCATTGCCCTGTGGATCGAGATCGATGATCAGAACCTGCTCGCCGATGGCGGCCAGTGCGGTGCCGAGATTGATCGCGGTCGTGGTCTTGCCGACGCCGCCTTTCTGGTTGGCAATCGCGATGACACGCGCGGGCGCGGGGTTGCCAATACGGCTTGCAAGGGCAACGACGGACGGCGTTTGTGCCGGCGACGGCGCCGGCAAATCCGCAGGGTCGGTCATGGCATTGCGTCCCGCGTCAAGGAGCCCTAGGTCGCGAATCAGGTGAAATGTTATGGCCTTATGTTGCGCCGCTCCACATCCCGAATGACGACAATGTGTCCCGCAGGCTCGATGCGGCTGGGCACGAGCGCGGCTGCCATGGCCCACCCCTGCATGGCGGCCGACTCACGCGCCTCTCGGAGTTCAAGCTCTGCATGTCGCCCCTTCGGGAACAAGCCCACCGCACCGTTTTTCCCCAGAAGCGGAAAGCATTGGTCCAGCAATGGCTTGAGGGGAGCGAGGGCGCGTGCGGTCACGACATCCGCCCGGCCTTCGAAGCTCGCCACGAATTCCTCGCCGCGCGTGGCATGCACGGTCGCTGGCGCCGCGGTCAGGCGCTGGGCTTCACGCAGGAACGCCGCCTTTTTGTGATTACTTTCAACGAGATAAACGTGAGCGCCGGGCCGGTCCGCAAGCGCACAAGCAATGACCAGGCCGGGGAAACCGCCTCCCGTCCCCAGGTCGACCCAAATCCGCGCATCGGGCACGAAGCTTAGCAGCTGCAGCGAGTCGGCGATGTGCCGTGTCCACAGATTCAAAACCGTGGATGGGGCAATCAGGTTTGTGGTCCGCTGCCACGTCAGCAGAAGCGCAACGAAGCGATCGAGGCGTTCGAGTGTTTCACGTGAAACGGGCGTGAGGACCAGCGCGCGAGCGCGATCTGCAGCTGCAGGCGCCGTGGCCTTGCCTCGCCCGCTTCCCCGGCTCCTCTGCCCCGTACTAGAAGGGGGCCGGCGGGTCCGCGACATTAGCTTGCGGCGGCCGCAGCTTTAGGGCGCTGGCCAATCCGTCGGAGGTGCGCAACGAGAAGGGTGAGCGCCGCCGGCGTGATGCCATCCATCTGCGCGGCCTGAGCGATCGTGCGGGGACGCGCGGAACTGAGCTTTTGGCAAGCTTCAATTGAGAGCCCGGGCAGCTGCGAATAGTCGAATCCCTCTGGGAGTTGCAGGCTTTCATCTCGGCGATAGGCAGCGATGTCAGCTGCCTGGCGTGACAGGTAGACCTCATATTTAGCGTCGATTTCGACTTGTTCTGCGATTTTCGGCGGCAGATCGGCGAAGCGGGGCCAGATCTTCGCGAGTTCTGCGATGCCAATGTTCGGGTGTGATAGCAGCTCAAAAGCGGTACGCCGCTGGCCGTCCCTGTTGAGGGCAAGTCCATGGCGTTCCGCCTCGTTCGGTGTCAGCGAAACCGAGCGGGCGAAATCGCGTGCCGCGTCAAGGGCTGCCATCTTCGACTCGTGCCGGGAGCGGCGCGTTGCACCGACGCAGCCAATTGCAATGCCTCGCCCTGTGAGGCGCTGATCGGCATTGTCGGCACGCAGGGTGAGCCGGTATTCCGCGCGCGAGGTGAACATCCGGTACGGCTCTGTCACGCCGCGCGTCACCAAATCATCAATCATTACCGCGAGATATGCCTCGGCACGGTCGAAGGTAACGGCGCCTCCCCCACCCGCGCGCGAGGCCGCATTGAGCCCCGCAAGCAGGCCCTGAGCCGCCGCCTCTTCGTAACCGGTTGTCCCATTAATTTGTCCCGCCAGGAACAGACCCGGCATCCGCTTGGTCTCCAACGTGGGCTCAAGCTCGCGCGGATCGACGTGGTCGTATTCGATCGCGTAGCCGGGCCGGATAATGCGCGCCCTCCCGAGCCCCGGGATGGTCGCGATCAGCGCGATTTGCACCTCCTCCGGCAACGAAGTCGAGATGCCATTGGGATAGACCGTGGGATCATCGAGCCCCTCAGGCTCAAGAAAAATCTGATGCCCTTCCCGCTCGCCGAAGCGCACGATCTTGTCCTCGATCGACGGGCAATAACGGGGCCCCTTGCTGCGAATCTGACCGGAATACATCGGCGAGCGGTGAACGTTCTCGCGGATAATCTGATGGGTCGCTGCGTTCGTGCGGGTAATACCGCACTGGACCTGCGGGTTTTCAATGCGCTCGGTAAGGGTGGAAAACGGCTCGGGCGGCTCATCTCCCGGCTGCATGTCCACGGCGACCCAATCGATTGTGCGGCCATCGAGCCGCGGCGGTGTCCCGGTCTTGAGCCGCCCGAGCGCAAATCCAAGCCACTCCAGCGTCAAAGCAAGGCCAATCGCAGGCGCTTCGCCGACGCGGCCCGCGGGCGTCGTTCGATCCCCGACGTGGATGAGACCCCGCAAAAAGGTCCCGGTTGTCAGTACGACGGCCGCTGTCCCGAGCTCGCGCCCATCCGCTAGCTTGATGCCAGCGCTTCGTTTGCCTCGAATAATGAGGTCGTCCGCCTCGGCTTGGATAACGGTGAGATTGGGAATCCCCGAGATTGCCTGTTGCATGGCGCGGGCATAGAGCCTGCGATCCGCCTGGGCGCGCGGTCCACGCACTGCCGGACCTTTGCGCCGGTTGAGGACACGGAACTGGATGCCCCCGAGGTCGGCCATCCGCCCCATCAGGCCGTCCAATGCATCGATCTCACGGACAAGGTGGCCTTTGCCGAGGCCCCCGATCGCGGGATTGCATGACATTGCGCCTATGGTCGCGAAGCGATGCGTAACCAGCGCAGTTTTGGCGCCCAGACGCGCCGCGGCCGCCGCCGCCTCACAGCCGGCATGGCCACCACCCACCACGATCACGTCGTATTGCGCATCCATCCGTTACGAACCTTCGAGCGCGGAGCTTCTACCCAAGGTGATATCGATCGTCTATTTCGCCCCGCTCGGCGAGAGCGTTTCACGTGAAACATGGGCGAGTGGATGTAGCATAGTCCGGCAGGCTTCACTCCGCCTTCGCAGCCGCCCGGCGGGCAAAAACGAGGAACCCGATCGCCGGCTATTTCCCAACACAGAAATCTCGGAAGATCACATCCAGAACGTCCTCCACGTCGACCCGCCCCAGAAGCTTGCCCAACGCCCTGCTCGCCAGCCGAAGGTGTTCCGCCATGATTTCCTCACGGCCTTCCTGCGCGGCACATTTCGCGCGCTCTAGCGCCAGGACGGTCTCTCTCAGATGCGCCCGCTGGCGCTCGCGCGTGACCAATGCAGGTTCAGGTGTGAAGAAGCGCTCCGCAAAGCCGGAAAGTGCGTTCACCAATCCGTCTACGCCGGTCCCGGTAGAACTGGAAACTAGATTCATATTTTCATATTTTCCGAATCCAGATTCGGCTCTTTGCCTCTCCTGCTCCGTCAGAAGATCTGTCTTGTTGACCACCAGCCAGGCGGCATTCGGTGCGGAGTGGGGTGCGCAGCGCGCTGAAAACTTTGGCGATTTCATCTTGGTAGCGTCCGTGACCCAGAGCACAAGATCGGCGCTGGCGGCCTGTTCGCTCGCCCGCCGGACCCCTTCGCGTTCGATGGGGTCGCTCGTCTCGCGCATGCCGGCCGTATCGAGGACAGTGACCGGATAGCCGCCAAGGTCGAGGTGGAGTTCGAGCACGTCGCGCGTGGTCCCGGGGAAAGGCGATACGATTGCGGCCTCGCGACGCGCCAGGCGGTTGAACAAGGTCGACTTTCCCGCATTCGGCGGTCCCGCGATCGCAACGCGCAGCCCCTCGCGCAAGCGCTCGCCCTGCCTCGCGCCCGCCTTGCTGATTTCCTCACCGAGTGGGCGAATGAGTTCCAAGGCACGCGACATCATGTCCTTGGGGACGTCCTCCTCGTCGGAAAAATCAATGCCGGCTTCGACCAAAGCGAGCGCCTCGATCAACCGCTGCCGCCAGCTCTCGGCGCGATCACCAAGGAGGCCTCTGAGTTGCTGGTAGGCCTGCCGACGTTGCGCCTCGGTTTCAGCGGCAACCAGGTCGGCAAGCCCCTCGACCGCGGTCAACTCCATGCGCCCGTTTTCGAAGCTGCGGCGCGTGAACTCCCCTGCTTCCGCATGACGCAAGCCGGCGAGCTTCGCCAGCGCCGAAAGAACCGCCACGATCACCGCGCGGCCGCCGTGCACGTGTAGCTCGGCGACGTCTTCGCCAGTCGCGCTGTTCGGACCGGGGAACCATAAGACAAGTCCCTCGTCGATGACGTGATGGGTCGCCGGATCGCGCACCTGAGCAAGCGACGCGCGTCGCGGCTGCGGCACGCGACCGATCAGCCGTTCGAGAGCCGCGCCCGCGCGCGGACCGGAAACGCGAATAACGGCGATTGCTGCCGGCGGCCTTCCGGAGGAGAGGGCAAAGATGGTGTCGCGGTCGCTGGTCATCTCTTGGCGTACTCGAACGTCCTCAGCTTGCAGGTCATATCGCAGCGCAATAGGTTACGCGTAGCTTGAAAGCCGATTTATTCGTGATCTAGCCGGGTCTCGCGCGCTGAACCAAGCGCACCGGCGGGCATTGTCAGTAGATGTCATCGAATTCGGTCGCCACATCCCACGAGAACCGTCTCGGGCACGAGACGAGCCCCTACCTGCTGCAGCATAAGCACAATCCGGTCGACTGGTGGCCGTGGGGAATCGAGGCACTCGCCGAAGCAAAGCGCACCAACAAACCGATCCTGCTCTCGGTCGGCTATGCAGCCTGCCACTGGTGTCATGTCATGGCGCACGAGAGCTTCGAAGACGCGGCAACCGCGCAGGTCATGAATGATCTGTTCGTTAACATCAAAGTGGATCGCGAAGAGCGTCCCGACATCGACCAGATCTACATGTCGGCTTTGCACCACCTCGGTGAGCACGGCGGCTGGCCGCTGACGATGTTCCTCACCCCGAACGGCGAGCCGTTCTGGGGCGGCACTTACTTTCCCAATACCGCCCGATATGGGAAGCCGGCGTTCGTCGACGTCTTGCGTGAGGTCGAGCGCGTATTCCGGGAGAAGCCCAAAAGCGTGGAGCAGAACCGCAGCACGCTTATGGCGCAGCTGACGGCCAGCGCAAAGCCCGAGGGCCGCGTGGTGATTGCCGCACCCGACCTTGACCGCGCTGCTGATCAGCTCTTGGGCATAATCGATCCGGTCAACGGCGGCATACGCGGCGCGCCCAAATTTCCGCAATCGATGATGCTGGAATTTTTGTGGCGCGCGGGGGAACGCACGAACAACAGCCGATGTTTCGCGGCGGCGGACCTCACGCTCGCTCGCATTTGCGAGGGCGGCATCTACGATCATCTCGGCGGCGGCTTCTCGCGCTATTCGGTCGACGAGCGTTGGCTCGTGCCGCATTTCGAAAAGATGCTTTACGACAATGCGCTCCTGCTCGAACTGCTCGCGCTCGCTTACCTGCGCTCGAGCAATGACTTGTTCCGGCGTCGCGCGCGCGAGACGGTGGCTTGGCTGGCGCGAGAAATGACAACACCCGAGGGAGCGTTTTGCGCCTCGCTGGACGCCGATTCCGAGGGCGAAGAGGGCAAGTTTTACGTTTGGTCGTTGGACGAGGTGACGAGCGCCTTGGGTAAGGATGATGCTGCCTTTTTCGCCGCCCATTACGATGTCGCCGCCGAGGGCAACTTCGAAGGCCACAATATTCTCAATCGCCTCAAGCATATGCCGCGTAGTACGGAGGACGAGCAAAGGCTCGCGCCGTTACGCGAAAAATTACTCAGCGTTCGCGACAAACGAGTGCGGCCGGGCCTCGATGACAAGGTGCTGGCGGACTGGAATGGCTTGATGATTGCCGCGCTCGTCAATGCCGGGCTCGCGTTAAGAGAGCCACTGTGGCTTGAAATGGCCGCGCGCGCCTTCTTGTTCGTTGACGCCAAGATGGCGCATGGAGACCGCCTCGGCCATTCATGGCGCGCAGGCAAACTGATCGTCCCGGGCCTCGCCTCCGATCACGCTTCCATGATTCGCGCAGCGCTGTTGCTGCACGAAGCCACCGGCGAGCAAGCATATCTGGAGCGTGCACTCGCCTGGCAGGCGACGCTCGACCGGCATTACGTCAATCCGGAGAACGGCGGCTATTTCCTCACCGCCGATGATGCTGAGGGCCTGGTGGTGCGGCCCAGCGCCACCACTGATGATGCGACACCGAATGCCAACGCCCTGGCGGCGCAGAACCTGATCCGCCTCGCGTTCTTCACCGGTCAGCAGGCCTGGCGCGACAAGGTCGATCGGCTATTCGAAGGAAT